>JBBRPG010000106.1:0-13658 GCA_038228485.1 Alphaproteobacteria bacterium
AGCGCTTCGCGGTGCGCCCGGCTCATGTAGAACAGGCCCGGATCGGGGGTCACCGCAAAGGGCGGCCGCGACAGCCCATAGAAACGCTCGTACATCGCACCCCCGCTGGGAGACAGGCGCAAACCGTACCGACGGTGGAAACTCCGCGCCAGCGGCCTTGGAGACGGCTTCCTACCGACGAAAATCCGCTCGGCAGATCAGCGGGTTTGCGGATGAACCCGGCCGCCGAGCCAGGCCAGCGGACGGCGCACCCGCGCCCAGGCGGCCTCGTACGCCGCCAACAGATTCGGCACCGAGTATTCGAAGGCGAGCGTGCTGCGCAGCCGCTCCTGGCCGAACGCGCCCATCTGCGCGCGCCGTTCGGGATCGTCGAGCAGCGCCGCGATGCCCTCGGCCATCGAGCGCGCGTTGCCGGGCTCCACGTAATTTGCCGCGGCATCGGCCGAGACCCGCGCCTCGGCGAGCTCGCCGACGACGATCGGCAGCCCGAAGAACATGTATTCGAGCACCTTGTTCATGGTGCTCTTGTCCGACCACCCGTTCTTGGGCAGCGGATCGACCGCGACGTCGCCCGACGACAGGATGCGGCACAGCATCTCGTCGCTGACGATGCCGGTGAAGGTGCACAGATCGGCGACGCCGAGCTCGCCGGCGAGGGCGGCGACCGCCGGCTGATAGGTGCCGCCGCCGATCAGCACGCAATGGAAATCGCTGCGGCCGAGATCGTCACGCAGCACCTTGATCGCCCGGACCAGGTTATCGACCCCGTCCTGCGGCCCCATCTCGCCAAGATAGAGGAGCAAATGCGGCTTGCCCTGCTTGAAGGAGGGGTCGGGCTGGTAAATCGTGAACTTCGCCAGCGACGGCGCCGAGCGGACGATGAACACGTCCTCGGCGCGCTTGTTGCCGCGCTCGACCGCGATCCGCTTGTAGCTCTCGTTAGTCGCGACGACGATCTGCGCGGCGCGGAAACTCAGCCGTTCAAGCAGGAACAGCAAGGACATGATGGGGCCGTCGCCGGCGCCGAACTTGGCGGCGGCCAGTTCCGGCGACAGGTCCCGGTGATCCCAGATGAACACTTTGCCGAATGCACGCCAGAACCAGGCAATCGGCCAGTAGATTTCCGGCGGATTGCAAATGTGGAGGATGTCGAAGCCGCGCCCGAACAGCGCCACCCGCAACGTCAGCAGCAGGGTCGCGAAGAAGCACCACAGCGACTCGCCGATAAAGGCGAGCTTGCCCTCGCCCTCGAACGGCCGCCAATAGCGGTAGATGTCGACCCCCTCGCGCTCCTCGCGCGACAGGTCGAACCCGCGCCCCTTCGGGCAGATGAAGCTGACCGCATAGCCATGCGCCGCCAGCGCCGTCGCGTGCAGCCAGGCGCGCCGGTCGAACGGCACCGGCAAGCCCTGCAGCACATAGAGGACGCGTCGTTGCCGAGAGCCGAAAGCCATGTTCGGGGGCCTATCATGGAAGATGCCCCGATACTGGCCCGTGGACGATTAACAACTGGTATGCCGTCATGCCTTCCGCCGCACAGCGCGACGGAAGGCGGCTCGCCCGCCGCTACAAAGTCGGCCGGGCGCCGACCGAGGCCACAACCGGCAGCCCGATAATGCGCTCGACGCTTTCAACCGTGATCAGGGTCTCGCGGAAGACCAGCAGGTAGAGCAGCATCCCGCCGGCGCCGACGATGCCGATCAGGATGCCGCCGAGGATGAACGGCAGATGCTTCGGCCCGGCCGGCCGCAGCGGCGCGTCGGGACGCTGGATCGTCGAGACGCTGACCACCCGCTCGCGGTCGAGGTCCTCGTTCATCCGCGCCTCTTCGTAGCGGGTGCGATAGGTGTGGACGAGCTCTTCGAGCGTGCGCCGCTCGCGCTCCAGATCCTCTAGCGAGCGGCCGCCTTCGCCGAGGTCGCGCAGCCGCGCCTCGTTCGCCTGCGATTCCTGTTCCCGCAGCGCGATCTGCTGGTCGAGCGGCGCCGCGTCGGCCATCGCCCGGTTGAGCGCGACGGTCATGTCGTCATAGGCGGTGTTGCGCTGCGACCAAACCTTGCGGTTCATCGGGTCGTTGCGGGTGACGAATTGCCGGAGCTTGTCGATCTCCGCCGCGGCGTCCTGCAGCGGCTTGACGTCGCCGACATAGCGTTCTTTCAGCTGCTGCTGCTTGACCTGGAGGTCGAGGAGCCGCGCCTTCGCCTGCTCCACCGCATCGGCCGCCGCCTCGCCGCCCGGGATCAGCGGCTGGGTCGTCTTCAGCCGGCCCGTCAGGAAATCGATACGGCGATGCGCGTCGATCGACTGTCTTTTCAGCTGCTGCAGGATGCCGGCCACCGAGGCGCGTTCGTCGAGCAGCTTGGCGCGCTGGTTCTCGACATCGAACAGCGATTTGTCCGTGCGGATCGCCGCAATCTTCTTGGCCACCGCGTCGAGCTGGTCCTGGTATTGCCCGGTCTGCTGCTCGAGGAATTTGTAGCGCGGGTCGGCGAACATCTCGGCGTGCTTCTGCTGGTAGAGCTGCACCAGCACGGTCAGCGCCTCGACCGCGACATCGTGATCGCGGTTGCGGTAGCTGATATCGATGACGTCGGCCAACTCGACCGGGGCAGCCTTGAAATCGCTGACAAAACTGCGCACCGCGGCGTCGATGCCGCCATTGCCGGGGTAGAGCTTGTCGGCGCCGATCTGGGCGACATCGCCGACGATCAGGTCGCGGCTGGTCAGGATCTGGATTTCGGAATTGACGATTTCCTGCTTGGTCGAGCTCGGCACCGCCACGATCGGCTGGTTGGGATCGGAGCGGATCTGGAACTCGCGCCCGCTTTTCACCAGCAGCCGGGTCGTCGCCTCGTAATACGGGGTCAGCGTGTAGGAATAGCCGACGACCAGCCCGCATAGCACGACGAATACGAGGATCAGCCGAACCCTTTCCCTGAACAGGATGCTCAGGAACTCGCGGGTGGTGAGGTCGTACGGGTTGCCGGCCATGCGTGTATCCAGACCGCAGAGGGTTAACGCTTACTGAATCGGGTAGTTGAGATAGAACGGGATGTTCTTGACGTAGGTGGCCAGGAAATCGCCGATCGAGCCGAGCACCGTCTTGGGCACGTAGACCACGTCATAGGAGTTGAGCATCGGGTCCTCGCCGCCGCCGGCGCCGGCATAGTTGCCGAGCGCGACCTGATAGTAATGAATGGTGCCGTCGCGGGTGCGGCGCAGCACCAGGATGGCGTCGGTATGGGAACCGGTCTTGGCGCCGCCGGCCTGGGCGATGGCGCGCGACACCGTCAGCGGCACATCGCTGCGGACCAGGCCCGGGTTGGCGACCCAACCATCGACGAAAATCTGCTGCGGGGCAAAGTTGCGCACCGTCAAGGTCGCCTGCGGATCGCGGATCACCTTGGCGTAGCGGTCGTTGAGCAGCGTTGTCGCCTCGCCGACGCTGAGCCCGCCGACCGCGACCGTGTTGACGAGCTGCAACGACAGCCGTCCGTCCGGCCCGACGACCACCCGGTCGTTAAGGTCGGGATAGAACGGAAAGCGGAGTTCGAACTCGTCGCCCGGAGCGAGGACATGCTCGGCGGTTAGCGGCACCGCGCCGGGCAGCGCCTCGGGCGCGACCAGCTTCGGCGCCGACGGCGCGCAAGCGCCAAGCGCACCCAGCACCAAGCCGGCGATGGCCGCGAGCCACGCAATCCTCAATTTTGCCTCAACCTGTACGGGTCGGCGAGAGGATGAGTGTCGGCGATGCCGAAGCCCCACGGCAAGTGCCGGAGCCGACGACGATGAGCGCCCATGCGTTAGCCAACCTGGCAGTGCCGCGCTGCGCGCCAATCGCAGCGAATCGGCCGCCGCACCGCGGTGAGCCGCATAAATTTACAATGAGACAACGAGGCAGTGTGATTGCCGAAGCTTGGTATCTCACTGCCTCATTACCTCATTGTGTTTTTTGGCGCTTCCCGCCGATGCAGCCTTCGCTCAGTACGCGTGACGCTGGCCGAAGGCGATAAAGACGGTCCGCAGCAGGATGCGGATGTCGAACCACAGCGACCAGTGATTGATGTAGTCGAGATCGTAGGCGACGCGCTCGTGCAGCGCCTTCTCGGTCTCGACCGGACCGTGATAGCCGTTGACCTGGGCCCAGCCGGTGATCCCCGGCTTGACGTGATGGCGCAGCGCGTAATCGGGGACGATGTCCTCGTTGAGGCGCTGCTTGACCCGCATGCTGACCGCATGCGGGCGCGGGCCGACCAGCGACAGCTCGCCGCGCAACACATTGAGCAGCTGCGGCAGCTCGTCGATGCTCCAGCGCCGCAGCATCCCGCCGATCCGGGTGAGGCGCGGGTCGTTGACCGCGGTCTGCTTCTCGCCGTTGGTGTCGGCGGCCTCGGCCCTCATCGTGCGGAACTTGTAGACCTCGATCACCCGGTCGCCGAAGCCGTAGCGGTTTTGCCGGAACAGCACCGGCCCTTTGCTGTCGAGCTTGATCGCCAGCGCCACGGTCGCCAGCACCGGCGACAGGACGACGATCCCCAGCGCCGCCGCAGTGCGGTCGAACGCGGTCTTCAGCAGGCTTTGGCCAAAGGTCAGCGGCCGCCCGTACACATCGAGCAGCGGCAATCCGCCGTATTCGTCCTCGTCCTTGCTCAGCAGGTTGAACCCGACCATGTCCGGCGCGAGGCTGATTTCCACCGGCATCTTGTGCAGTTTGCGGAGTATCTCGAGGAGGCGCTTCTCGGCCGAGTGCGGCAGCGCGACGATGATCCGGTCGATCTCGAGCTGGCGCGACAGCTCGACCAGTTCGGCAGTGGTGCCGTGCGCCAGATCGGCGAGCGTGGGGCTGGCGACGTGGCGGCCGGCGCGGTCGTCGAACGCACCGACGATCTCGATGGTCTCGGGGCAGGCGGCCTGCAGCCGCGCGACCAGACGTGCGGCGAGATCGCCGGTGCCGTAAATCGCCACCGCCTGCTTGAGGCGGCCGGCGGCGCGCCAGCGGGCCAGCATCGCCGACAGAACGACGCGAACCGCAGCGATGCCGGCGACGGCGATCAGCGCCCACAGCGACAGCCAGATGATCAACGAAGCCCGTCCGGCGGAATCAGGCTGCAACAGCGTCACCGCGGCGAGCAAGCTGAAGCCGAAGGCCGTCAGCGCATGCACGATGCCCTCGCGCAATTGCGTCGAGAGACACTGGCGGGTCAGATCGCGCGGCACCCGCGGGCGGGGTTTCCGCGCTCGCGCCGTCAGCGCCAGCACCAGCGCACCGGTAGCCATCGGCAACGTCGCCACCGGCCAGGCGAACGTCGACTGCAACGTCCAACCGGCGAAGCCTGCCGCCAGCACGATCAGAAAGTCGGCCAGCTGCACCGCCGAGGCGAGGGCGTTGGGGTTGATGCGCTGGCGCTGCCCCTCGAGGTCGAGCGAAATCGGGCGCGGCGGCGGCTCTTCGCCGAGGCGCTTGCCACGTGGCGCGGAAACATCCGAAAACCGACGGCCGGCCGCTCGTGCGGCGCCGTCGATGGCACGCGCCGGCGGCAGCCGGTAGGCCGGCGTGCCGGCAACGGGTTGGAGTTCAGCTACACGCGGAGACACCATGAATACAGCAGCCTCTTGTGAAAATCCGGCCGGGCGCCTTGCCCGGCGTTGTCCCATCCGATGTAGCATCAGCGAGATAATTTGCGGTAAACGCCCGTCTCTACCGCAACAAAACCTAGTTACGAGTTGTGTCAAATTCATTGAAATTGATAGTTAATTGTCAGTTGTTTACCATAATTGGAAACCAAGCTGCTTAAGTCATTGGCTTTGTTTAGGCGCCGCGAAACATGGTTAATTCGTTATTGAATTATTTACTGTGCCGCTGGCCTCGACGAAGGGTGCTCTTCGCGCTCGCCACCGTCATCGCGCTGCTCGGCGCCGGCGAGGCGCGGGCGCAAGAAGCGACGCATGGCATGGTGGTGTCGGCTCAGCGCGAGGCGAGCGCTGCCGGGCTCGACATCCTCAAAGCCGGCGGCAACGCGGTCGATGCGGCGGTCGCGGTGGGCTATGCGCTTGCCGTGGTCGACCCGTGCTGCGGCAATATCGGCGGCGGCGGCTTTATGCTGATCCGCCGCGCGGGCAACGGCGCCTCTGGTGGTGGCGAGACGGTGATCAATTTCCGCGAGACCGCGCCCGCCGGCGCGACCGCGGACATGTATCTCGACCCCACCGGCAACCCGGTACGCGAAGCAAGCCTCTACGGCTACCGCGCGGCGGGGGTGCCAGGCACGGTCAAGGGGCTCAATCTCGCGCTCGAAAAATACGGCCGGCTGGGCCGCGACAAGGTGATGGCCCCGGCGATCGCGTTGGCGCGCGACGGGTTCATGCTTGGCGCCGCGGATACGGCGATCTTGGAGCGCGGCGCCAAGCGCCTCGCCGCCGACCCGGAAGCCGCGCGCATTTTCCTGCACCCCGACGGGTCGCCCTATCGCGCCGGCGAGCGGCTGGTGCAGCCCGACCTTGCCGCGATCCTGACGCGGATCGCCGCCGAAGGGCCGGATGCGTTCTATCGCGGCGCGATCCCGCACGCCGTCGCCACCGCGTCAGCCGCGCGGGGCGGCATCCTCAGCGAAGCCGATTTCGCGGGGTATGTGGCGGGCGAGATGCCGCCGCTCGCCTGCGCCTATCGCGGCTACCGGATTATCTCCGCCCCACCGCCGAGCAGCGGCGGCACGACCCTATGCGAAATCCTCAACATCCTGGCCGGCTGGGACCTGGCGGCCGCCGGACCCAACTCGCCGCGCGCGGTTCATTTGACCGCCGAGGCGATGCGCCGCGCCTTCCGCGACCGCAACAGCGTGCTTGGCGACCCCGATTTCGTCGCCAATCCGGTGGCGCGGCTGACTTCGCCCGACTACGCCGCGACGCTGCGCGCCGCGATCGACCCGGAGAAGGCGACCCCGTCCGCCGCGCTCGCGCCGGTTGCGCAAGGCGAACGGCCGCAGACAACGCATTACTCGGTGGTCGACGGCGAGGGCAACGCGGTCAGCGTCACCTATACGCTCAACGGCAATTTCGGCGCCGCAGTGGTGGCGCCCGGCACCGGCTTTTTGCTCAACAACGAGATGGACGATTTCGCGGTGAAGCCGGGCGCCGCCAACCTGTTCGCGCTGGTGCAGGGCGAGGCCAATGCGATCCAGCCCGGCAAGCGCCCGCTATCGTCGATGGCCCCCACCTTTGTTGAACCGATTGGCGTCGAAAAGGACGGCAAGCCGGTCTACGTGCTCGGCAGCCCCGGCGGCCCGCGCATCATCACCGCGGTGCTGGAGACGGAGGTTAACCTGCTCGATTTCCGCATGTCGCCTGAGGCGGCGGTGGCCGCGCCGCGCTTTCATCACCAATTCCTGCCCGATACCTTGTTCTACGAGAAAGGCGGGCTGCCGCCGGAAACGGCTGCCGCCTTGACCAGCATGGGCCACAGACTAGTCGAGCAACCGCCGTGGGGCGCGGTCGAGCTGATCGCGATCCTGCCGGACGGCAGGCTGATCGGGGTCAACGACCCACGCCGCCCAGCCGGCGCGGCGCTGGGGTACTGATCAGAAATGCCCTCTCCGCCCATTGGGGAGAGAGGGAGGGGCCCATCGCGCTAGCGATGGGAGGGTGAGGTGGGAACGCTCGGGCGTTTCTGGATCCCCCGCCTCACCCCGGCCCTCTCCACCCCCGGGGGTGGAGAGGGAAAAAACAGTTACTGGTCGCCGCGCTCGGCGATCCAGTCGGCCATCACCTCCTTGGGGATCGCGAAGGTTTCGTCGAGCACCTCGGCGTCGGTCACCCGGTCGGTGCGGAAGTGGCGGATGCCGCCGCGCAGCTCGCACCAGGCGCAGATCAGAGTGGCTTCAACGTAATAGGCCACGGCAAAGGGCTGGATCACGCGCTCGGTGCGGCGGCTGTCGCCGTCCTCGTAAGCGATGCGCATCTTGAACCCGTCGCGCACCGCGTGGCGGATGGTCTCCGGCAGATCGCGCCGCTCCGGCACCGGCGCGCCGCTTTTCGAGACATAGACCGGCGCCGCGTTGAGGTAATCGCGCAGCGGATCGGGGACGACGAGCGTCACCTTTGACAGCACGCTCTCGGCCGCCTTCTGCAACCCCGGATCGCCGGTGCGGGCCAGCATTCGCACCGCGACGGCGATCGCCTCGGCCTCGTCTTCGGTGAACATCAGCGGCGGCAGGTCGAACCCGCGCCGCAACACATAGCCTATGCCGGCGGCGCCCTCGATCGGCACGCGACGCGCCTGCAAGGTCGCGACATCGCGATAGATTGTGCGCGCGGTGACTCGAGGACAAAACGGTGTCAGGAGGGCGAGCGTACACTCCTCGCAACCCCAGACAAGGAGGACACGATGACGATGACGCGAACCCTGTCGCTGCCGTGGCCGACCGGCGCGAAACCGGTCTGGCCCGATATCGAACACGCCGGGAACCGGCAGCCGCTACAGCGCCGCCTGCGTTGGCTGTGGTCGGACCTGATGATGCTGCCCGATCGCGGGCCGGCCGCCATCGCGGACGATGTGCCGCCCGAATTCTACCGCTATCCCTGCCTTTAGCGGACACCGCAGACAAGGAGACCGCGATGCCGACGATACGAACCGATTACGACGCACTGCCGTGGCTGCCCTGCACCGAAATGTTCGGTGAGGCCGCGGTTTATCGTGGCAAGCCGATCATCGAAGCGAAGACTCTCGCCGATCGCCGCCGCGAAGGCGGCGGCATCAGCTATTTGCTGCGGTTCAGCCCGCCGGCAGGCAAGCTGATCAAGGTGGTGGCGATCGCCCGTTCGGACGAACATATCTTCAACCTGTCGGGCGGCCGGGCGAACAAGCGGGGCGAACCGGCCGCCGCCACGGGCGGCTATTCGATCAACCCTAAAGGCCAGCCGCACAGCGCGATGATCGCGAGCGAGACGACTGCGCTCGTGATCTATGCCGGCGAGCCGGACGAGGTCACTTCGGTCGAGGTTGTCGACATCGCGGGAACGCCGGGAGAGGCGGCGTGACCGGCGACCCGATCCTGACCTTTCCGCAAGAGCGCGACCCGCAGGCGGAGACGGCGATCGCCGGCGGGCTGGCCGCTTACAACTCGGCGGTCTTTCGTCCCGCGGACTCGCGAACGCTGGATGTCCTCGTACGCGACGACAATAGCGGTCAGATCGTCGGCGGGCTGCTCGGGCGAACTTCCTACGGGCTGTTCTTTCTCGACCTGTTCTACCTGCCCGAGGAATTGCGCGGCAACGGGCTGGGAAGCCGGATCATGGCGCAGGCCGAGGCCGAGGCCCGACGCCGCGGCTGCACCGCCGCAGCCGTCACCACGGTCACCTTCCAGGCCCCGGAATTCTACGAGCGCCACGGCTATCGCCGGTTCGGCGAAATCGCCTGCCCGCCCGACGGCGCGACGCGGATCTTCCTCAGCAAGGCGCTCGACTGACCGGGCGCTGCCTAACGCACCGGCTGGAGACACGGGCGATAGACGGCGTCGGGAGCGTCGTAGACCCCGCACAGCATCCCGTTGTCGATGTGCATGTCGGTGTAGCGCGTGCAGTCGAACGACTTGCGGTCGGCGGTGCGCTTGCAGCTCCGCGGCCGGTCGTAGAAGAAATTGTCGAGCCCCGAGGCCGCCATGCTCCTGTTGTTCGCTTGCCGCAGCACGGTGCCGGAGACGCGGACGGTGACGGTCCGTTCCGACACCTGCTCGATCGCGAAATCGACCTGGGTCATGCCGATCGGCCCACCCCAATGCCCGGTATGCAGCGGTTCCCGGACGCCCGTCGGCTTGCGGGCCTGGGAATAGGCGACCGGCTCGGCGGTGCAGGCGCACAGCAAAAGCGCCGCCACCAGCGATGCCGCCGCCGCTTTGCCGGTGTTGGTAAACATGATGCTCCACATGCCGGAAGACCTACGAGACGCCGCCGTCTCATTCGCCTCCCGGCGCAAGCCGGGACCCACTTCTCCGCAAGCTCGAACGGCCGACGGGTGGGTCTCGGCTTTCGCCGGGAAGCGGAGAAGCGACGGCAGTTAATGCCCGGCGTGACCATCCTTGGGCATCTCGGCCAGCTCGAACAGCAAATTGCCGGTCGCCTTCGGGTCGATAAAGGCGATGCGGCAATTGCCGTGGCCGAGGATCGGGGTTTCGTGCAGCAGCGGCGTGCCCTTCGCCTTGAGCTCCGCGAGCGCGGCGTCGATGTCCTCAACCTCGAAGCAGATGTGAAAGAGGCTCTGGCCGTTTTCGTTCAGCCATTTGGTCGCGCCGGAATCCGGGGTCGTGCCCTGTAGCAGCTCGATATAGGTCTCGCCGACCGGCAGCATCGCCAGACGCGAGGCCGGCCGGTCCTCGGTGTATTCGAGCTCGATGCCGAACTTGTCCTGCAGCAGCCCGGAGATCTCGTTGAGGTCGTTGACCGCGATAGCGATGTGCTCGATCCGCTTGATCTTCATCGGTCCCCTCCTAAGGCGGCATGAAATCAGTTTCGCTTCCCGGCGCAAGCCGGGACCCACCTTTCGGCGCCCGAGAAGCGGACAAGTAGGCCCCGGCTTGCGCCGGGAGCGGCGTTGGGAAGCACAAATAGCGATGCGGCGAATATCTCATCCGCTCAAACTTGGCCCGTCGGCGTCTCGACCAGGATGTTGACCCCGCGCGCCGCCTCGACGATCTCGCGCCAGGTCTCGTCGTCGACCGACACCCCCTCGGCGATGCGCTTGGCCCGCATCAGACGCTCGGGGTCGCCCGGGATCAGCACCGGCTCGCCGGATTTGCGCGGCGGCGAGGCGGTGACGTAGTCGGTCATCGCCTTAATTTCGTCGACCAGCCAGGCGCGGTCGGTCATCCGCCCCGGATCGATAATCACCAGCAGCATCCCGTTGGTCACGGATTCGTTGTCGATCCGCTCCGGCCGCATCGTGCCGCTGCCGGTGACCGCGCCCGCGAGCATTTCGCAGATAAAGGCGAGCGCGTAGCCCTTGTGCTCGGCGAAGGTCAGCAGCGCGCCGCGCGGCCGCTGGTACATGACGTTGGGATCGTCGGTCGGCTGGCCGTCGGGGCCGAGCAGGGTCTCGGCGGCGATCTTGTCGCCCTTGTTGCGCGCGACCCGGACCTTGCCCATGGCGATCCGACTGGTCGCCATGTCGGCGATGATCGGCCGGTCGGGGCTGGGGCCGGGGATCGCGATCGTTACCGGGTTGGTGCCAAAGCGCGCGTCGCCGCCGCGCCACGGCGCCACCGCCGGGCGCTGGTCGGTGATGTTGACGAACGAGATCGAGACCAGCCCTTCGGCCGCGCACATCTCGCCATAGGTGCCGACCCGGCCGATATGGTGGGCGTTGCGCAGCGCGACGACCGCGACCCCGTTTTCCTTGGCGCGGGCGATGCCGAGCAGAGTCGCCTCGCGGGCGACTATCTGGCCGTAGCCGCGGGCGCCGTCGTAGACGATGAAGGCGCCGCTATCGCTGACGACCCGGCCGTTCTGGTTGGCGGCCGCCTTGCCGCCGTGAAGATTGCGCAGGTAGCTGGGGATCATGCCGACCCCGTGACTGTCATGGCCCTTGAGGTTAGCTTCGACCAGATGGTCGGCGATGATCGCCGCCTCCTCCTCGCTGCTGCCGCCGGCGATGAAGACGCGGCGGCCGATGCGGCGCAGCTCGGCGTGGGGAATCACGGGCATCTCGGGTTCCTATACGCTGGCGCCGCGTTCCGGGGCGGCCGGGTAGACGCCGAGTATCTTCACTTCGTGCGAGAAGAACCGCAGCTCCTCGAGCGCCAGCTGCAGCGGGCGGTCGTGGGGATGCGCCTCGACATCGGCATAGAACTGGGTCGCGGTGAAATTGCCGCCGACCATGTAGCTTTCAAGCTTGGTCATGTTGACCGCGTTGGTGGCGAACCCGCCCAGCGCCTTGTAGAGCGCCGCCGGCACGTTGCGCACGTTGAAGACAAAGGTGGTGACGACCGGCCCGCCCGGCGGCGCCCATTTTTCCTCGCGCGACATGACCATGAAGCGGGTGGTGTTGTGCGCCGCGTCCTCGATGTTCTGGGCCAGCGATTCGAGGCCGTAGATCTTGCCGGCAAGTTCCGAGGCGATCGCGGCCACGGTCGGGTCGCGCCGCTCGGCGAGTTCGGCGGCGGCGCCGGCGGTGTCGGCCGCCACCACCGCGGTGAGCCTGTTCCGGCGCAGGAAGTTGCGGGTCTGCCCCAGCGCATGAACGTGGCTGCGCACGGTCTTGATGGTCTGGAGCTTCGCGCCGGGCAGCGCCAGCAGATGGTGGTGCACCGGCTCGAAATGCTCGCCGATGATATAGAGGCCCGAATCCGGCATCAGATGGTGGATGTCGGCCACTCGGCCGGCCACCGAGTTCTCGATCGGGATCATGCCGAGCGCCGCCCGCCCCTCGCGCACCGCGGCGAAGGCGTCCTCGAACTGGGCACAGGGCAGGGTTTCCATCGCGGGAAACACATGCCGGCAGGCGAGGTCGGAATAGGCGCCCGGCGCGCCCTGGAAGGCGATCAGGCGCGGAGGGTCGGTGGTCGTCGCTGGCATGCTTCTATCTGTACCACCGATCGCGGCGTCAGGCCGCCATCGCGTCTTCGAGGATCATCGCGGCGCATTTCTCGCCAATCATGATCGACGGCGCGTTGGTGTTGCCGCCCGGCACCTGCGGCATGATCGAGGCGTCGGCGACGCGCAGCCCCTTCAGCCCGTGCACCCGCAGCCGCGGGTCGACCACGCAATCCACGTCGCGCCCCATGCGGCAGGTGCCGACGGGGTGCAAATTGGAGACGCCGCGCAGCCGGATTTCCTCGCGGATCTGGTCGTCGCTCTGGCAAGCCTCGCCGGGGATCACCTCCTCGACGACAAAGGGCTTCAGCGCCGGTTGCTCGGCGATCTTGCGGCTGAACCGGGTGCCGTAGATCAGCGCCTGGAAATCGTATTCGCTGGCGAGGAAGTTAAAGCGGATCGCCGGCGGCGCCAGCGGGTCGGGGCTCTTGATCTGCACCGTGCCGCGGCCCTCCGGGCGCAGATGCACCGGCGAGAAGGTAAAGGCCGAGAACGGGTGCGGCTTGATGCCCGTCCGCAGCCGCTCGAACGCGCTCCAGCCGAACATGTTGATCTGCAGATCGGGCTGTTCGAGGCGCGGGTCGCTCTTGACGAAGGCGCCGGCGTAGATGCCCGCGTTCGACAAATGGCCCGAGCGGGTGAAGACGTACTGCACCCCCGAGGCCAGCTTCATCAGCGGGCTGGCGGCGAGGTCGTTGAGCGTCACCTTCTGCGAGCAGCGCCACACCAGATAGGTGTTGAAATGGTCGTGCAGGTGTTTGCCGACCCCCTCCATGTCGCGCACGAGCGGGATGCCGTGCTGCTGCAGCAGTTCGCCGGGCCCGACCCCGGATAGCTGCAACAGCTGCGGCGAACCGTAGACCCCGCCGGAGACGACGATCTCGCCCTTGGCCCAGGCGACTTGGCGGCCGTGCGGGGTGTTGTATTCGACCCCGACCGCGCGCTCGCCCTCGAAGACGATGCGGGTGGCGTGCGCCTCGGTGGCGATGGTGAGGTTGTGGCGGCCCTTGGCGGGACCGAGATAGGCCCGCGCCGAGCTCCAGCGCCGGCGGTTGGTGGTGGTGGTCTGGTAATAGCCG
>JBBRPG010000107.1:0-13565 GCA_038228485.1 Alphaproteobacteria bacterium
AAGCTGCGCGGCCGTCTCGCCGCGGTGCCGGCGGTGCGCAAGGTCGAGGTAAGGTCGCTGTCGCGCCAGGAGGCGACGATCGAAATCCAGTATGTCGGCAGCCTCGATCAGCTCAAGGGCAGCCTCGCCGACACCAAGCTGGCTCTCGAGGGCGGCGATCCGACGTGGCGCATCGCCCGCTTCGGCGAGGCCAAGCCATGAGCCGCCGGCGATGAGCGGGCTGGGCCTCAACGTTCCCAATTTGATTACGCTGGCGCGGCTGCTGTCGGTGCCGCTGACGATCTGGCTGATCCTCGGCGACAGCTATGCCACGGCCTTTTGGGTTTTCGTCTGCGCCGGGGCCAGCGACGCGCTCGACGGCTTTATCGCCAAGCGCTTCAATTGCCGCACCCAGCTCGGCGCGCTGCTCGATCCGGTCGCCGACAAGGCGCTGCTGGGGAGCGTGTTCGTCGCACTCGGCATCGCCGGGCTGTTGCCGAACTGGCTGGTGATCCTGGTGGTGTTCCGCGACGTGTTGATCATCGGCGGCTACATGCTGATCCAGACGACCGCGATGCCGCGCCAGTTCGATCCGCTTTACATCAGCAAGATCAATACGCTGATGCAGATATCGCTGGTCGCCTACGTGCTTGGGCGGTTGGCATTGGACTTCGCCGACGGCGAGGTGACGCGGTTCCTCGTCGCCGGGACGGCGGTGACGACGGTGTTGTCCGGTGTATCCTATCTCGTGCGTTGCGCCCGTGCGCTGGGCGGGGCGGAGCAAATCTCATGAGCGGCAGCACCTATCGCCTGCTGTTTTGGCTCGGCGCCATCCTCCTGTTCTTCCTTGCCTTGGGGATGTTGCAGCCGATCCTGCTGCCGTTTGTCGCCGGCGTGGTGATCGCCTTTATTCTCGCGCCGGCTGTTGCCTGGCTGGAGCGCTGGGGCGTCCGCCGCAGCCTGGCGAGCGTCGCCGTGCTGCTGATGTTCCTGCTCGGCGTGGCGCTGATCTTCGTGCTGCTGGTGCCGCTGATCCAGGGCCAGGCGGTGCAGCTGATCGCCAAGGTGCCGAGCCTCGTCGCGTTGCTCAAGGACGAACTCGGCCGGGCGATGGCGATCCTGCAAGAGCGGCTGCCGGCTGACGAGATGGTCAAGCTGCGCGACCTCGTCGGCACAAGATCGGTGAGGCGCTGGCCTGGCTTGCCTCGCTGCTGCAAGGCGCGGTCACCAGCAGCATCGCCATCCTCAACATCATCTCGCTGGTGGTGGTGACGCCGATCGTGACCTTCTTCCTGCTGCGCGACTGGGAGAAAATCGTCGCCCAGATCGACGCCCATCTGCCGCGGCAATCGCTGCAGACCGTGCGTGAGCAGGCCCGCATCATCAGCGATATGCTGGTCGGGTTTATCCACGGCCAGGCGCTCGTCTGCCTGATCTTGGCGATCTATTACGGCGCGGCGCTGTCCCTGGCCGGGCTTCAATCCGGACTGGCGTTGGGCATGTTGATCGGAGTGCTGGCGGTGATTCCGATCCTCGGCGCCGCGCTGGGCCTGGTGCTGGCGCTCAGCCTTGCCGCGTCGCAATACGGGACCTGGGGGGCGATCCTCACCGTGGTCGTGATTTTTCTGGTCGGCTGGGGCGCCGAAGGCAATTTCCTCACCCCCAAGCTGGTCGGGGACCGCATCAATTTGCATCCGGTATGGGTGATGTTCGCCCTCTTCGCCGGGGCCACCCTATTCGGGTTTGTCGGGGTGCTGTTCGCGGTCCCGGCCGCGGCGGTGATCGGCGTGCTGGTGCGGTTTGCGCTGCTGCGCTACCGGCGCAGCGCCGTCTACGATCCGCGGCAGCCCCAGGCGGTGCGGGGGCTGACCCCTTATCAATGAGCCCGATCGGCCAGCGGGCATTCGATTTGCCGGTGGTGACCGGCTTCGGCCACGCCGATTTTCTGGTATCCGACAGCAACCGGGCGGCGTTCGACTGGATCGAGCGCTGGCCGGATTGGCCGGCACGGGCGCTGGTGCTGTACGGGCCGCCGGGCTGCGGCAAGACCCACCTCGCCCATCTGTGGCGCCAGAGGACGGGCGCCACGCTTATCGCGGGAGAGGCGGTCGGCGGCGCCGAGCCGTGGAGCTTTGCCGGTCCGCTCGCAGTCGACGACGCCGACCGCGCCGCCGAGGAGCCGCTGCTGCATCTCTACAACAGCTGCATCGAGCGCGGTGGAAACCTGCTCCTGACCATGCTCGCGCCGCCGGCTGCGACAGCGTTCGCGCTGGCCGACCTCGGGTCGCGAATGCGGGCGCTGCCGACCGCGGGGATCGCGCCGCCCGACGACGCGCTGCTCGCCGCCGTGCTGGTCAAGCATTTCGCCGACCGCCAGCTCCGGGTGTCGCCGGGGCTGATCGCCTATCTGGTGCCGCGCATGGAACGCTCGTTCGCCGCCGCGGCGGCACTGGCGGCGCGGCTGGATCAGCTGGCGCTCAGCGCCGGCAAGCCCGTTTCGGTAAAGCTGGCGCGGGGAGTGCTGGCGGAGTTCGCCGCCTAATCCTTTCCGTCCAGCGACTTCAGGGTGACGTAGTCGACCAGCTTGTGGCGGGTGCCGTCGATCTCCGCCCAGCTGCCGGCGATGGCAAAGCTGACGCGTACGCTGGTCGGAAACTTGCCGTTGGCCAAGGTGCTGAAACCGGGGGAGCCGGGGGTGGCGAGGGCAATGGCCAGCTCGTGCAATCCCGGGTTGTGGCCGATCACGATGACCGTCTCGTTCTTCTCGTCGACTTGGCGCAGGCGCTGCAACAGCATCGCCGAAGTCGCGAGATAGAGCCCCTCTTCATAGAGAATGCGCGGCGCCGGCTTATAGCCGCGCAGCGCCAGCTCGGCCGTTTCGCGGGCGCGCAATGCGGTCGAGCACAGCACCAGGTCGAGATCGCCTACCACCTTGGGCAAGGTTTTGCCGACGAGGGCCGCGGCCTCGCGTCCGCGCTTGTCGAGCGTCCGGCGGTGATCGTCCTCATCGTCGTCCCAGCTCGATTTGGCATGCCGCAACAAGTGCAGCGTGTGCATCGGCGATCCCTCCGGTCCGGTCTGAAGTCGGCCGATTTGCCGCTAAAACATATCCGGCGTGATTACGTTCTGCGGATTATTCGTCAACAATGCGGCACGCATCGTCTCGGCCGATTTGCGGCGGGTGTCCATCTCGGAATGCGGGGTCAGCCAGGCCGAATGCGGGGTGACCACGAGACGGCCCTCGAGCCATTCCTCCTTGGCGCGGTAGGCGCGCAGCAGCTCGGGGATCGGGTCGACCGGCGGCTCGACCGGCAGCACGTCGAGGCCGGCAGCGGCGATGTGGTTGCTCTTCAGCAGCTTGTAGAGCGCGTCGAGATCGACGATCGGACCGCGCGCATCGTTGACCACGACCGCGCCCTTCGGCAGCAGCGACAGCTGGTCGTAGCCGAGCAGGCCCTTGGTCTCGATCGTCAGCGGTGCGTGCACCGACAGCGTGTTGGTCTGGCGCAGCAGGTCTTCGAGCGTCGGCGCGCGTTCGATGCCGAGCCCCAGCTCGTGTCCGTTGGGGTGCTTCGGATCGTAGAACACGACGCGGAAATTGAACGCCTTGGCGCGCAGCGCCACCGCCGTGCCGATGCGGCCGAGGCCGACGATGCCGAAGGTCTGGGTGCCGAGCCGCTGGATCATGTCATGGTGGAACGAGCGCCACGGCGCCGGCGGATTATGCCGCTGGTACTCGTGGTGCAGCAGGATGCCACGGCGCAGGGTCAGGGCCAGCGCCATCGCGTGGTCGGCGACCTCGGTGGTGCCGTAATCCGGGACGTTGCAGACGAGAATATTGCGCGCCGCGGCAGCCGGCCGGTCGAGCTTGTCGTAGCCTACCCCCATGCGGACGATGCAGCGCAGCTTGGGAAAGCGCGCGAGGTCGGCGCCGGTGACGCCAAACCCCATGATCATCAGCCCGTCGGCCTCGGCGCAATCGGCGTCCGACAGCTCGGATAGCCCGGCGGTATCGCGCTTCACGATGTTCACGTCGTTGCCGAGGATGCCGCGCTCCATCTCGTCGGGCTGCTGGCGGGCTTCGGGGTAAAGCACGGTGACGGGCATGGGGCTCCTCTCAGGTTTCTAGTCGCGGGCGACGCGGACCGGCTGGCGCCGGGCGGCGGATTGCACGATGGCTTCGAACACGGCGACGACGTGGACAATTTGCTCCGGTGGGATGGGGTAGGGCGCGCCGCCCTCGATGGCATGGGCAAAGGCCTCCATCTCGGCGCGCAGCGCGTTGAAGCCGCCGTATTCGGTGATCTGGGGCGGCAGCGCGACGTTGCGTCCGGTCGGCGGGCCGTCCGGAACTGGGGTGAAGTGGAAGTCGAGATTTGGCGTGCGCAGCTCGGCGCAGCCCTTGGTGCCGAACACCGCGAGCCGATAGCTCACCGTCGTCACCAGCGAGCACACCATGCTCGCCGACATGCCGCTTTTCATCGCGAACTGCACGCTGGTGGTGTCCTCGGCGTCGTAGGCGACTGCGCGCTTGAGGCTCGACGCGTAAACTTCGTCGATCTCGCCGAAGAGATGGATCATCGCGTCGACATTGTGGACGCCGAGCGCGGTCATCGCGCCGCCCGGCGCCTCCTGCGCGGTCGCGCGCCAGGATTCCCGCGCCATGTAGAGGCCGGCCGGCGTGTTCTGCTCGCCGTAGCAATGTGCGACGGTGCCGAGCGCGCCGCTCGCCACCCGCGATTTCAGCTCGACCATGCCGGGATGGAAGCGGCGGGGATAGGCGACGCCGAGCGTCACGCCGGCCCGGGCCACCGCCTCGACCGCCGCGGCGGCGCTGCGCCGATCCAGGGTGAACGGCTTTTCCATGAAGACATGCTTGCCGGCGGCGGCAGCCCGCTCGACCTGGCCGCCGTGCTCACTGTGCGGGGTGGCGAAGTAGACCGCGTCGATCGCCGGGTCGGCCAGAATCGCGTCGAGACTGTCGTATAGCGCGATGCCCTTTTCGGCGCAGAACGCCTCGACCTTGCCGGGGGTGCGGGTATGTCCGGCGGTAAAGCTGATCTTGTCGCTGTTGCCTTGCACCGCGTTGACCAGCGTGCGGCCCCAATGGCCGATTCCCACAATCGCCGCCCGGATCATCGTTCGCTGCCTCCCGCCGATGCGCGGCAGTTCTACACCGCCGCCGCTCCCGCGGCCAGATTGCCCCGCGCATGACAGCGGCGTAACCGGGCTGTAAAGTCAGCCCGGTAAGTACCTTGTCGGGACTAACCGGAGGAACGGCCGTGGATACAGGCGCGGAAATCGTCGAGATGCGGCCGTCGGAGTCGCTGTCGCCGACCCGGTTCATCAACCGCGAGCTGTCGTGGCTGGCGTTCAACGAGCGGGTGCTGGCGGAAACCGACAATGAACGCCATCCGCTACTGGAGCGACTGCGCTTTCTGTCGATCTCGGCGAGCAACCTCGACGAGTTCTATATGGTCCGGGTGGCGGGGCTCAAAGCCCAGCAGCAGGCCGGCATCATGACGGTCAGCCAGGACGGGCTGACCCCGGCGCAGCAGCTCGACGCGATCTATCATCGCGCCCACAAGCTGATGCAGGACCAGCAGGTCGCCTGGCTGGCGCTGCGCACGCAGCTCGGTGCCGCCGGGATCGGCGTCGTCGACCCGACCGACCTCGAACCGGGCGATGTGGCCTGGCTCGAAAAGCGCTTTATGGCCGATGTCTTCCCGGTGCTGACCCCGCTGGCGCTCGATCCGGC
Organism: Alphaproteobacteria bacterium; assembly: GCA_038228485.1. GTDB lineage: Bacteria > Pseudomonadota > Alphaproteobacteria > ATCC43930 > CGMCC-115725 > DATARH01. The sequence continues at coordinate 5,738 of JBBRPG010000107.1, forward strand.
GCATCCGTTCCCGTTCGTCGTCAATCGCGGCTTCGGCCTCGCATTGCAGCTGGAGCGGGTGGGCGACGGCGTGCGCTTGCAGGCGCTGATTTTGATCCCGGCCTCGAGCGACCGCTTTATCCGCTTGCCGGGCGAGCGCATCCGCTTCCTGCCGGTCGAGCAGATGATCGGGCTGTTTCTCGACCATCTGTTCCCCGGCTTCGCGGTGGTGTCTCAGGGTGTCTTCCGGGTGCTGCGCGACAGCGAGATGGAGATCGAGGAGGAGGCGGAAGACCTCGTCCAGGTGTTCGAGACTGCGCTGAAGCAGCGTCGCCGCGGCCATGCGATCCACTTGGCGCTCGACGCGCGCATGCCGGCCGATCTGCGCGAGTTCCTCACCGAAAAGCTCGACGCGGCGGCGACCGACGTGTTCGCCACCGCCGGCATCCTCGGCCTCAACGACACGTCTGAGCTGATCGTCGGGGAGCGGCCCGATCTGCTCTTTCCTCCCTACAACGCGCGCTTTCCCGAGCGCATCCGCGATTTTGGCGGCGATTGCTTTGCCGCGATCCGGCAGAAGGACATCGTCGTCCATCACCCCTATGAGAGCTTCGACGTCGTCGTCCAGTTCCTGCGGCAGGCGGCGCGCGACCCGGCGGTGGTGGCGATCAAGCAGACGCTCTACCGCACCAGCAACGACAGCCCGATCGTGCGCGCGCTCGCCGAAGCGGCCGAGGCCGGCAAGTCGGTCACGGCGATGATCGAGCTGAAGGCGCGCTTCGACGAGGAAGCCAACATCCGCTGGGCGCGCGACCTCGAACGCGCCGGGGTGCAGGTGGTCTACGGCTTCCTGCGGCTGAAGACCCACGCCAAGGTGTCGCTGGTGGTGCGCCGCGAGGGAGGCGAACTGCGCTCCTACGTGCATTTCGGCACCGGCAATTATCACCCCTATACGGCCAAGGTTTACACCGACCTGTCGTTTTTCACCGCGGATGCGGCGCTGTGCGGCGACGCCGGGCGGATATTCAACTTCATGACCGGGTATGCCCGGCCGTCGCACCTCGAAAAGATCGCGGTGGCGCCGATCACCCTGCGCGAGCGGATCGGCGAGCTGATCGAGGCCGAGATCGAGCACGCCAAAGCCGGTAGGCCGGCGCAAATCTGGGCCAAGCTGAACCAGCTGGTCGATCCCGCGACGATCGATCACCTCTACAAGGCATCGCAAGCCGGGGTGTCGGTCGATTTGGTGGTGCGCGGGATTTGTTGCCTGCGCCCCGGCGTTCCGGGGATGTCCGAAAACATCCGGGTCAAGAGCATTGTCGGGCGCTTTCTCGAGCACGGCCGCATCATCTGCTTCGGCAACGGCAACCGGCTGCCGCATGACCACGCGCTGGTGTTCATCAGCTCGGCCGATTGGATGCCGCGCAATTTCGACGGCCGGGTCGAGGCCATGGTGCCGATCGAGAACCCGACCGTGCACCGCCAGGTTCTCGACGAGATCATGGTGGCGAATTTGCGCGACACGCTGCAGAGCTGGAGCCTGGCCGCCGATGAAAACTACACGCGCGTGCCGACCGACGAGGAATTCTCGGCCCACACCTATTTCATGACCAATCCGAGCCTCTCGGGGCGCGGCCGCGCGTTGCGGCGGCGTCAGCCGCGGCTTGTCGCACGCTAAAGAAGCCCCAAGGACTGCTAAATCAGGGCGCCGATGCCAGACCGCAACGCGACCGTCTCACCCGACCGCATCGCGATTATCGATATCGGCTCCAATTCCCTGCGTCTGGTCGTGTTCGAACGCCTGGGCGCGACCTTGCTGCCGCTGCTCAATGAAAAGGTCATGTGCGGGCTCGGCCGCGGCATCGCCCGCACCGGTCAACTGAACCGCGAAGGCGTCGAGCTCGCCTACGCCAACCTCCAGCGTTTTGTCGCGCTGGCCCGGGCGTTGAAGGCCGATCACCTGATGGGGATTGCCACCGCGGCGGTGCGCGAGGCGGTCGACGGCCAGGCCTTCGCCGCCGAGGTCGAGCGGCAATGCGGCCTGCCGGTGCGGATCGTGGACGGACCGGAAGAGGCGCGACTATCCGCGGCCGGCGTGCTCGCCGGCATCCCCGAGGCCGAGGGGGTGGTCGCCGATCTCGGCGGCGGCAGCGTCGAGCTGGTGCGGATCGACGGCAACGGCAAGCGCCCGATCGGCGAGGGCATCTCGCTGCCGCTCGGGCCGTTGCGGCTCGCCGAGCTGGGGGACGAGCCGCGGGCGGTGCTGCGGACGATCACGCGGCTGGTCGGCGACGCCCATCTGTTGCGCGCGGCGGCGGGAAAATCCCTGTTTCTGGTCGGCGGCGCCTGGCGCGCGATCGCCCGCCTGCACATGGAGCACGCGCGGTACCCGCTGCACATCATCCACCAATACACCGTGCCGCGCCGCTCGGCGGAAGGCTTTCTCGAGATCGTCGGGGGCCTGTCCAAGCGCTCGCTGGAGCGGATCACCACGGTCAACCGCAAGCGGCTGGAATTGGTGCCGCTGGCGGCGATGATCCTCCACCGGCTGATCGCGGCGGCGGCGCCGGAGCGGATCGTGTTTTCCGCCTACGGCCTCCGCGAGGGCTATGCGTACAGCCTGCTGCCGAGCGACACAAAGGCCGATCCGCTGATCGAGGCCTGCATCGGTGTCGCCCGCATCCAAAGCCGCGACCGCAGCGACGGCGACCGGCTGGAGGCATGGACCGCGACGGCGTTCCGCAAGCTGTCGCCCGAGCTGCGCCGGCTGCATCGGGCGACCTGCTGGCTCGGCGACATCGCCTGGACCGAGCACCCCGACTACCGCGCCGAGCAGGCGTTTAACCGCTCGCTGCGCATGCCGATCGGCGCGATCGGCCATCAGGAGCGGGTGTTCATCGCCGAGGCGCTGCATGCGCGCTATGGCGGCGCCCCCGACGATCCGATCAAGCTGCCGACCCGGCCGTTGCTGGGCGACCGCGAGGCGGCGGACGCACGCAATTTCGGGCTGGTGTTGCGCCTCGCCTATACGCTGTGCGGGGGCGCGCTCGACCTCTTGTCGGAAGTGCAGCTGTCGCGCGACGGCGACACGCTGACGCTCGAATTGCCGGCGGAGGGCAGTCTGTTCCAGGGCGAAGCGGTCGAGCGCCGCCTCGGCGCGCTCGGCCGCGCCCTCGGCGTCAAGACGGACACCGTCCGCCGCCGCGCCCGCAGGCCCGCGCTGGCGTAGGCAAATAGTGGCTTGTTGATCGATCATGTAAAAGTTGAATAAATACAGCTAACTTAGTTTTAAAATTACCATGGCATAGTTTGTATGTATTTATTTTAATTCTCCAGAAGTAGAAAAATTACTGCGATTTCCAAGAGAAATTCGGAACTATGGTTGCACTAATTCGGGCGCGAAGCTCTTTGTCGAAGTCGATAATCTTCTCGATCGAAATTATCTCCTTCCCTATGTAAGGCTGAAATTTGTAAACAAGAACAAAACCGGGCGCGACAACGTATGCGACGTCGCAATGAAATATCTCGCCTTCGAGAAGTAGTGGACCACAATTTACTATGAACGACCGGCCGGTCGGGGTGGTGTAAATACGGGAAGCTGCGATGTAGGAAGTAGCCCAGTCTCGTTGATCTACTTCATGGTTATCTTTGAATGCGGCTTCACACGGCAGGCATGGAGCCCGTTGGGCAGATCCTCTTCGATGGTGGCTTCGGCGCAGATACGGGGAGCAAGTCCCGATTGGAGTATTTCACCTGGCCAAATGGGGTCGTTGTCGCTGGGCACCGCATCGCCTCGGAGCGTCCTGATCAATTCGACGTATTGCGCGCCGAGGGTCTGGTTCCGAGAGGTTTTCTCCTCCGGGGTGAGGGTGAGGGTAGTCGCGTGTGGAAACGCGTAACCACTAAGTTGCCGCGGATTGTCAGGACAACCGTCCGGTTGCGCAGGGTCCGCGGAGGAATTCGGTTGTCGGCGGGGTTAAGCTGGGCTTCCACCACCACGATACCGGCGGTCGTCGGCAACGCCAGAACGTTCCGCCCGAGGGCGATGTAGAGCTTGCCGTGAGCGTCGGTTTTGCAGCTCTGCGGATCGTACGGGTCCTCGCGCGGGGCTGATAGCGCTGGAATCGTGAAGAGAAGACCCGCCACTAGAGCGAGAGCCACAACGAAGGCCGCACGAATGATCATCGCTCCCTGAACCCCTCTTGCCGGTACCGAAGAAGCAGCGAAGAAGAGTAGCTGATCAAGGCGACGAACGGTTCATTCCAGCGGCGCCGCCGAAACCCAGAACACTCGTGCTAGCTGCCCTATTCCGGCAGCGGCACCAGCTCGATGCGGTTGCGGCCGGCGGTCAGCGCCAGCTTGCCGTGCTTGAGCGCCAGCGCATCGTTGCCGAAGACCTCGCGCCGCCAGCCGTGCAGCGCCGGCACCTCGGCGCTATCGTCGGTGGCGATCGCTTCGAGGTCGTCGGCCGAGGCCACCAGCTTCTGCGCAACCTCGAAATCCTCGCAGCGCTGTTTCAACAGCACCCGCAGCAGCTCGATCAGCGGCCCCAGCCCGGGCGGGCTCTGCGGCTTCTGCGCGATCGCCGGCGGTGGATTGGGATCGGCCAGCCCTTGCGCCACCGCATCGAGAATCTCGCGCCCGAGCTTGCCTTCGGCGGTGCCCTTGCCGAGGCTGCGGGTGCGGGCGAGCTGCTCGATCTCGCGCGGCGCATGGGTGGCAATCTCGATCAGCGCCTCGTCCCGCAGGATGCGGCCGCGCGGGATATCGCGCTGCTGCGCCGCCGCCTCGCGCCAGGCCGCCAGCGTGCGCAGAACCCCGAGAAAACGCGAATCGGCGCGGCCGCGCAGCCGGAAGCGCCGCCATGCCTCGGCCGGCTCGGCGCGGTACAGCGCCGGGTCGGCGAGCGCCGCCATCTCCTCGGCGAACCATTCGGCCCGCTCATTCTTGGCGAGAAGCTGCTGCAGCCGGTCGTAGACCGTGCGCAGGTGCACGACATCGTCGAGCGCATAGCGTATCTGCCGCTCGGTCAGCGGCCGGTGCGCCCAATCGGTGAAGCGCGAGGCCTTATCGAGCGGCGCGCCTGCCAATTTGCGCACCAGCGTCTCGTAGCTCACCGAATCGCCGAAGCCGCAGACCATCGCCGCGACTTGCGTGTCGAACAGCGGCTGCGGCACCGCGCCCGACAGGTGAAAGAAAATCTCCAAATCCTGGCGCGCCGCATGGAACAGCTTGAGCATGGCGGTGTCGGCCATCAGTTCCAGCAGCGGGGTCAGATCGATGCCGGGAGCAAGCGCGTCGATCGCCACTGCCTCGTCCGGCCCGGCCACCTGCACCAGGCAGAGAATGGGCCAATAGGTGCGCTCGCGCATGAACTCGGTGTCGATGGCGACAAACTCGGCGCCCTTCTGGCGCGCGCAAAACTCGGCCAGGGCGGCGCTGTCGGTAATCAAGGTCATCGCCAAGCCTAACGCGAACCCTAGCCGGCAGGAAGCAGCGCCTCGGCCTCCTGCCACAGGCGCGTGACCAACTCGCCAGCCGGCTCGGCCCGCGCCAGCGCCGCCGCCTGACCGGCCCAGGCCTGCATGCGGTGAATGTCGCGGGCCTGGCCACCGACCTCCCGCATCGCCGCACTGAGGCCGCGCTGGACCGGGTAGGGGGCCGGCGCCGGCGCGTCAGGAGCGGCGAGGGCGCGGACATAATCGGTGGCGATCCCGCGCCCCAGCCGGCCGGAGAAGCCGCGGGTCGTCGTCGTCGCCTCGGGTTCGAGCTCGACGAGCGCATCGGCCCAGGCCGGGTTGGTCTTGGCCTCGGGGCAGCGCAAGAGCGCGGTGCCGATTTGCACCGCGCTGGCGCCCAGGGTCAGCGCCGCAGCGATCCCGCGCGAATCGCCGATGCCGCCGGTCGCGACGATCGGCACCGAGACCTTGTCGGCGAGGCGGGGCACCAGCGCGAACAGGCCGACCAATTGCTGCTCGGCCCTGTCTCCATCGAAGGCGCCGCGATGGCCGCCGGCCTCGGAACCTTGGGCGACGATGACGTCGGCGCCGGCGGCCTCGGCTTCGCGCGCTTCGGCGAGGGTGGTGACGGTGGCGAACCAGGCAATGCCGCGCGCTTTGGCCTCGGCGACGAACTTGTCCGGGAAAATCCCCATGATCGACGAGACCACGCGCGGCCGGGCAGCGAGCAGGGCGTCGCATTGCTGGGCGAAATCCTGCAGCGGCGCATCGCCCGCGTCTTCGGCGACCGGCGGACCCCAGTGACCGAGAAATTCGCGCACCCGCGCCTCGTGCGCCTTGTCGCGCACCGGCGGCGGGTCGGGAATCCACAGGTTGACCTGGAACCCGCCGTTGCTGCCGTCGCGGAATTCCTTGGCCCACGCGGTGATCGCGTCGGGCGATGACATTAGCGCGCCGAACCCGCCCATGCCGCCGGCATTCGCCACGGCGGCGCCGAGGCTGACCGGGGAGGCGCTGGCCATCGGCGCCATCAGGATCGGCACGCGCAATCCGAAGCGCCGGCAGAACTGGACGGCGCGGGCGTGGGCGCTGAGATCGCGGAGGGCGGCGGCGGGTGCTGGCATGACGGGTCCGATGAAAACTTAGGCAGAAGAGACATAGACCGCACTGCCGCCGCGTACAATTCCCAGAGCTAAACGGGTCCAAGAGGGTAAACCGGCGCTCGGCTTGACAATTGCGGGCGTTCCGTGCCGTCTTCGCCGCGTTTTTCCACCGCCGTCAGGAATAAAAGGCGATGCACGCCTATCGCACCCATACTTGCGGCGCGTTGCGTCTGGCCGATGCCGGGCAAAGCGCGCGCCTGTCCGGCTGGGTGCATCGCAAACGCGACCACGGGCAGCTGCTGTTTATCGATCTGCGCGACCATTATGGGATCACCCAGTGCGTGATCGACGTGTCGTCGCCGCTGTTCGCCGCGGCCGACGCGCTGCGCCTCGAAAGCGTCGTCACCGTCACCGGCAAGGTGACGGCACGTTCGGACGACACCATCAACCCGAACCTGCCGACCGGCGAGGTCGAGCTGGTCATCGCCGAGCTTGCCGTGCAATCGACCGCCGAGCCGCTGCCGCTGCCGGTCAACAGCGATGCCGACTATGCCGAGGAAATACGGCTGGCGTACCGCTTCCTCGACCTGCGGCGCGAGCGGGTGCACGCCAACATCATGCTGCGTTCGCGGGTGATCGCCTCGATCAGGCGCCGCATGACCGAGCAGGGCTTCACCGAGGTCCAGACGCCGATCCTGACCGCCGATTCGCCCGAAGGCGCGCGGCCTTATTATGTGCCGAGCCGACTGCATCCTGGGCAATTCTATGCCCTGCCGCAGGCGCCGCAGCAGTTCAAGCAGCTGCTGATGGTCGCGGGGTTCGACCGCTATTTTCAGATCGCGCCGTGCTTTCGCGACGAGGCGAGCCGCGCCGACCGCGCGCCCGGCGAGTTCTATCAGCTCGATCTCGAAATGAGCTTCGTCACGCAAGAGGACGTGTTCGCCGCGATCGAGCCTGTGCTGCACGGCGTCTTCGAGGAGTTCGCCGCCGGCCGCAGGGTCAGCCCGGCGCCGTTCCGGCGTATCCCCTATGCCGAGGCGCTGCTGCGCTATGCCAGCGACAAACCCGACCTGCGCAACCCGATCCTGATCCACGACGCGACCGAGACGTTCCGCGGGTCGGATTTCCGTATTTTTGCCGGAATGATTGATAGCGACCCGAACGTGCGGGTGCGTGCGATCCCGGCGCCGACCGGCGGCAACCGCGCCTTTTGCGACGGGATGAATTCATGGGCCCAGGGGGAGGGGCAGCCGGGGCTCGGCTATATCTTCTTCCGCGACGGCGAGG
>JBBRPG010000108.1:0-13529 GCA_038228485.1 Alphaproteobacteria bacterium
GCGGCTACGGCGAGGGGGTCGAGGACCCGAAGGAACTACCCGCCGCGATGAAGCGCGCCCTCAAAGCCGTCGATGGCGGCAAGCAGGCGCTTCTCAACGTCATTTCAGCGGGAGGCGCGGGGGGATAAGCATCTCATGTCACGAAAACGGCCGGCGGGAGTGCCGCCGGCCATTTCGTCAGTCCCAGATCGGCTCGCGCCGACCGCGGAGAACCGTCAGCGCCCGGCGAGAACCCGCGCGAGCTGGCTAACCGCTTCCTGATGCTTCTCGTTGCGGATCTCGCCGAAGTTGCGCGCGATCTCGAGCAGCATCCGCTGGTGCGGCGGAACGGTCCGCTGAGTCTCGTCGCCGACCCCTTCGTAGAAATAAGTGATCGGCGCATTGAGCACGCGCGCGATCTCGTAAAGCCGGCCCGCCGAAACTCGGTTGATGCCGCGCTCGTATTTGTGAGCCTGCTGGTAGGTCACGCCGATCATCTCGGCGAGCTGTTGCTGGGTCAGACCGAGCATGATCCGGCGTTCGCGGATGCGCGCGCCGACGTAATCATCGATTGCCCCGGTAGACCGGCCTCTCTTCGGTTTTGCCATCGGATTCACCTGTTGCTGTCTTGCCCGAGGCCCCGCCGGCGCCTCGGATCACATCGGTATCCCGCTAACGCCAAAAGTTGCGGGAATTCCCATGAGCTCAATGTAGTCACCAAAATGGCGAAAATCAATGCAAGGCTAGGTGTATTATCGGGCAATCCCCGCACCGCGATTAGTGTTGCCAATAATCCTCACTCCTGAATAGGATAAGACTAGCAAATCCGGGGGTATGGAGTTGGATGTGGCGGTATTGTCACTACAGACTTGCTTCCCGGCGGCGACACGGGCCAAGCTGTGCCGCGCTTTCTATTGCGAGAGGCTTTTATGAACGATTCGGTCGGTCTGGCTCGCGGGCTCACGAATTACGGCGACCCCGATTTCGCGCTTTATCTGCGCCGCTCCTTCGCGCGCTCGATGGGGTATTCGCTCGATATGCTGTCGCGGCCGGTGATCGGCATCGCCGACACGCGCTCGGGCTTTAACAATTGCCACCGGCATTTTCCCGAGCTGATCGAGGCGGTAAAGCGCGGCGTGCTGGCCGCCGGCGGGCTGCCGATGGTGTTTCCAACGATCTCGCTGGGCGAGGTGTTCCTCAGCCCGACCAGCCTGATGTTCCGCAATCTGATGGCGATCGACACCGAGGAGATGATCCGCGCCCAGCCGATGGACGCGGTGGTGCTGGTCGGCGGCTGCGACAAGACCGTGCCGGCGCAGCTGATGGGCGCGATCTCGGCCAACCGGCCGGCGATCGGCCTCGTCGCCGGGCCGATGATGACCTCGCGCTACCAGGGTGAGCGCCTCGGCGCCTGCACCGACTGCCGGCGGTTTTGGGCCAAGTACCGCGCTGGCGAGGTCAGCAGCGACGAGATTCAGGAGATCGAAGGCAACCTCGCCACCACCGCCGGCACCTGCGCGGTGATGGGCACGGCAAGCACGATGGCCTCGATCGCCGAGGCGCTCGGCATGATCCTGCCGGGCAGCGCGGCGATCCCCGCCGTCCATGCCGACCGGCTGCGCGCGGCCGAGGCGACCGGCCGCGCGGCGATGGCGCTGGCCGCGCAAAATCTCACGCCCGACAAGATCGTCACCGAGAAATCGGTGGAAAACGCGCTGCGCGTGCTGATGGCGATCGGCGGCTCGACCAATGCGGTCTTGCACCTGACCGCAATCGCCGGGCGCGCCGGTGTCGACATCGACCTCAACCGTCTCAATCAGATCAGCGATGCGACGCCGGTGCTGGTCGATCTGAAGCCGACTGGGCCGCACTACATGGAGGATTTGTTTGCCGCCGGCGGCATCGGCGCGGTGCTGCGCGAGTTGCAGCCGCTGCTCAACCTCGATTGCCTGACCGTCGCCGGCGAGACTCTCGGCGAGCGCCTGGCGGGGCCGGCCGGGGTCGTCGACCGCAACGTGGTCAAGCCGCTAAGCGACCCGCTGCAACCGGTCGGCGGGCTGGTGGCGCTGTTCGGCTCGCTGGCGCCGAAGGGCGCGATCTTCAAGCGCTCGGCCGCCGACCCAAAGCTGTTCGAGCGCGAGGGCCGTGCGGTGGTGTTCAATTCGCTCGAGGATCTGTCGGCGCGGATCGACGATCCCGAGCTCGACGTGACCCCGGACGATTTCCTGGTCTTGCAGAATGCCGGGCCGCTGTCGCCGTCGGGCATGCCTGAGGCCGGCTACCTACCGATCCCGCAAAAGCTGGCGCGGGCCGGGGTCAAGGACATGGTGCGCATCTCCGACGCGCGGATGAGCGGGACCGCCTATGGCTCGATCGTCTTGCATGTCACGCCCGACGCGGCGTCTGGGGGCCCACTCGCCCAAGTGCGCAACGGCGACCGCATCCGGCTGTCGGTCGAGGGAAGGCGCATCGACCTGCTGGTGCCGCCGGAAGAATTGGCGAGACGCCCGGCCGCGCCGCCGCCGGTGCCGGAGCGCGGCTATGCCCGGCTCTACCGCAACCAGGTGCTGCAGGCCGACCGCGGCTGCGATTTCGACTTCCTGCGCAAACACCCGCTTGGTGTCGAGACGGTGTAAAACGGCCTCGACGCAACTTGGGAGGAAACGATGATCGATTTCACCGGCAAGGTCGCGCTGATCACCGGCGGCGGGAACGGCATCGGCCGCGCCACCGCGCTCGCCTTCGCCAAGACGGGGGCCAAAGTCGTGGTCGTCGACCGCGATGCTGCCGGCGGCGAGGCTACCGTGGGGATCATCAAGCAGCAGGGCGGCGAGGCGACGTTCGTCGCCGCCGATGTCACCAAATCGGCCGATGTCGCCAACTACGTCAAGGAGGCGGTCGCCACCTACGGCAAGATCGACTGCTTCTTCAACAATGCCGGGATCGAGGGCGGGCTCGCCCATACCGCCGACTACGACGAGGCGATGTTCGACCAGGTGATCGGCGTCAATGTGAAGGGCGTGTTCCTGGGCTTGCGCCATGTGTTGCCGCAACTGCTGAAGCAGGGATCGGGGGCGGTGGTCAACACCGCCTCGGTCGCGGGGCTGGTGGCGACCCCGGGGATGCCGGCCTATGTCGCCTCGAAGCATGCGGTCATCGGCCTTACCAAGACCGCCGCCGGCGAGGTCGCGCGCCAGGGGGTGCGGGTCAACGCGGTTTGCCCCGGCCCGGTCGACACCCGGATGATCCACTCGCTGGAGAAGATGATCAGCCCCGACGACCCCGACAGCGTCGGCCGCAAGTACCAGGCGGCGATCCCGGCCGGGCGCTACACGACGCCGGAGGAGATCGCCAATGTCGTGCTGTTCCTATGCTCCGACCTCGCCAGCAACGTCACCGGCGCACAATACGTCGTCGATGGCGGCCGCACCGCGGTCGGCGGTGCGGTGACCCAGGCCATGCAGAATTAGGCACCTATTTTCAAGCCGTGAGGGCCAAATAATTCGCCTCCCGCGGGCTTGACCCGCGGGTCCACGAATAGCCGGCCCTTATTCGTGGATGGCCGGGTGAAGCCCGGCCAAGGCGAGAAAGAATGGCTGGACATCAGAGCTTGCCGACCGCTTCGATAACCGCCGCCACGGTCAAAATCTGCGGCAGCACCGTTACCGCGCCTTTGTCGTCGTAGAGCAAATAGAGCGGCACGCCGCTGCGCCCGAAGCTTTGGAGGAATTGGGCGATTTCCGCGTCCTGGCGGGTCCAGTCGCCTTTGAGCGCGACGACGCCGCGCGCAGCGAAGGCGTCGCGCACCGCCGCGCGGTCGAGGGTTGCGCGCTCGTTGACGATGCAGGTCAGGCACCAGGCGGCCGTCAGGTTGACGAAAACCGGCTTGTGCTCGGCGGTGAGCGCGGTCAGCCGCGCCTCGCTGAACGGCTGATAGGGAAGACCGTCGTGCGCCAATGCCGCGGCGCGAGCGCCGGCCGGCGGTGGTCCGGGGGGAATTAGCATCGCCAGCACCACCGCCGCCGCCATCCCGGCAATCGCCAGCCCGCTGCCCAGCCGCCGCGCCGCCGGCGCCGACAGTCGGGTGCGGCCATAGACCCACACCGCGAACCCGATCAGCATCAGCCCGAACAACGCCGCCAATGACCCTTCGGCCCCCGTCTCCTGGATCAGCACCCAGACCAGCCACGCGACCGTGCCATAAAGCGGGAAGGCCAAAACCTGCTTCAGCACCTCCATCCAGCCGCCCGGCCGCGGCAGCGCGCGGGCGATCCCCGGCACAAAGCTCGCCAGCAAAAAAGGCGCCGCGAGGCCTGCGCCGAGCGCGACAAAGATCGCCAGCGCCAGCGGGGCCGAGGCGATCACCGCGGCGCCCAGCGCCGCACCCATGAACGGCGCGGTGCACGGGGTCGCCACCACCGTTGCCAAGACACCGGTAAAGAAGGCGCCGGCGAGGCCGCCGCGCTCGGGCAGCCTGCCGCCGGTTCCGGCCAGCCCGGCGCCGAATTCCGCCACTCCGGAGAGGCTCAACCCCATCGCCAGCAGCAGATAGGCGAGCAGGCCGACCACCACCGGCGATTGCAGCTGAAACCCCCAGCCGACCGCCGCCCCGCCGGCGCGCAAGCTCAACAGCACGCCGCCCAGCGCGGCAAAGCTCAGCACTACCCCCAGCGCGTAGGCCAGCCCATGATGGTGTCGTTTCGCCGGATCGGCGCCGGCGAGGCTCAACACCTTCAGCGACAGGATCGGGAACACGCAGGGCATCAGGTTGAGGATGACCCCGCCGAGAAACGCGAAGGTCAGCGCCTGCCACCATCCCGGCAGCCCGTCCTCGCCTTGCGGCGCGGGCGCCACCGCCGACGCGCTGACCGTGTAGCTGCGCTGGGCTCCTTCGGCGCCGCGCAACACCAGCACGCCGTTCAGCGCCGCCGGCACTGCGGCGGTCGGACTGGCGGACTTGGCCATGACTAGCTCGAGCCCCCCGCCGCGCGCCGCGACCCGGGGCTCGGCGGAATGGTCGATCACATTGTCGTCGTCGGGGAAAAAGGCCGCAGTCGGCCGGTCGAGCCCGGCGAGAGCCGTGGCTGGGACAATCAGCCGCAGGTCGTGCGGCTCGTCAGCGAAACGCACTGCGAACGGCGCCGCCACCGGGATATTTCGGCGCGCCGCAGCGAAGCGTTCGGCCGTTGCCGGATCGGGCTTGGCGGGGGCGCCGACTGGCAGGGTCAATGCTAACTTCGCCTCGCCGGGGATGCAGATCTCGGCGCAGACGAGGTAGTTGACCGTGGCGTCGAGCCGCACCGTCTGGCCGGGGTCGGGCGCAGCCGGTACGGCGACCGGCACCAGCAGATCGACGCCGCCGGTATAGCCATAGTTGGCGATGTCCCCAACCTTGAACCGTTCCGGCACCGGCCATTCGATCGCGCCGGCGGTAAAGCCGGACGGCAGGCTCCAGGCGATCGAAGTCGGCAGCCCGGCATCGCCGGGGTTGCGCCAATAGACGTGCCAGCCGGGCGCGATGTCGAGATGCGCATCCAGCCACAACGTACCGCCGGGCGCGGCCGAGGCGGTCTCGGCGACGAGCTCGGCCTTGACCAGATCGGCGACGGCGGGCGGCGCCGCTTTGCCGGGGGCAGCATAAAGCGCAAACCCCAGAAGGCCGACCAACGACACCCAAAAACGCGTCAACGCAACCCCTTATGCAACCCGCGCAGGGATGTCACACAGGCGATCAGCTTAACAGATATAGGCGGGAACGGTGCCGCGCGCGCCGGCCCGGTCGCGATAAGTTGACTGCCAGCCGCCCTGTACAAGCGGTAAAGCACGCGCAACGACAACGCGGCCAACGCGTTGGTTGCATAGGTCGCTATTAGCTTCGAATGAGATTATCTCGGCATGCCGCCTCGTCTTGACAACAAACCGGCCCGATTCTAGGGCATTTCAACATCTTGCAAACCCGACGCGCCATGCCCGACACCAAACACGCCTCCCTCGCCCGCCGGCTCGTCATCGTCGGCTTTGGCAGCATCGGGCAGGGCGTGATGCCGCTGCTGTTGCGGCATATCGACATCGCGCCCGAACGGATCACCATCGTCACTGCCGAGCCGCGCGGCCACGATGTCGCGGCGCAATACGGCGTGCGCTTTATCGAGACGGCGCTGACCCGCGACAACTATCGCGACGTGCTGCAGCCGCTGCTCGCCGCCGGCGATTTCCTGCTTAACGTTTCGGTCGACGTATCGAGCCTGGCCCTGATCGAGCTGTGCCAGGAAAAGGGCGCGCTCTATCTCGACACCTGCATCGAGCCGTGGCCGGGCGGCTATACCGATCCCAGCCTGTCGCCCGCGGCGCGTTCGAACTATGCGCTGCGCGAAGGGGCGCTGGAGCTGCGCCGGCGGTATCCGGGCGGCTCGACCGCGGTCATCACCCACGGCGCCAACCCGGGTCTTGTCTCGCATTTCGTCAAGCAGGCGCTGGTCGACCTCGCGCGCGCCGGCGATCCGGCGGCGGCGATACCCAGCGACCGTGCCGGTTGGGCCCAGCTGGCAGAAAGGCTCGGGGTCAAGACGGTGCACATCGCCGAGCGCGACACCCAGGTCGCCTCCATTCCGAAATCGCCCGGCGAGTTCGTCAACACCTGGTCGATCGACGGTTTTTTCAGCGAAGGCTCGCAGCCGGCGGAACTCGGCTGGGGCACGCATGAACGGCATTTCCCGGTGGACGGACGCCGGCACGAAGCCGGCAGCGGCGCGGCGATCTACCTGCTGCGGCCGGGCGCGGCGACGCGGGTACGCAGCTGGACCCCGCTCGAAGGCCCCTATATCGGCTATCTGATCACCCACGGCGAATCGATCTCGATCGCCGACTATCTGACCGTGCGTGAGGGTGACCGCGCGCGCTACCGTCCGACCTGCCACTACGCCTACCATCCCTGCGACGATGCGGTCCTGAGCGTCCACGAACTGGGCGGCAAGAACTGGCAGCTGCAATGCATCAAGCGGCTGATGATGGACGAAATCATCGCCGGCATCGACGAGCTGGGCGTGCTGCTGATGGGCCAGCCCGGCGGCGTCTACTGGTATGGCTCGCAGCTCTCGATTGACGAGACCCGCCATATCGCCCCGCACAACAACGCCACGTCGCTGCAGGTGACGGCGGCGGTGCTGGCCGGCATGGTGTGGGCGATCGAGAACCCGCGCGCGGGGATCGTGGAGCCCGAGGAACTCGATTTCGCCCGCATCCTTGAGGTCGCCGCGCCCTATCTCGGCAAGCTCGTCGGCATCCGCGGCGACTGGACGCCGCTCGCCGACCGCGAGCGCCTGTTCCCCGAGGAGCTCGACCGCGACGACCCGTGGCAGTTCAAGAACATCCGGGTCACCTGAGCCCCGTGACGAGCCGAGGGGCGGCGCGCGGGTGGGTGGAGGCCCGTTCGGAGGCGGCGCAGTTCCGCTAAATAGTGTGTGTCCCTTCGTTAGTTCCGAAATGGACATTGACACGCCACCCGGCCGTCCTACATTAAGCCCGACTTTGCGTCGGTCGCCGACCCCGGACGTGGATCCCTGTTGAGGGTATCGCCTCATTACGCGAGGCAACTAAGCCGGGCGGCGATAGCGACAACCCCTAGAGATGCGGCTACGGGCGTGCAGCAGTCTTCCCAAGAACCCTTGGGGGGAGCTGCGCGCGCCGAATTTTCGTCGTGTGCTGTCCTCCTCCCGCTGAGAAGGACCAAACGATGACTAAGCAGAAGATTCCCGACCACGAGGATTACCTCGAGACCTACGAGGGCTTTGTCCCTATCGCTGACATCACCGTGATCAAGAAGGAAGACGGTGCCTGGTGGACCCTCGTGGGCAAGCACTTCGTCCAGGTCGGTTCCGAACACGGCGACGACTCGCCGACGATGAAGACCCTGGCGATTTGCACCGTGACGGCCCGGCCGGCCTACGCCGGCGATTGGGTGCATCATGCGGAAATCGACCCGGCAACCGGCGAGATCCGGCACGAGCAGCTTCCGGTTGATGCTTGGTTGGAGGACGAGAACACGGCGGTCGGGGCGTTGATGTACACCCCGGACGGCCCCAAGGTCGTTACCTTGGGTGTGAATTTCCCGTCGTTCTTCGCCGAACCGCTTCCGGCTCATGTTTGGGGAGAGGGGCAGTTCGCCCTGCCGTTCGCGATGCGGTCCGCCGCGGAAGGATGCGGATTTCACCGCTGGGATCTGGAGGGCATTGAGCGGCGGCTGCGTCAGGAGTCGACCGACGCGGACGACGAGTAGGCGCCGGCCGGCGGGGGCGGCTCAGGCTGCCTCCGCCATCCCGCCCACGACTATCATCAGCCGTTCCTGCCACAGCAGCAGCGCCGCCAATTTCTCGGCCTCATAGTTATGCCTATTGTACGTTTTGATAATTCCGCTCGGCCCATGGGCCAAGACCCTTTCGGCGACGGCATCGGCGACGCCGGCCGCTGCGAGGCCGGTCCTGACCGATCTTCGAATGTCGTGCAGCACCCAGCCAGCGACGCCCGACAGCTGGTCGAGCCGGCGCTTCTCGCGCGACCACCAGGTGTATCGAAAGACGCGATCATCGTGGAGCCGGCGCGGCAGCGCCTGCAGCAGCTCCGTCATCATCGGCGTGAGCGGCAGCACGTGCGCTTTTGCCATTTTCATTCTGGCAGCCGGAATCTCGATGCGCTGCCGGCCCCAATCGACCTCGCTCCAACGCAAATCGCCGATTTCGCTGCGCCGGCAGCCGGTCAACAACAGCAGCTGCACCGTAGCGCCGTAGTCGCCGCCGAACGCATGAGCGGCGTGCCAGACGGCGCGCAACTCGTCGTCGGTCAATACGCGCTCGCGGACCTTGGCGAGGCCGTGCAACCGTCGCCCGCGGATGCCGAAGGTGGGCGAATTTTCGATCAAATCGCGGTCGGCCGCGAAGCCGAAAAGTGCCGCCAAATCAGAATGGAGGTGCCTGGCCGAATTGCCGCCCAAGGTGCGAACGCGGTCTTCGAGCAGCCCGATAACGTCGCGCCGGGTGATCTCGGTGATCGGTCGTCGGCCCCATTCGGCGACGATCTTGGCGACGCGCCGCTGATAAGCGACGGCCGTGCGCAGACCGGCAACGTGCCTCGCGACAAAGTCCGCCGCGACCGCGGCGAACAGCATCGGCGGCGGGGCCGCAGGAGGCGCAGGAGGCGGTTTCGGGGCGGCCTTAGCCAGCGCGACCAAGGCGGCCCTGGCGGCGCGGCGCGCGTCGGCAACGCCCATGCCGGGCGGCGAGCCGATCCGAATCCAGCTCGGGTTCTTGTCGCCTGGGGCGCGAGCCACAGCATAAAAAGTGCGAAACCCGGCCGGCGTGACGCGCAAGGCCAAGCCGCTTTGCTTCGCATCCCAAGTCGTCGACCTACCCGATGCGGGCGCGGCGATGCCGGCAACGAGCCGGTCGGTCAATGCGGTCTTCATCGCCGGCAGCCCTTCGCATGCCGCCGGTCGAGCGCGGCGCGGCCCTCCGCGGTCGCCGTCTTCGGGAATGCCTCCCGGCGTAGCTCCATGATGGAGCGCGCCTCGGCGGCCGGCAGCTCGGCGACCCAGACCGGGATCTCGGGGAACTCGGCGCGGAGTTGCCAGCGCGCGAGTAGCTCGTCGAGTTCGGCTTGGTCGGCGGCGATGGCGTTGGCGGCGGCCTCGAGGAAGGCCTCCGACATCAAGCCGAAGGCGTCCGTCTCGACGTCCACTTCGACCGAGCCGTCGCCATGGCGCTGGCAGGCCGCCTGCCAATCGGCGATGGCGGCGCGAACGGCGGGGGAGTCGGCCACAATGTAGGTCTCGTCTTCGTCGTAGGCGGCTCCGTCGACAACAACGCGAAGAATAGGTGAAGAATTCATGGCGTACTCAAAAGCATATAACGACACATTGAAACACGCCTCTGAATAACATACAAGTATTTGTGCGTGTCTGTAAGTTGACTCGCGCGCGCGGATCTGCTATACTGGCCTCTCCAGTAAAAGGAGGACACAGTGACGACCAAACCAGCGTGGCGCGAACACTTCTTGACCTTTCCGGAACTCAAGGCGGAGGGCGTCATGCTCAGCCGCAGCCGGCTGGTCCGGCTTCAGGGAACGCGGTTATTCCCCCGGCCGTTTCTGCGGCCGGGCGAGCCGGCTTATTTCTTGAAATCAGAGATCGCTGAATGGGTCCGGCGGCGGCGGGTCTTAGCTGCCGAAGTCAGCGCGGCTGCGGCCGAAGCCGAACTCGAGGAGCAGGAGGCGGCATGAGCCGGTTTAAGTAGCAGATTGATCGAGGTAGCGGGTTGACCGAACAAACGCAGGGGTAAATTAAAAAGGGACCCCGCACCGACGAGTTTTAACGCCGGGCGGGGGAAAGTTTGGATTAAGGAAATCAAAACAGCGGGACCAGGACCGGTCCCACCAACGCGGAGTGACATTGATGACCAACGTCAACGACAGGATTTCAACACGGCCGCCGGTGCGGCACAAGCGTCGGCCCGGAACCGGGCCGGAAATCGCAGCCGAAGACGGTACGCTGCTGCGCGCAATCGGCACGACCTTCGGCGACAGCGCGATTTTCGACGGCGTCAGCGTAATCCTGAAGGCACCGCGGCACCCGACGTTGGCCGCCGCGCTCAGGCCGGTTCTGCCGAGGCTTAAGCCCGACTGGGCCGAGCGGGTCACGGACAGGGGCCTCGACCGGTGGGCCGACAGCCTGGTGGGCAAGGTCGTCGACGGGGTGCGGATCGAGCGCGACGACGGGTGGTTTCGATTGAAACTAGCAGACAAAGCTGCAGCCGTGGTACACTAGTCAAGGTAAAGAGTTGGCCCCCTCGGTGACGAGCCAAGGGGGCCTGATAGCAGTCCAGACGACGATCGATGGAGGAGAAGCAGCCATGCCGCACAACCAACATAGAAAGCGACTCCGATGTCTATTTCACCACAGAGCGACTTGGCCGTCAAGTCTGACGGCGAATGCTTAAGCGTACTTAGGCTAATTTCAGAACTCGTCCGGCAGGATGCCTATGCCGAGGCTATCCTCGACGCGAAGACCGGCAAATGGTCGTACCGGAAGCGGATCAAGCCGCTGGACGAGGCCGTTCTCCATCAGCACCTGAACGGCGGTCCGCCCGTTGGCATCTACGTCCTTAAGCAGGGCGCTTCCCGCACTTCCCTTTTGATCTTCGACCTGGACGACCATTCGGGCGATCTCGGATGGGAAACGGTCTGCGCCGTAGCAATCAGGTTGCGCGATGCGGCGGCGCGGCATGGCCTGCATTTGTGGGGCGTGCGCTCCGGCGGCGGGGCCGGCATCCACCTCGTCGCCCATTGGGGCGATCCGCAGCCCGGCGACCGCGTTCGGCACCTTGCTAGGGCGATCCTTGACGAGGTCGGTCACCAAGAAGGCAGCGGCGGTCTTGCCGATAAGCAGGTTGAGATTTTCCCCAAGCAGAACGGCATCAGCGGGGATGATTTCGGCTCGCTGATCGCTTTGCCATTTGGCCGCCGCTCGGTGCCGCTCGACGCGGCGATGCAGGCCGCCGAGCACCCCGGCGAATGGGTCAGTTCCGAGCCGCCCCGGCCGCTTGAGAAGACCGCAAAGGCCAAGCGCAAGAAGGCGGTGTGGTCACCCGAAGAGATCGGCCGGCTGGAGGCGGCGCTGTCGGTGCTGTCGGCCGACGATTATGACATGTGGGTCCGCTATGGGCAGGCTCTTAAGCACGACCTCGGCGAGGCCGGCTGGCCGGTGTGGGAGAGATGGTCGGGCAGCTCGGAGAAGCGCCCCGACGAACGCGAACTGCGCCGCAAGTGGGATAGCCTGGACCGCAGCAACACCGACAACCCGATCACCGTTGCCACGATCTTCCGCGACGCCAAGGAGGCGGGCTGGGTCGACCCGGACTCGATCACCGTCATGGATGGATTTCGCCACGAGGCCGCCGAGCAAGCGATGGCGAAGCTGGTTGAAGCGGGCACCGAAATTTACCAGCGCAGCGGTGCCCTGGTGCAGGTGGTGCGCCTTCCAGCCAAGGACAGCGACCAGCGGTTGACCTACGTGCCGTCGATCGTTGCCCTCACCAAGCCGATCCTCGCGAGCGAAATGGCAAAGGCAGCGGTGTGGCTGCGTCCGGGCAGGGGAAGCCGCCTGGTGCGGATCGAACCCGACCGCGACGTCGTCGACAAGGTAATGGACCTGCTCGGCCAGTGGCCGTTCGCGCCGCTGCACGGCATCATCAGCACGCCGACCATGCGCCCCGACGGCACGCTGCTGACCGCGCCGGGTTATGACGTGCAGACCGGCTACGTGATGTTCGACCCGCCGCTGATGCCGCCCATTCCCGAACATCCGACCCGCGACGATGCGCTCGCCGCCCTCGGTGTGCTCGACGGGCTGCTGACGGAATTTCCGTTCGTCTCCGAGGTCGATAAGTCAGTGGCGCTGTCCGGCTTCCTGACGACGGTGCTGCGCGCCGCCGTCGACGTGGTGCCGATCCACGTGTTCGACGCGCCGACGCCGGGCACCGGCAAGAGCTACTTGGCGAACCTGCCCGCCCGGCTGGCCACAGGGGCGCGCGCGGCGGCGATCACGCTGACGGCGAGGGACCAAGAAGAGAACGAAAAGCGGCTGTCGGCGGCGGCGGTGGCCGGCGACCCGATCATCTTTATCGACAATTGCTCGCACCCCAATTGGGGTGCGTTCCTGAACTCGGTGGTGTCGGAGCAGCAGGTTAAGATCCGCATTCTCGGCTCGTTTAGGCTGCCGACGGTCAACAACACCTTCAGCGTGTTCATCGCCGGCAACAACGTCGAGATCGGCGCGGATATGGTGCGCCGAACGATCAAGTGTCGGCTGGATGCCAACGTGGAGCGACCCGAAGCGCGCGAGTTCCATGGCGACCCCGAAGCCGAGATCATTCGGAACCGGGGCCGCTACGTGGCGGCGGTGTTGACGATCGCCCGAGCGTACGTAGCGGCCGGCTTTCCGGACCGGCTGTCGCGCCCGGGCTTCGAGAGTTGGTCAAAATTCGTCCGCTCGCCGCTCGTCTGGTTGGGCCGCGCCGATCCCATCGAGAGCGTCAAAGACCTGGTGGTCGACGACCCGGTACGCCTGGCGCGCGCCGAGGTATTCGAGGAGATGGCGAAGGCCGGCCTGCTGGGTTACCCGGTTAAGACGGGCGACATCATCAAGCAAGCCGAGGAACACGGCGGGCTCCAAGCAGCGCTAGAGCGCGTCGCCAAGGCGCGGGATGGAGACGGGGGAGTTGACCTCGCCCGGTTCGGGAACTGGCTGAACCGGCAGGCCGACCAGATGGCCGGCGGCTACAAGCTGGGCAAGGACCGCGGCGACAAGAAGCGGCCGCGCTGGGTGCTGGTCGAGACCGAACCGCACGACCAGCAGGACGCCGCCGCAGACGCGCCTAAGGGAACGCTGAGGCTGGTCGGCGAAGCAGCCAAGGCCGCAGCGGCGCGGGAGACGAGGTTCTGAGCCGCAGGCTGGGGGATCGGGGGGATCTGGGGGATCTGGGGGAGGGGTACCCCCGCCCCGC
>JBBRPG010000109.1:0-13386 GCA_038228485.1 Alphaproteobacteria bacterium
CAAAGCGCGGCGCAGCTCGGCCGCCACTCGCGCAGGGTCGGCGCCCGGGGCAAGGGTGATGAGGCCGAGATTGGCCTCCTCGCCGGTGCGCGGGGCAAATATCCGGAAAAAATTGGCCTCGTCCATCACCGCCACGCCGATCCCCAGAAACCCGGTGCCGAGCGCGTAATTGCCGGCGATGGTTACCGGATGATCGTTGAGCAGAACATTTACGCCCGGCGTTAGGGGGCCGAAGATCGGCCGCGTCGCATCGTCGACCAATATCGTATCGACCCGCGCCAGCAGGGCGCGCTGCCGTTCGATGTCGTCGGCGGCAAAGGGATGCGCCGCCGGATCGAAGCCGATCGCAAAAGCGTCGAGGCGATAACCGCCGCGCACCTCCTGCCATTTGGCCCCGGCAAAATAAAGCGGGGTCGCCTGCGCCACGCCGGCGACTTTAGCCGCCTGCGTCAGCCGGGCGCGGGGAAATTGCCCGGGCTCAGCCTGAAAGGCGTAATCCTTCGAGCAGAGCAGCAGGTCGAACCGCATGTGGTCGTACACGAGCATGCCGCCCTGCGGCACCGCGACAAAGAAGCCGAGCTCGATAAACACCAGCAGAATCGCGATGAAGACGCCGACCATGGCCAGGGCCGAACGGCCTTTTTCATGGCTCAAGATGCGCCAGGCGAGATGGGCGGCCACGCTCGAGTCAGCTCATGCTCGGCCGGCCGCCGGCGGGATTCGGTGAAAGGTTCTTTTTCGCATTGGATGCAGATCGAGCCCCTTGCCAGCAACCAACGCGCGAGGCGCGCGACAATTCCCAATGATGAGGTTACCGGCGGTTGACCTCAGCCGGAACCACCGCCGGACACGGCGGCGTGGGGAAATGGCAGCAGCGTCGGGCAAGCCGCCTGATCTGGGACAACAACGCCGTGTTGCACACGGCAAGCCTGTTCGATCACACTCCGTACGAGCGCCTTACAGGAGCGACCAGCGTGCCCGACGATATGACCTCCCTCCCCACCGATTTGCATTGGCTGACGACTGCCGACGCGTCGCGTCTGATCGAGCGCCGCAAACTGTCGCCGGTCGAGCTGACCGACGCGCTGATCGCGCGCGCCGAGGCGCTCGATCCGCAGATCAACGCATTCCTGCTGCCAACGCCGGAAAAAGCGCGCGAGCAGGCTCGCGCAGCCGAGCGCGAGATCATGGCCGGCAACTACCGCGGCCCGCTGCACGGCGTACCGTTTGCGCTGAAGGACATCTACTGCACCGCCGGGATCCGCACGACCAGCCACTCGAAGATCTGCGAAAACCTCGTCCCGACCGAGGACGCGACCACCGTCACGAAACTGTATGACGCCGGCGCGATTCTGCTCGGCAAGCTCGCGACCCATGAGTTCGCGCATGGCGGCCCGTCGTTCGATCTGCCGTGGCCGCCGGCGCGCAACCCGTGGAACCGCGAGCATTTCACCGGCGGGTCGTCGAGCGGCGCCGGGGCCGCGATCGCGGCGGGGTTCACTCCGGGTGCGCTGGGGTCCGATACCGGCGGCTCGATCCGCGGCCCGGCGGCGTATTGCGGCATCGTCGGCTTGAAGCCGACCTACGGGCTGGTCAGCCGCGCCGGCGTCTATGCCAATTCCTTCACCTTCGACCATGCCGGCCCGATGAGTTGGACCGTCGAGGATTGCGCCATCATGCTCCAGGCTCTCGCCGGGCATGATCCCAAGGACCCGGCAAGCGCCGACCGGCCGATCCCGGATTACCGCGCGGCGCTGACCGGCGACGTCAGGGGGCTGCGTATCGGTGTCCTGCGTCACTTGTACGAGGAAGAGGTTCCGGTCGCGCCCGAGGTGCGGGCCGCGCTCGAGGAAGCCTACTCCGTGTTCCGTTCGCTCGGGGCCACCCTCGAGGATGTGAGGATCCGGCCGGCAGCCGACTATTACGCGGTGAAGATCACCATCGCCGAAAGCGAGCAATACGCCATCCACGAGGAGGAGCTGCGCTCCCGCCCCGGCGATTTTGGTGAGGATTTCCTGGGCCGGGCCCTGCCGGCGGTGCTCTACAGCGCAGCCGATTACGTTCAGGCGCAGCGCGAGCGGCGGCTCATGCTCGCCGAGATGGCGGCGGTCTACGAGAAATACGATATTCTGGTGACGCCCACGGCTTCGGGGCCGGCGCCCCGGCTGGACGCGTGGCGGACCATCCGCTTCTGGCAAAGCGCGTCGCTGACGACGCCGTTCAATGTCACGGCCGGCCCTGCCCTTGCTCAATGCATGGGCTTCACGCCATCGGGCTTGCCGCTATCGCTGCAGATTGTCGGGCGCCCCTTCGACGAGGCCACCGTGCTGCGCGCCGCCCACGCTTACGAGACGGCGACGAAATGGCGGGGCCGCAGGCCCAATCTCGATCCCGGCGCCGTTTTCTCCACCGAATTGCCGCCAACGCCAACGCCGGAGGCCGTCGACGACCCGGCGATCCGCAACCTCGTCCTGGCCGCATGCCAGCGCGCCGAGTTGTCGCTGAACGATGGCCAGATCGACATGATCTGCGCCGCGGCGCCCTACGTCATGGCGATGACGCGCCGCCTCCGGCGGGGGCGGGATTTTCGCGAGGAACCCGCCAACATCTTCCAATTCCCCGACTGAAGAAGGTTGGCGCCGCAATCTGGCCCGATCCTTGCTGTTATGCGATTGCTTTAGCTCCCGAGCGGCGCGAACGTTCAGATGGATGTCCAGCGAAAGGTGGTCTCATGCCGACCCGGATCACAGACGATGCGTTCGAATATTTGATTGCCCGCGCCGGGCTTAGCCTGACCGACGCCGAAAAGGCCGAATTGAAGACGGTCTGCGACGGCATCGCGGCAATGGCCGAACGCGTGCGCAAGCCGCGCGGGCGCATGGCCGAGCCCGCGCTCACCTACGGCTTTGCCGATGAGGATTTGTGATGAGCGCCGCCATCCCGACGATCGCCGCAGCCGCGAAACAGATCGCGGCGAAGCAGCTCTCGCCCGTCGAACTGACCCGCGCCTGCCTCAACCGCGTGCATGCGCTCGATGAGCGGTTGCACGCCTTCGTCCACCTGACCGAGGAGCGCGCTTTGGCCGAGGCGCGCGCGGCCGAGGCGGCGATCATGGCGAACGGCCCTTCCGGGCCGTTGCACGGCATCCCGATCGGGCTCAAGGACATCGTCGACACCAAGGGCATCCCCACCACCTGCGGGTCGAAACTGCTCCAGGACAACATCCCCGACAGCGACGCCACCTGCGCCGAGAAGCTCGCCGCCGCCGGCACGGTTTTGATCGGCAAGCTGACGACGCACGAATTCGCCGATGGCGGACCGTCATTCGACCTGCTCCGCCCGCCGGCGCGCAACCCGTGGAACACCGAGCACTTCACCGCCGGCAGCAGCAGCGGCACCGGAGCGGCGGTTGCCGCGGGCATGATCCTCTGCGGCATCGGCACCGATACCGGCGGCTCGATCCGCGGGCCGGCGGCGCTGTGCGGGATCGCCGGGCTCAAGCCGACCTACGGGCTGGTCAGCCGCGCCGGCGTCGCACCGGCCGCGTTCAGCCTCGACCACATCGGCCCGATGGCCTGGAATGCCGAAGATTGCGCGATCATGCTGCAGGCGCTCGCCGGCCACGACCCGCGCGATCCCGCCAGCGCCGACCGGCCCGTTCCCGACTACACCCAGGCGCTCGGCAGCGGGATCAAGGGCCTCAAGATCGGCGTGATCCACCATTTCCACGAGGTGGACCACAAGGTCGGCGCGGGCACCCAGCAGGGCATCGCCGCGGCGATCGCCACCTTCCGTGAGCTCGGCGCCGAGCTTCGCGAGGTGCAGCTGTCGCCGTTGCACGATTGGGCCGCGTGCGGCTCGTTGATTTCCATCGTCGAGCGCGCTGCCGCCTATGAGGAATGGGCGCGCACCCGGCTGCACGATTTCGGCGAGCGGATGCGGAGCCGCCTGATGCTGGGCGCCTTTGTCTCGGGAGTAGACTACCTGCAGGCCGTGCGGCGCCGCCGCGAGTTGCGTGCGGAGCTGAAAGCGGCGATGGCCGACCTCGATGTCGTTCTGACCGCCGTGTTTCCCAATGACGCGGCCAAGATCGATGCGGTCCCCAAATGGGACCTATTCGATCAGCCGAGCTTTATGATGCCGTTCAACGTGGCCGGCTATCCGGCCATGTCTGTGTGCTCGGGCTACGGCGCCGGCGGTTTGCCGGTCGCGATCCAGCTGGTCGGCAAGCCCTTCCAGGAAGCGACGGTGTTGCGCATCGCCGACGCCTTCGAAAAGGCGACGCCCTTCCGCGACCGCCGGCCCGGGTAACGCCTGACCGACGGCAAGCTCACGCCGGATCCCGTAGATGGCACGCGACCCGGTGGCCGGTGGAAATCTCCTGCAGCTCGGGTTCCTCGGCAGAGCAGCGGGCGAAAGCGTACGGGCAGCGGGTATGGAAACGGCAGCCGGACGGCGGGTTGATCGGGCTCGGCACGTCGCCCTTCAGAATGATCCGCTTCTTTTCCAGGCCCGGTTCCGGCGCCGGCACGGCCGATAGCAAGGCCTCCGTATAGGGGTGTTGCGAACGGAGAAAGAGGTCCGAGCGGTCGGCGATTTCGACGATCTTGCCGAGATACATCACCGCCACGCGGTGACTGATGTGCTCGACGACGGCAATGTCGTGCGCGATGAACAGGTAAGCGAGCGCAAATTCGCGCTGCAGGTCGACCAGCAGGTTGATGACCTGCGCCTGCACCGACACGTCCAAGGCCGAGACCGGCTCGTCGCAGACGATGAGGCTCGGGTGCAGCGCCAGCGCGCGGGCAATGCCGATACGCTGGCGTTGGCCACCGGAGAACTCGTGCGGGTAGCGGTCGAGCGTCTCCGGCCTGAGGCCGACCTTGCCGGCGAGCTCGACGACCCGCTCCGCCAGCCCTGAACCGACGGCAACGCCATAATTGACCAGCGGCTCGGCGATGATGTCGCGCACCTTGAGGCGCGGATTGAGCGAGGAATAAGGATCCTGAAAGACCACCTGCATCTGACGGCGCATCGGCCGCATCTCGCTGCGCGACAATTGATCGATGCGTGCGCCGCTGAGCCTGATCTCGCCCGCGGTGGCATCGACCAGCTTGAGGATCGCCTTGCCCACGGTCGACTTGCCGCAGCCGCTCTCGCCGACCAGCCCCAGCGTTTCGCCGGGGGCGATGTCGAACGAAATCCCGTCGACGGCATGAACCTGGCCGACGGTGCGCTGCAACAGGCCCCGCTTGACCGGGAAGTGCTTGACCAGCCCCTTGACCGATAGCAGCGGGGCCGCTTCCGCCGCGTTCATGCAGCCGTTACCCGGTCGCTGTGAAAGCATGCCGCAAAGTGCCCGGGTTCCTTCTCTTCGAAGCCCGGCATTTCGTGCCGGCAGATGTCGGTGGCAAAGGCGCAGCGCGCCGCGAACGGGCAGCCCGGAATCGGCTCCTTGAGCGACGGCACGGTGCCGGGAATCTCGGCAAGGCGCGGCGGCTCCTGCACGGACGCGACGCCGAGACGCGGCACCGAGCCCAGCAGCCCCTTGGTATAGGGGTGGAGCGGACGTCGAAACAGCGGCCCGACCGGGGCCTCCTCGGCCTTGTGCCCGGCATACATGACGACGACCCGTTCGGCCATCTCGGCGACCACGCCCAGATCGTGGGTGATCAGCACGATGGCGGCGTCGATCTGCTGCTTCAATTCGCGCATCAGATCGAGGATCTGGGCCTGGATCGTCACATCGAGCGCGGTCGTCGGCTCGTCGGCGATCAACAGCTTCGGGTTGCAGGCGAGCGCCATCGCGATCATGACGCGTTGGCGCATGCCGCCGGAAAGCTGGTGCGGGTACTGCTCGATGCGGCGTTCGGGCTCGGGGATGTGGACGAGCCGCAGCATCGCCACCGCCTTCTCCAGCGCCTGGGCGCGGCCGAGGCCTTGATGCAGGCTCAGTATCTCGCTGATCTGGCGCCCGATCGTCATCACCGGGTTGAGCGAGGTCATCGGCTCCTGAAAGATCATCGAAATTTCGTTGCCGCGGACCCGCCGCATCTCGGCCTCGCTGAGCGCGAGCAGGTCACGTCCGGCAAAGCGGATCGCCCCCGAGACGATCCGGCCCGGCGGCGCGGGGATGAGGCGCAGCACGGACAGGGCGGTCACGCTCTTGCCGCAGCCGGATTCGCCGACGATGGCGAGGGTTTCTCCGGGCATGACCCGGAACGACACCCCGTCGACGGCACGGACGATCCCGTCGCGGGTGAAGAACCAGGTGCGCAGGTCTTCGACCTCAAGCAGGGGCATCGCCGCCGCCGGCGCGGCTGCCGCCCCGGCCGCGATTGTCGGCACGCGTTCGGTGACCGACACCTCCACCCTCAGAGGCGCCGCGCCAGGCGCGGATCGAGCGCGTCGCGCAACCCGTCGCCGAGCATGTTGATGCCGAGCACCGTGATCGACAGCATGATCCCCGGGAACAGCACGATGTAATAGGCGACCTGAAAGAGGCTGCGCCCCTCCGCCATGATGTTGCCCCAGCTGGGGATGTTGGGCGGCGTGCCGGCGCCGATAAAGGACAGGATCGCCTCGGTGATCATCGCCGAGGCCGCGATGTAGGTGCCCTGCACCAACACCGGCGCCAGCGTATTGGGCACGATGTGCCGCCACAGAATCCGGACGCTGCCGGTGCCGCTCGCCACGGCGGCCTCGACAAAAGGCCGCTCGCGCAGGGTAAGAACCACGCCACGAACCAGGCGGGTGACGCGCGGCACCTCGGCGACGGTGATGGCGAAGATGACATTCTGCAGACTGGCGCGGTTCAAGGCCATCAATGCGATCGCGATCAAGATCGCCGGGATCGACATCAAACCGTCCATCACCCGCATGACGATCGCATCGACCCAGCGGTAGAACCCCGTGACCAGCCCGATCGCCATGCCGAACCCGATCGACAGCACCGCGACGCAGATGCCGACCATCAGCGACACCCGCGCGCCGTAGATGGTCCGGCTGTAGACGTCGCGGCCCAGCATGTCGGAGCCGAACCAATACGCCGCCGACGGCCATCGCAGCCGCCGCGCCGGCGCCAAGGCTTGCGGATCGACGGTGGCGAGATAGGGGGCCAGGATCGCCATCGCCACCATCAGCGCCAGCAGGGCGCCGCCGATCGCCGTTGTCGGATGCCGGCGCAGGAAGGTCCGTGCCTTGCCGCGGCGCGCGACGGTGGCGGAAGCAAGGATAAGATCGGTGGGAGCGACCGCCATCGGATGCCGGCGCTCAGTAGCGGATGCGAGGATCGAGGACGGCGTAGCTCAAATCGACCAGCAGGTTGATCAGCACATACGCCGCCGAGAAGACCAGGATCACGCCCTGGATGATCGGATAGTCGCGGCGCAGGATCGCATCGACCGTCAAGCGGCCGAGACCCGGGATCGCGAACACCGTCTCGGTGACGACGACGCCGCTGATCAGCAACGCGACGCCGATGCCGATGATCGTCGCAATCGGCACCGCCGCGTTCTTCAGCGCATGACCGATCAGCACCTTCTCGTTCGACAACCCCTTGGCTTGCGCGGTGCGGATGTAATCCTGAGAGAGGACATCGAGCATGCTCGCCCGGGTGATGCGTGCGATCAGCGCGGTGTAGACCATGCCGAGCGCGACGCTCGGCATCACCAGATGCGACAAGAAGGGCCGCAGTCCCGCGCTGAGGCTGACGTAACCCTGCACCGGCAACAGGTCGGTCTCGATCGAGAACAGATAGATCAGCACGTAGGCCAGGACGAAGACCGGCACCGAAAAGCCGAACACCGCGAACACCATCACCAGCCGGTCCACCCAGGTCCCGGCCTTCCAGGCGGCCAGCACGCCGAGCGGGATCGCCACCAGCACGGAAATGATCAGGGTGGTAACGGTCAGCGCGACCGTCGGCTCGATCCGCTGCTCGATCAGCTTCAGCACCGGCAGGTTGGTGAAGATCGAGATGCCCATATCGCCGTGGAGCAGTTTCCACGCCCAGGTGCCGAACTGGATATAGAGCGACCGGTCGAGCCCGAGCTGGGCGTGGATGCGGGCGATGTCTTGGCTGGTTGCGTTGTCGCCGGCGATGATCGCCGCGGGATCGCCGGGGCTCAGATACAACAGCGCGAAGACAAAAACGGCGACCACCGCCATCACCGGAACGGTGGCCAGGATGCGCCGGACGATATAGGCGAACACGCCTATCCCCGAGGGCAGGGATCAGAGGCGGCAGCGCGCCTCATTTCTTCTCGACGTTCCACAGGAAGACGACCGGCGCGATGATGATGCCCTCGAGGTTCTTGCGGTAGGCGGTCGGGATCTGGAACAGACCGGTCGGGACGTAGGGCACCTCCTTGTAAGCCTCGACCTGGATCGACGACGCTAGCTCCTTCTGCCCGGCGAGGTCCTTGGCCTTGAACCAGTCGTCGATCAGCCCTTCGAGCTTGGGATCGTCGGGCCAGCCGAACCAGGCCTTGGCGCCATTGGTGCGCAGCGGCCCGTTCAGCGCCGGGGACAACATGTCGGGCGCCGAGGTCCAGGTGTGGAAGATGTTCCACCCGCCCTTGTCGACCGGCTCCTTCGAGGCGCGGCGGGTGATCAGCGTGCCCCAATCGTTGGCGTCGACCTGGACATTGAGCCCCGCCTTGGTCAGCAGTTCGTTGGTCACCAACGCCTGGGCGTGGACGATGGGCTGATCGGTGGCGTCGAGCACGACGATCTTCTCGCCCTTGTAGCCGGCCTCCGCGATGAGCGCCTTGGCGCGGGCGAAATCGGGCGCCTTCTTCAGCGCGTCGGCGCCGGCTTCGGTCGCCATCGGCGTGCCGCAGATGAACAGCGCCACGCAGGTCTTCCAGTATTTCGGGTCGCCCGCGACCGCCTGCATGTAGTCCTTTTGATCGACCAGGCTCAGCACCGCCTCGCGCATCTTCGGGTTGTCGAACGGCGGATGGATCTGGTTGAAGCGCAGCACCCCCATATTGCCGAGCGGGTCGACGGTGGTGACGACGATGTCGGCATTCTTGGCGAACACGGGGACGAGGTCGACGGGGGGCTGCTCGTACCAATCGACTTCGCCGGCGTTCAGCGCGGCCGACGCGGTCGCGGCGTCGGGGATATAGAGCCACTCGACCCGGTCGACCTTGACCACCTTGCCGCCGGCGGCAAAGCTCGGCGGCTCTTTGCGCGGCACATAGTCGGCGTTCTTGACGAACACGGCCTTGTTGCCGGGAACCCATTCCTCCTTGACGAACTTGAACGGCCCGGAGCCGATGGCCTCCGAAACCTGCTGGAACGGGTCGGTCTTGGCCAGCCGCTCGGGCATCATGAACGGCACGTTGCTCGACAATTTGCCGAGCGCGTTGAGCATCAGCGGAAACGGCGCCTTGAGCGTGATGGTGAAGCTCTTCTCGTCGTCCGCGGCAATCGAGGCCGTCGCGTCCGCCAGCTTTTGGCCGAACGGGTCGCGCTTGCTCCAGCGCTCGACCGAGGCGACGCAATCGGCCGCCCGCACCGGCTGCCCGTCATGCCATTTGAGGCCGTCGCGCAAGGTGAACTTCCAGGTCAGCTTGTCGTCGCTGACCGTCCACTTGTCGACCATCTGCGGCTGCGGCTTCAGCTCCTTGTCGAGCGCGAACAAGGTGTCGAAGACCATGTAGCCGAAATTTCGGGTGATGTAGGCGGTGGTCCAGATCGGGTCGAGGCTGCGCAGATCGGCCTGGGGGATGAAGCGCAGCGTCTTTTGCTGGGCCTCGGCGGGGCCGCTCACCGGCAGCAAGGCCCCGGCGAGCGCCATCGCGACGACGATCATCCGTATCCGGAACGCAAAGCCCGCCATGCTGCTGCCCCCTATCCGCGCTTTTGTTTGACGTGACATTACGCGGTTCGCTTCCGAGTCCACAATGCGCGGCGTGCCGGGGAATATACGCAAAACTTGTGCCGGCTCCGGGTGGCGCACTTCTTGCGGCGGCCACGGATGCCGCGGAACAGAGGAGGCCACCGGCGATGCTGAGTCTCACCCGACGTACGTTCGCCAAGACGGCGGCCTCGGCTGCCCTGCTCGCCGCCGCGCCGCCGGGCCTCGCGCATGCGGCGGCCGATAAGACGTTGCGCTTTATCGCGCAGTCCGATCTGCGCGTGCTCGATCCGATCTGGACCACTGCCTATATCAGCCGCAACCACGGCTATTGCGTGTTCGACACGCTGTTCGCGATCGATGCCGAGTTCGCGCCGCACCCGCAGATGGTCGGCGATTTCAACGTCTCGCCGGACAAGCTGACCTGTCAGTTCAAGCTGCGCGACGGGCTCGGCTTCCATGACGGCTCGCCGGTGCGCGGCGCCGATTGCGTCGCCTCGGTCAAGCGCTGGATGGCGCGGGACAGTCACGGGCAATCGCTGATGACGGTGCTCGACGAGATCAAGCCGGACGGCGACAAGGGCTTTACGATCAAGCTCAAGGAGCCGTTCACGCTCTTGATCGACGCTTTCGCCAAGGTGTCGAGCCTGGCGCTGTTCATCATGCCCGAGCGGCTCGCCAACACCGATCCGTTCACCCAGTCACCGAGATGGTCGGCTCCGGGCCGCTGAAATTCGTCAAGGAGGAGTTCCAGCCGGGCCATCAGGTCGTCTACGTCAAGAACGCCGACTACGTGCCGCGCAAGGAGCCGTCGAGCTGGGCGTCGGGCGGCAAGGTCGTGAAGGTCGACCGCGTCGAGTGGCTCTATATCCCCGATGCGATGACCAAGGTCGCCGCGCTCAACGCCGGCGAGGCCGATTGGTGGGAGAACCCGCCGCTCGACTTGGTCCCGGTGCTGGCCGGCAATCCCGACATCACCATCGCCCGAGCCGACCCGCTGCCCAGCCCGATCATGGTCAAGTTCAACCACCTGCAGCCGCCGTTCGATAATGTGAAGATGCGCCAGGCGGTGCAGGCGGTGGCGAGCCAGGCCGACTTCCTCACCGCGCTCGCCGGCGATCAGAAGAATTGGGAGCTGTGCCCGTCGTTCTTCACCTGCGGCACGCCGATGGCGAGCACCGCCGGCTCGGCGGCGCTGACCGGCCCGCGCGACTTCGACAAGGCCCAAAAGCTGATCGCCGAGGCCGGCTACAAGGGCGAGCCGATCGTCGTGCTCGATGCGGTCGACCAGCCGGTGGCGCATTCGCAGGCCCTCGTCGTCAGCGACCTGTTGAAAAAGCTCGGTCTCAACGTCGACTTGCAGTCGATGGACTGGGGCACGCTGGTCACCCGGCGCGCCTCGATGGAGCCGATGGACAAGGGCGGCTGGAACATCTTCGCGACCGGCTGGGTCGGCGCCGACCTGCTCGACCCCGGCGGCAACCCGTCGCTGCGCACCAACGGCAAAAAAAGCCATTTCGGCTGGCCCAGCGACGACAAGATCGAGGAGCTGCGGGTGCAGTGGCTGAAGGCCACCACGCTCGACGAGCGCAAGAAACTGGCCAACGCGATCCAGGAGCGCGCCTTCGAGATCGTGCCCTACCTACCGACCGGCCAATGGGCGCCAAAGACCGCGTATCGCAAGAATGTCAAAGGCGTCATCGAGGCGCCGGCGTTCCTGATGTGGAACGTCGAGAAGGTGTGAGGCGCATGCCCGCGTCTCCGTGACGGGCCGGGCCCGGGACCGGCGTCTGGAGCGCTCGATCTCGGGCTAGTCTAAGTGCGAAGTACTCGGCCCAGTCCTATTCCAGCGAGGCGCCCTTGCTCACTCGGCCGCTTGCAAAGCCTTGGTCGGCGCCCACGATTTAAGCACCGGCAGCACCTCCTTGGCGAAGAGCTTTAGGCCGCGTTCGGCCACCTCGTACGGCGTGCCGCCAAAACGGAAGGCGACGTTGAGCTCGAAATCGCCGACGATTTTCCGGCGCTCCTCGAGCCCGCGCAGGATCTTCTCCGGCGTGCCCCAGCTCGCGGCCTGCATGAAGCCGGCTACCGCGCCTTCGAGGCCTGCCTTCCGCGCGATCTCCGCCTTCTGCTGGTAAGCGTCGTAGCCTTTCACCGTCTTGAAATGCTCGCCCAAGAATTCGTAGTGGTGGAAGTTGCTTTCGACAAATTTGCCTTGGTATTGGCGGGCTTCGTCTTCCGTCTCGGCGAGGTTGGCGCCGCAGACGCAGAACTCGGTCAGCATGACGTGCGGCGGCGCCGTGCCGTGATATTTGCGGTGGAGTTCGCGCCCGCGCTCGATCACCGGCGCCCGCATCTCCCACGGCCGGTCGGCGAACATCACCATGTGCGCGCCGAGTTTGGCGGCAGAGTCGACCGACTCTTCGCTGGAGGCCACGGCATAGATGCGCCCGTCGAAGGAATGCTGCGGCCGGGGGCGGATCTCGGTCCGCGGCTGCCGGTAGTGCTTGCCGTTGCCCTCGATAAAGCCGGTTTTCAGCGCCTCGATGATCATCGGCGCCGCCTCGTCGAAGCGCTCGCGCGATTCATCCATGCTCAGGCGGAAGGCGGCAAACTCTCGCCGGGCGAGGCCGCGCCCAAAACCCAGGCGCAGCCGGCCCTTGCTTAGCATGTCGAGCACCGCCGCGTTCTCGGCGACGCGCAGCGGATCGTGCCAGGGCAGGATGACGGCGGCAGTCCCCAGGTCGATGTCGGGGCAAACGGCCGTCAAATAGGTCATCAGCTGAATATTGTCGGGTACGAACGAGTAGTCGTTGAAGTGGTGCTCCGCCGACCAGAGGCAGTCGAAGCCCAACTCGGCGGCAAGCCGAGCCAGCCGGATCTCCTCGTCCCACACGCGAGCATCGCATCGGAGCAGTTGTCCCAGCCATAGCTGGCGAACACCATCATCATGCCGACGTCCATAGCGCCTCTCCCTTGCCCGCTCCGTCCCGCGATAGCGGCAAATGCTTCCACAGGCAGGCGGCGGCCGCAAGCGCGTCGCCCGCAGCGGGCTACGCTGCATCGCGCAAGTCGGTAAACGGCTGGCGAGGGTCGGAGAACCCTCGTTTCCGGATCAGCCCTAGAACCGCCAGTGCAGTCCGGCGGAAAGGGTCTGGTCGGTGGTGTTCCCGGTGCGCACGGTGGTGTCGTAATTGGCGTAGAGCGACAGCGCCGGGCCGGCCTGCATCGTCACCCCGAAGCCGGCGGTCACGAT
This sequence comes from Alphaproteobacteria bacterium, assembly GCA_038228485.1. Taxonomy (GTDB): domain Bacteria; phylum Pseudomonadota; class Alphaproteobacteria; order ATCC43930; family CGMCC-115725; genus DATARH01. Next base: position 13,125 of record JBBRPG010000109.1, read on the forward strand.
GTCTTTGGACGGCGTCACCCCGACCACCGGGAAACTGGCGCCGCTGACGGTCGTCAGCGTTATCAGCCGCGCGCCGGACAGCGCCTCGCGGGCATAGCCGAGCCGCAGCTCCGGGGTGAACTGGGTGCCGCCATCGGTGACGAACTTCTGCGCGGCGGCGACCGCGACATAGGGCTGGACGCTGTCGGTGCCGCGCCCGCCGGAATTGAGGTCGAACCCGCGAGCGCCTGTCTCGTCAAAGCCGCCTTCGGAGAGATGCTGA
>JBBRPG010000110.1:0-13104 GCA_038228485.1 Alphaproteobacteria bacterium
CCTCGGGCTTGACCTCGCGGCCGGCGGTTTCCTCGACGTCGCCGCGGCCGACGATCCAGCTCCGCCGCAATTCGGCGAGCCCCTTGGCGATATCGGTTTCGGTGGTACCGTCGGAATAGGGGCCCGAGGTGTCATAGACCCGCACCGGGGGTTCGTTGGCGCTCTCTTCGAGGTCGATCTCGCGCATCGCGACGCGCAGATCGCCGAACCGCTTGCTGGTCGCAAAGACCTTGCGCGAGGACGCGAACGCGCCGGTCGTGACCTGCAGCTCCGAGACCTTGGATGACGGCTTGTTGGCCGGGAGTGGGGCTGAATCGGGCATGCGAGCCTCCGTTGCGCCGGTTGACCGAGGATCGGGACGCGTCAAACGCAGGGATGTCGGCCGAAGGCCATGTTCCTGTCCCTACGCCGGCACGACCCGGATCAGGTTCGAAGGGTTTCCGCGCCCGAGCTCGGCTCGGCTAGCGATATCTCAGCCCCTTCACCGGGGCCCCCCTAGGACGCCAGGATTATCGACAGAGTGTCGCACAGCCGTCAAGCGGCCGCGGCGCGAATGCCCTCTGTTTCATAGACCAGCTGATGTAAGATTCCCTAACATGGTTTGGACTCGACAAGACCCCAACGCGCGGCGCGGCTATCATCACGGCAATCTGCGCGAGGCGCTGATCGACGCCGCGCTCAACCTGATCGCGCAGAAAGGGCCGGCGGGGTTTACCTTCGCCGATGCGGCGCGCTCGGCCGGGGTCAGCTCGGCGGCGCCGTACCGGCATTTCCGCGACCGCGACGCGCTGATCGCCGATGTCGCCCGCCGCGGTTTCGAGCTGTTCGAGACGCATCTCGAACGGGCCTGGGACGACGGCCGGCCCGACCCGTTCGCGGCGTTCGAAAGGCTGGGCCGCGCCTATCTCGGTTTCGCCCGCGAGGAGCCGGCTTATTATTCGGCGATGTTCGAGGTCGGGGTCGCGCTCGACAGCGAGGCCGGGCTGCGCCAGGCCTCCGACCGCGCCTTTGCCGTGCTGCGCCGGGCCGCGGAGGCGCTGTGCGCCCGCGCGCCGGGCGACAAACACCCGCCGGCCCTGATGGTCAGCCTCCATGTCTGGGCGCTGTCGCACGGCATCGCCTCGTTGTTCGGGCGCGGCGATCCCGGCCGCCGGGCCCTGCCGATGACCCCCGAGGAGCTGCTCGAAGCAGCGGTGCTGATTTATTTGCGCGGGCTCGGTTTGATCGCTCCTTGACTCGCAAACCGCTGCGGCCTATGTGAATGTAAGATACATTTACATGAGGCGGCAATGACCACCCTCATCGAACGTGTCGACGATTTCGGCCGCCCGGCCTGGATCGCCTTGATGGTCCTGAGTTTTGTGTTTTGCTGGCCGATCGGCCTGATCATCCTCGGATTTCTGATAGGGAGCGGACGAATGAGTTGCTGGAGCCACGGCAACAGCTGGCAGACGGATCGCTGGCAGCGCCGCACGGATAAGATGCAGCGCGGCGCCGACCGTCTGCAGGAGGGCGTTCGGCGGATGCAGGAGGCCGCCCAGCGCTGGGGCAACGGCCCGCAGCAGCAGCCCGGTTTTCAGGGCGGCCCGAGCGGCAACCGTGCCTTTGACGAATACCGCGAGGAAACGCTGCGCCGTCTCGAAGACGAACAGCGCGAATTCCTCGCGTTCCTCGAACGGCTGCGCCACGCCAAGGACAAGGCCGAGTTCGACCAGTTCATGGCGGAGCGCCGCAACATGCGCGACGTGACCCCGCCGTCCCCACCGCAGCAATAGCGGCGTAGCAGATCGCGAAAAAGGGCGGCCCCGGGGCCGCCCTTTTGTTTGCGTGCAATTGACCCCCATCCCCGGCCTCCCCCGCAAGCAGAGAAGGGGGTGCGGCGCCTCGACTATTGGTGCGTCTCGCCGCGCCGGTGGGCGAAGTTGAGCGTCAGCAGCCGGCTCGAAAATTCGCCATAGGTGGTCGGCTCGTAGCGCAGCGTGAGTGCGAGCTTTACCGCCTCGTCGCGGGCGAAGAACCGGGCCGCGTGGGAAAAAGCGCTTTCCACCAGCTTCGGCGCGATGCCGTGATTGGCGACGACGAGAAAGCCGGTGTCCTCGCAGGTGCGGGCGACCGCGCGCGCCAGCGGCGCGGCGGTGCTGGGTTCGCCGGCGAGATACGGGCCGATATCGAGGACGGGGATGCGCCCGGTGTCAGCGCGGGCGGTTTCGAGCTGTGTGTCCAGCATGGGCGAGCCCCCGCAAAAAGCCCCCTCCCGCGCCGATTGGCTCCCTCCCCCGCGAGCGACTCGACCGGGTCGCGGTCAAGGGGCGGCACCAAGGGACGCTGGTCTGCGAGCTGATCGGGCTCAAGGGTGCGGTCGCCGCCGATATCCTCTCGGCGCGCGATGTTTACGAAGCCGCGCTCGACCGGTATTTGGCAGGCGATTTCGCGCGCGCCGGCGAGCTCTTCGACCGTGCGGCGCAGCTGCGACCCGACGACCTCGCGGCGCGGACGATGCGCGACCGTTGCCCGGGCCTCGCCGCCGATCCGCCGGCCGCGTGGAACGGCATCCACGTCATGCACGAGAAATAACGGTCATTGCCGGCGGCGCGGGGACGAAGCAATCTCGGGAATACGCCTCCTGCGGCGCGAGATTGCTTCGCTCCGCTCGCAATGACAGCAGAGAGAATCAGCCATGACCGAGGACTGGGCCAAGATCACCGCCGACCTGGAGCGCCTGTTGAAGCTGCGCTCGTTCGTCTTCGCCATGAAGTTGTTCGAGAAACGCGAGGAGATGGAGGCGATCCCGCGCATCCGCCGGCCGCAATCGATCCATACCTTCGACCAGGTGGTCGGGCAGGCGTCGCGGCTCGGCTGGACGGTCGGGATCACCGCCGACAATCTCGTCGGCGCGCAATGCCGCGCGGTGATCGGCCTCGGCAACGCCAAGGACCCGATCTGGCAGTCCGGCAAGCACATGGTCGGGGTATGGTATTCGACCGATGAGGACGCCACCGCGCACCAGGCCGCGATGAATTGCGTCGCCGACGGCCAATACGAGGCGATGGCGGTGGCGCCGCTGGCGAGCGGCCGGCTCGACCCGCCCGATATCGCGCTGTTCTACGCCACTCCCGGCGCGATGATGTACTTCATCAACGGGCTGCAATGGTCCGGATACAAGAAGTTCGACTGGGGCATCGTCGGTGAGTCGGCCTGCGCCGATTCCTGGGGCCGCGCGCTCAAGACCCGCGAGCCGAGCCTGTCGATCCCGTGCTTTGCCGAGCGCCGCTATGGCGGGGTGCTCGACGACGAGATGCTGATGGCGCTGCCGCCCGACCACCTGTCCAAGGCGATTGCCGGGATGGAGGCGCTGGCGAAGAACGGGCTGCGCTACCCGTTCCCGCAATACGGCATCCAGCAGGACGTGCGCGCCGGGATGGCAGTAAGCTATCCGGGGCGCGGCTAGCGGGGAGCCGAGGCTTCAGGGTCTCAGCGATTGCCCCTGGACCCCCGCATCCGCGGGGGTGCCGATGGAGTGGGCCGCAGCACCGGCCCGAGCAGCGCCGGCAGCACCAGCATCGTGCAGAACACCGTCGCGGCCAGCGAGATCGCCAACAGCTTGCCCATCTCCGCCTCCCCCACATCCGGCGACAGCGCCAGGCTGCCGAAAGCGCAGGCCGTCGTCAGCGCGCTGAACACCACCGCGCGCGCCGTGCTCGACTGCAAATGCTCGGAAACCCCGGCGCGCCAGTTCATCACGAAATAGATGTCGAAGGCGACGCCGATGCCCAACAGCAGCGGCAGCGCGATGATATTGGCGTAGTTGAGCTGCATCCCCGTCACCACGGTGACCGCCAGGGTGAGCAGCGCGGCCAGCAGCAAGGGCGCGATCACCAGCATCACGTCGCGTACGCGACGCAGCACCACCGCCAGCAGCACCGTGATCGCGGCGATGGCGATGATGCCGGCCTCCAAGAAGGCGCCGCTGATCAGCCGGCCCGATTCCTGGATCGTCACCGGGGTGCCGGTCGCTTGCGGGGCGATGGCGTGGATCGCCGTGACAAAGCGTTCGAGCACCGCCGGGTCGCGCGCGTCGCCCTTGGGGAAGATTTCGATCCGCGCCTGCCCGTCAGCGGTCAGCCAGCTGCCGCGCAGATCGTCGGGCAGATCGGCCAAGGTCACCGGTTTTGCCTGCATCAGCTGGGCCAGCGTTTCGAGCTGGTGCAGCAGTCCCGACAGCAGCGCCTGGTTAAGCTCGGGCGCCACCGCCGGCCCGCGCGCGGCCGCGGCGTCCAGCGCCTTCGCCAGGTGCTCGACCGCCGCGCTGCCGGGATGAGTCGCGGCGAATTTGCGCAGCGTGTCGCGGCATCGGGCGATCGCGGTCATTACTTCGGCGTCGCTCGGCGCCGGCTTGACCGCCGCCGGGGCCAGCGAGGGGCCGACCAGCAAGGCCAGATCGCCGAGGATCGCGAGCTTCCGGTCCTGATGCTCCGGGACGAAGCTCGCCGCGGTGACCACCTGCGACACCTCGGGCAGCGCGCCGAGCTTGTCGGCGAGCGCGGTCGCCGCATCGAGCGACGGCGCCAGGATCTCGGCGGTGTAGGGTGTTGTCTGCGGGTCCTTGATGAGGTCGAGCACGGTCGCCATCGACTCGCTCTGCGGGTCCTTGAGGTCGAGCGGGTCGAAATCGAAGGTCACGCGCGGCAGCAGCGCCAGGCACAACACCGCGAGCACCGCCGCGCCGCCGATCACCCAGCGGCGCCGGGCCAACAGCATTCGGTCGAGCGGCGCGGCGCGGGTCCAGCCGACCGCCTCCGGCTCGGCGCGCGGCCGCAATAGGGTCAGCAGCGCCGGCAGCAGCGTGAAGTTGAGCGCGATGGCGATGACCATCCCAGCGCCGGCGATCCAGCCCAGCTCGCGCACCCCGACATATTGCGTCGGCACAAAGGCGAGAAAGCCGATCGCGGTCGACGCGGCGGCGAGCGCCAGCGACGGGCCGATGGTCTCGGCCGCGGCCGAGAGCGCGGCGTCGAGGCTGCCGCGCCGGTGCCGCTGGTCGCGGTAGCGGATCGAGAACTGGATGCTGAAATCGACTGCGAGGCCGATAAACAGCACCGCGAACGCCACCGAGATCACGTTGAGCGAGCCGATCGCCAGCGAGGCAAAGCCGGCCGTCAGCACCAGTCCGGCAGCCACCGTCGCCAGGATCGCCGCGACGAGACGCAGCGAGCGCAGCGCCGCGAACAGGAGCGCGACGATCGACCCGACCGACAAGAGAACCGACCGCAGCGCTCCCTTGCGCAGCGCCGAGAACTGGTCGTCGTCGAGCGCAACCGGGCCGGTGATCCGCACCGTCACCCCGGCCTGCGGGGTGAGGCCGAGCGAGGCGGCAAGCCGGCGGATTTCCGCAGTAGCCGCGGCGCCGGGTTCGAGCGCGCTGTAGTCGAGCACCGGCTGGGCCAGCACGAACTTGCGCAGTTCGCGCGGGCCGGCGGCGCTGCCGGTCAGCATCTGCTGCCACGACAGCGGCGCGGGTCGGCCGGCGGCGACGCCATCGACGGCGTCGGCGATCTTGGCGAGGGTCGGGGCCAGCTTGTCGATCGTCACATCGCCGCTGGTCGCGCCGTCGACGAACAAGGTCAGCGTGTCGAACAGGCCGCGCAGGCTCGGGTCGCCCGCCAGGCTGCCGAGCAGCGCCTGCGCGTCGATCAGCTGCTGCGACAGCGCAGTGAGCTCGTCCACCGAGAGAAACAGCAGCCCGTTGCGGTCGAAGAACGGGCCGCCGTCAGGGCGGCGCACGGCGCGGAACAGCGGCGGCTCGGCCTTGAGCGCGTCGGCGAGGCGGTGCGCCGCATCGTCGGCCGCCTCGCCGGTTTTCCCGTCGATGACGATCGCCAAAAGATCGGCGTTTTGCGGAAAGGCGCGGTCGAGCGCGATCTCGTTCTGCCGCCACGGCAAATCGCTCGGCAACAGCCGCCCGATATCGGTGTTGATGGAAAGATGACCGGCGGCATACCAGCCGGCGGCAAGCGTCAGCACGAGCGCGGCAACGGCCACAACGGTGGCGCGGCGATGGGCGAAGGCGACGAGGCGGGCAATAAACGCGGCGATCACACGGCGCCTCGGCGCTTGATAAAGGTTCAGTGGCTGCGGCGCACCGGCGGGCCGGGCGCTAACCACTTAGAGCAAGTTCCGCCGGCGCGAAAGCGGTTCCGGCCCCCATCGGCAACTCCACTCGAACGGCAATTGCGGCGGCGCGATACACAAATTGCCGCGAAATGCTCCATGACCGGTCACATTCCCGACACGGTTGTCCCTCATCTTCCGCCCAACCGTTCAGGTAGGAGGGGAACATGTCTGGACACACCGATTGCTGCCGCTACGAACCGAGCCTCGACGAGCTGCTCGCCGACGACATCATGCGGCCGGTGCTGCAGAGCGCCGGCTATGACCGCGAGCGCTTCCACGACCTGATGGTCGAAACCGGGGAGCGTGTCCGCCTGTCGCGCGGGCCGGACGGCGAGGGGTATTAGTTCAGACCGGCTATACGGGCTATAATTAGCCCTTGGCCGGGCTTGACCCGGCCATCCACGCCTTCCTTTTCGCCGGCGTAATCTGAAGACGTGGATGCCCGGAACAAGTCCGGGCAAGGACCCCGGAAATTAATTTACCCCAGCGCCGCGAATTCCAGCCGCACCTTCAATCCCGGTTGCCCCAAATCTTGGTGAGCCGCGCCCAGCGCCACGGTGCCGTTGTGCAGCCGCGCCACCGCGCGCACCAGGCTGAGCCCCAGCCCGTTGCCGGGGGTGCTGCGGCTCGGTTCCAGCCGGACGAAACGGTCGAACACTGTATCCCGCTCGGCCTCGGGGATGCCGGGGCCGCAATCGGAGACTTCGAGCGCGGCGCGGCCCTCTTTTTGATGCGCCGACAGCAGCACCTCGCCGCCGCCGTATTTGAGCGCGTTGTCCAAGAGGTTCGCGACCGCCTGCGACAGCAGGTGCCGGTCGCCGCGGATCATGATCCCGGGCTCGACATCGAGCTTGAGCGCGCAGCCTTTTTCCTCGGCGACCGGCTCATAAAGCTCGGCGGCGTCGCGCGCGGTCTGGGCGAGATCGAGCGGCTCGGCGCGATCGCGGCCCGCGCCCGACTCGGCCTCGGCGATGTTGAGCAGGGCGTTGAAGGTGGCCAACAACCGGTCGGCCTCGTCGATTGCGGCGCGCACCGCCTCGCTCTGCGTCGCGGGATCGGCGGCGCCGAGCAGGCTCAGCTCCAGCCGCGCTCGCAGCCGCGCCAGCGGCGTGCGCAGATCGTGCGCGATATTGTCGGAGACCTCACGCATGCCGCTCATCAGCCGCTCGATCCGGTCGAGCATGTTGTTGAGGTTGGCGGCGAGCTGATCGAACTCGTCGCCGGCGCCGCTGAGCGGCACCCGGTCGGAGAGGTTGCCTTCCATGACCCGCTCGGCGGTGCGGTTGACCTGCTCGACGCGGGCCAGCAGCTTGCGGCTCAGCACCGCGCCGCCGATCAGCCCGGCGCCGAGCGCCGCCAGCCCCGACCACATCAGGGTCAGCTTGATCCGCTCGCGGAACAGGGCGGCGTCGCTGATGTCATGCGCTACCAGCAGGCGGAACCCGTCGGGGATGACGATCAGCGCGCCCTGGGCCGGCCGCTTGCCGGTACGGCCTTTGTCGTTGTCCTTGACCTCGACGTTGAAGGCGACCGGGCCCGGCGCCACCGGCGTCCCGGCCGGCCAGCCCGTGATGTTGCCGGCGAGCGGGTGGCCGTCACGGTTGGTGACCAGATAAAGCATGCCGTCGCCGCGGTCGCCGGCGCTGCGCGCGGCGACGATCTGCACCAGACCGGAGAGGCCGCGCTGACCGTATTGCTCGGCGAGGCCGGCGATCTCGGCATCGAGCGTCGCCTGGGTCTGGCGCTCGACGAAATCGGCGCTCATCCAATAGACGAACAGCAGCACCCCCAGAACCGAGACCGCGAACACCGCGAAATAAAGCGCGGCGAGCCGGAAGGCATGGGTCTTCACCAACCGGCGGTGATGCGGGAGCGGCGGACGCATCGCCGCTAATCCGCGGCGCGCAGGCAATACCCGGCGCCGCGCACGGTATGGAGCAGCGGCCGGGAGAAATTGCGGTCGATCTTTTGCCGCAGGCGGCTGACATGCACGTCGATGACGTTGGTCTGCGGGTCGAAGTGATAGTCCCACACATGCTCCAGCAGCATCGTGCGGGTGACGACGTGGCCGGCGTTGCGGATCAAATATTCGAGCAGCTGGAACTCGCGCGGCAGCAGCTCGATCGCCGTGTCGCCGCGCTTGACCGTGCGGGTGAGAAGGTCGAGCTCAAGGTCGGCGACGCGCAATTTGGTCGTGGCGATCGCCGTCGCACCGCGGCGCAGCAGCGCCTCGATCCGGGCGAGAAGCTCGCTGAAGGCGAAGGGCTTGACCAGATAGTCGTCGCCGCCCGCCTTGAGGCCCTTGACCCGGTCGTCGACGCTGCCCAGCGCCGACAGGATCAGCGATGGGGTGGCGATCTCGGCGGCGCGCAGCGCGCCGACCAGCGCTAGCCCGTCCATCCCCGGCAGCATGCGGTCGAGGATGATCGCGTCGTCGCTGCCCGAGCTGGCGAGGAACAGCCCCTCGCGGCCGTCGTCGGCCTGGTCGACGGTATAGCCGCTCTCGGAGAGGCCTTTGACCAGATAGGCGGCGGTGCTGCGATCGTCTTCGACGACGAGAAGTTTCATGGCGCGGACGTGCCGAGAATTCCCTCTCCGCCCCCGGGGGCGGAGAGGGTCGGGGTGAGGTGGGGGATTCCAGAAGCGTCAGAGCATTCCCACCTCACCCTCCCAGCGCTGCGCGCTGGGCCCCTCCCTCTCCCCCCGCAATGGTCCTTGGCGGGCGGAGAGGGGCGTTCCTGCTCGGCAGCGAGGATTGAGTTCATATGATTTCAGGTTGTTACGGCCGGCCTTCGCCGCAAGATGCGCGCTGCGGTCGGTTGCCGCGTCTTTTCACCTTGACCCGGCCCTTCCGAGCAACGATGTATTGCGTACCAAATTGGTACGGATTACCGTGCCGCCCGGCTTGGAGCGTCTTGGCCGAGAATTTGGCGGATTTGAATTGCCCATGATCATCCTTTCTAAGCTCGCCGATTACGGCGTCATCGTCGCGACCCATTTGGCGCTTGCGCCCGAGCGGCAGGAGAACGCCGCCTCGGTCGCCGCGGCGACGCGGCTGCCGCTGGCGACCGTCGCCAAGCTCTTGAAGGCGCTGACTCATGCCGGCGTGCTGACCGCGACCCGCGGAGCGGCAGGCGGATACCGCCTGGCGCGGCCGGCGTCGGCGATCTCGGTCGCCGCGGTGGTCGCCGCGATCGACGGCGATATCGGCCTGACCCAATGCTCGGTGCATGTCGACGAGTGCGCCCACACCAATTATTGCCCGACCCGGCCGCATTGGGCGGCGATCAACCGCGCGGTCGGCGAGGCTCTGTCGGCGGTGACGCTCGACGAGATGATCTCGCCCTATGCGTTCCTGCCCGCCGGCGCGATCGCCGCGCTTCCGGCGCATGGTTGAGGCGAGCCCGATGAGCGCTCCCTTGGACACCCGGGTCGACACCCAGATCCCGGCCCTCAACGAGGGTTACAAATACGGTTTCGTCACCGACATCGAGACCGAGTCGGCGCCGCCCGGCCTCAACGAGGACACGGTGCGCTTCATCTCGGCCAAGAAGGGCGAGCCGGAATGGCTGCTCGACTGGCGGCTGCAGGCGTTTCGCGCCTGGGAGAAGATGGAGGCGCCGAACTGGGCCAAGCTCAACGTCGCGCCGATCGACTACCAGGGCGCGACCTATTGGTCGGCCCCCAAATATCAGGACGACGCGCCCAAATCGCTCGACGAGGTCGATCCTGAGCTGCTGGCGATGTACGAAAAGCTCGGCGTGCCGATGCGCGAGCGCGAGGCGCTGGCCGGAGTCGCGCCCCGGAACGTGGCGGTTGACGCGGTGTTTGACAGCGTCTCGGTGGCGACGACGTTCAAGGGCCAGCTCGCCGAATTGGGCATCGTCTTTTGCTCGTTCGGCGAGGCCGTGCACGAGCACCCCGACCTCGTCCGCAAATACCTCGGCACGGTCGTGCCGCAGAACGACAATTTTTTCGCCGCGCTCAATTCGGCGGTGTTCAGCGATGGCTCGTTCGCCTACATCCCGCCGGGCGTCCGCTGCCCGATGGAGCTGAGCACCTATTTCCGCATCAACGCGGCGAAGAGCGGCCAGTTCGAGCGCACGCTCCTCATCGCCGACAAGGGCGCCTATGTCAGCTATCTCGAAGGCTGCACCGCGCCGCAGCGCGACGAGAACCAGCTCCACGCCGCGGTGGTCGAGCTGATCGCGCACGAGGACGCGCAGATCAAATACTCGACGGTGCAGAACTGGTATCCCGGCGACGCCGAGGGCAAGGGCGGCATCTATAATTTCGTCACCAAGCGCGGCGCCTGCCGCGGCGACCGCGCCAAGATTTCGTGGACCCAGGTGGAGACCGGCTCGGCGATCACCTGGAAATACCCGAGCTGCATCCTCGAAGGCGACGATTCGGTCGGCGAATTCTATTCGGTGGCGATCACCAACAACCGCCAGCAGGCCGATACCGGCACCAAGATGATCCACATCGGCAAGAACACCTCATCGACGATCATCTCCAAGGGCATCTCGGCCGGGCGCGGGCAGAACACCTATCGCGGGCTGGTGCGGGTGCAGCCGCGAGCGGAGGGCGCGCGCAACTACACCCAATGCGACTCGCTGCTGATCGGCGACCGCTGCGGCGCCCATACCGTGCCCTATATCGAGGTGCGCAACCCCTCGGCCCGGATCGAGCACGAGGCCACCACCTCGAAGATCAGCGACGACCAGCTGTTCTATTGCCGCCAGCGCGGCTTGAGCACCGAGGACGCGCTGTCGCTGATCGTCAACGGCTTCTGCAAGGAGGTGTTGAAGGAGCTGCCGATGGAATTCGCGGTCGAGGCGCAAAAGCTGCTCGCCGTCAGCCTGGAAGGCAGCGTCGGATGACAGCCCTTTCGCGCTTCCCGGCGGAAGCCGGGACCCACTTTCGGGCAGAGCTCGATCGCTGGAAGGACGCTCGGCGGCGGTGCGAGCCGGGAAGTAACGCGCAGGCGGACAAGTGGACCCCGGCTTTCACCGGGGCGCGGAACGGATAGCGATGTTAGAGATCAAAAACCTCCACGCGCGGCTCAAGGACGGGCGCGAAATCCTCAAGGGCATCGACCTTTCGGTCGGGGCCGGCGAGGTGCACGCGATCATGGGGCCGAACGGCTCGGGCAAGAGCACCTTGGCTTCGGTGCTGGCCGGGCGCGACGGCTATGAGATCACCGAGGGCACGGTCACCTACCAGGGCCGCGACCTGCTCGACATGCCGGCCGACGAACGGGCGCGCGAGGGCGTGTTCCTCGCCTTTCAGTATCCGGTCGAAATCCCCGGCGTGAACAACATGTATTTCCTACGCGCCGCGCTCAACGCCGGTCGGCGCCACCGCGGCGAGCCCGAGCTCGACGCCGGCCAGTTCCTGCGCGCCGTCCGCGCCAAGCTCAAGCTGTTGGAGATCAGCGAAGATTTGATGCAGCGCGCGGTCAATGTCGGGTTCTCGGGCGGCGAGAAGAAGCGCAACGAAATCTTCCAGATGGCGATGCTGGAGCCGAAGCTCGCGATCCTCGACGAGACCGATAGCGGGCTCGACATCGACGCGCTGCGCCTGGTCGCGAAAGGGGTCAACGCGCTGCGCGCACCGGACCGCGCGATCGTGATGATCACCCATTACCAGCGCCTGTTGGATTACGTCGAGCCGGGCCGCGTGCATGTCCTGCAGGACGGCCGCATCGTCGAGTCCGGCGACAAGACCCTCGCCGCCGAGCTGGAACGCCGCGGCTACGGCGCGGCCGACGCAGCGTGAACCCGTCATGAACGCCACTCATGGACCGCGGCCGTCCCGGCCGCATGCGGGCGAGACGCCCGCGTTCCTTTCGGTGAAGCCCGAGGCGCGGCCCTATCTCGCCGCCTTTAGCGGCACCGCGGGCGAACCCGAGTGGCTGGCGCGGTTCCGTCAGCAGGGCCTCAACCGCTTTGCCGAGCTTGGGTTCCCCAGCCGGCGCAGCGAGAGCTGGCGTTATCTCGACCTCCAGCCGCTGGAAAAGCATCCGATGCTGCCGGCGGTGATGGGCGCGCCGATGGGAGTGCCGGCGGAAGTGGCGCTGGACAGCATAGGGTTGCTGCTAGTCCTGATCGACGGTCGGTTCGCGCCGGAGTGGTCGCGCCTCGACGCGCCGAGCGGTGTCTGGTTCGGCTCGATGCAAACGGCGATCGCAGAACGGCCGGAGCCGGTCAAAGCCGCGGCGATAAACGAGGATCATCATCCGTTCGCCGCGCTCAACGCCGCGTTCTTCGCCGATGGGTTCGTGCTCGATGTCGCGCCTGGCGCCGTCGTCGAGCAGCCGATCCAAATCATCCATCTCGCCTCGGGTGCCGGCGACGCGTCGCTGCACACGCGCAGCCTGATCAGCCTGGGCGCCGGCAGCCGCGCGACGGTCATCGAAACCTATGCCGGCTCCGGAAAATATTGGCGCAACGATGTCGCTGCTTGGCGGATTGCCGACGGCGCGGCCCTGACCCGCGTCGCGCTGATCGAGGAAAGCCCGGAGGCGGTGCATCTCGGCGAAATCGCCGCGACGCTCGGCGCCCGCGCGAAGCTCGACGGGTTTGCACTGCTGCTCGGCGGCGGCACCGTGCGGCACGAAGCCAACGTCACCATCGCCGGCGACCAGGCCGAATGCCGGTATGACGGCGCGTTTGTCGTCTCCGGCCGTGAGGAGGCTAACATCGTCACCGCAATCGACCACGCGGCAGTCGGCGGCGCCACGACGGAGTTGATCAAGGGGGTCGCCGCCGGGCGCGGTCACGGCGCGTTCCAGGGCCGCATCGTCGTCCGCGAGGGTGCGCAGCAGACCGACGCGCGGCAGACCAGCCGCAATCTGATCCTCGGCCGCCGCGCGGTGATCGACACCAAGCCGGAACTCCAAATCCTTGCCGACGACGTCAAATGCGCGCA
>JBBRPG010000111.1:0-12766 GCA_038228485.1 Alphaproteobacteria bacterium
TCACCGGCGGCACCCTGTTCGAGGAGATGGGGTTCTACTATGTCGGCCCGATCGACGGGCACAATATCGACCATCTGGTGCCGGTGCTGAAAAACGTCCGCGACCTCAAGGAAAGCGGCCCGGTGCTGATCCACGTCGTGACCGAGAAAGGCCACGGCTACCTGTCGGCCGAGCAGTCGGATGACAAGTGGCACAGCGTCGCCAAGTTCGATGTCATCACCGGGGCCCAGGCCAAGTCGTCGTCAAAGGCGCCCTCCTATACCAGCGTCTTCGCCAAGTCGCTGATCAAGGAGGCGGAGGCGGACGACCGCATCGTCGCGATCACCGCAGCGATGCCCTCGGGCACGGGACTGCATACTTTCGGTGACCGGTTTCCGAAGCGTACCTTCGATGTCGGCATCGCCGAGCAACATGCAGTGACCTTTGCCGCGGGCCTCGCCGCCGAGGGGATGAAGCCGTTCGCGGCGATCTACTCGACTTTCCTGCAGCGCGGCTACGACCAGGTCGTGCATGACGTGGCGATTCAGAAGCTGCCGGTGCGCTTTGCGATCGACCGCGCCGGGCTGGTCGGCAATGACGGCCAGACCCATGCCGGCTCGTTCGATATCGGCTATCTCGGCGCTTTGCCTGGGTTTGTGCTGATGGCGGCGGCCGACGAGGCGGAGCTGGTGCATATGGTCACCACCGCCGTCGCCATCGACGATGGGCCCTCGGCGCTGCGCTTCCCGCGCGGCGACGGGATCGGGGTCGAGATGCCGGAAAAGGGCGTGGCCCTCGAAATCGGTCGCGGCCGCATCGTCAAGGAAGGCACCAAGATCGCGCTGCTCAGCTTTGGCGCGCGGTTGCAGGAATGCCTGAAGGCGGCGCAGGAGCTGGGCGCGTATGGGTTGTCGACCACGGTGGCCGATGCCCGGTTCGCCAAGCCGCTCGATACCGAGCTGATCAACCGCCTGGTGCGCGAGCACGAAGTGGTGGTGACCATCGAGGAAGGCGCGATCGGCGGGTTCGGCAGTTTCGTCCTGCATTACCTGGCACAAAGCGGCCAGCTCGATCAGGGGCTCAAGATTCGCACGATGTGCCTGCCCGACGTATTCATCGACCACGATTCGCAGACGGCGCAATACGATGTCGCCGGGCTCAACGCCAAACACATCGTCGCCACCGCGATGGCGGCCCTGGGCCGCGAGGTCGCCGAGCAGCCGGTTCGGGCGTAGGCCGTAGTAGGCCGTAGGATGGGTTGAGCGCAGCGAAACCCATCGTGCTTCGAACGCGGCGGTGGGTTTCGCCTTGCTCAACCCACCCTACAAGGTAGCGAAGCGCCGGGCCGACCAGCTTCTCGTCGATCGCGGTCTCGCCGAAAGCCGCCAGCGCGCGCAGGCGCTGATCCTCGCCGGAATCGTCTTTGCCGGCGAGCGGCGCATCGACAAGCCGGGCGAAACCATTCCCGACACCACCGAGATCGAGGTGCGCGGGCGCGACCATCCCTGGGTCTCGCGCGGCGGGGTGAAGCTGGCCCACGCGCTCGACCATTTCGCCATCGAGGTCGCGGGCCTCGTCGCGCTAGATGTCGGTGCTTCGACCGGCGGGTTCACCGACGTGCTGCTGACGCGCGGCGCGGCGAAGGTCTACGCGGTCGATGTCGGGCGCGCCCAGCTCGCCTGGAAGCTGCGTCAGGACCCGCGCGTCGTCGTCCGTGAAGCGGTCAACGCCCGCTATCTGACGGCGGAGCAAATCCCCGAGCCGGTCGACATCGTCACCTGCGACGCGAGCTTTATCGGATTGGCGACAGTGCTGCCGGCGTCATTGGCGCTGACCAAAGGCCAAGCGCTGCTGGTGGCGCTGATCAAGCCGCAATTCGAGGCGGGGCCCGGCGCGGTCGGAAAAGGCGGGGTGGTGCGCGATCCGGAGATCCATCGCGCGGTCTGCGAGGCGGCGGCTGCGTGGGTCGGCGCGCGGCCGGGCTGGTCGGTCGTCGGCATCGCCGAGAGCCCGATCACCGGCCCCGCCGGCAACCGCGAGTTTCTGCTTTATGCCCGCCGGAGCGGCTGAGAGGGCTGGCGAAACGCCGGGCTAGAACGTCTGGGACGTCACCCAATGGTGGAACACGTACAGCAGCCCCAGCAGCGCCGCACCGGAAAGAATGACCAACCGCATCGCCCGACTCCGCCCGTCTGGCCCGACATTCGGCCGGTTTCATCAACAAAAGCTTAAACCCCTGGGCGAATTGGCCTTTCGCTGCAACAACGCCAAGAGGTGAAAAAGCAAAGCGATGGCAGCGGCGACCGGGGGATTTGCCGGGTTTCGGCCGGCGGCGTTCGACTTCTTTCGCGGCTTGCAGCGGCACAACGACCCGGTCTGGTTCAAGCCGCGCAAGGGCGTCTATGACACCGAGGTGCTGGCGCCGTTCCGCGCGCTGATCGTCGCGGTCGGCGCGGCGCTCGATGCGGTCGGCATCCCGCTGGTCGGCGATCCCGGCCGCGGCATGTTCCGCATCTATCGCGACGTGCGGTTCTCGGCCAACAAGCAGCTCTACAAGACCCATGCCGGCGCGGTGCTGACCCGCTCGGGCGGCAAGCGCGATCCCGGCCTACTTTATCTTCACATCGAACCCGGCGCTTTCCAGGCAGGAGTCGGCTTCTGGCACCCCGAGCCGGAGCTGCTGTCCCGGCTGCGGCGGTCTGTTCTCGACGATGCCGACGGGTTTGTCGCGATGACCGGCCAATTGCAGACACTCGGCTATCAGGTTTCGTGTGAGAACGAGCGGCTGAGCCGTCCGCCGCGCGGCTTCGAGGCCGCCAAGGGCACAGCGGTCGCCGATTACGTCTGCTGGAAGAACTTTCTCGTCGACACCCGCTTCAGCGACGATGAGATGCAGTCGCCGAACCTGGTCGGCCGGATTGTCGATTTCGCGCTGGCGGCGCGGCCTTTGCTCGATTGGGGCTGGGCCGCGGAAAGCGACGACATACCGCCGCCGCTCGCCCTGCGCATGCCAGCCCGGCCGCTGCCGAAGCCGGATTTTTAGCCATGGGTCGTCATTGCGGGGCCTGTCGACGTAGGATGGGTTGAGTGCAACGATACCCATCGCGCAGCAAAGAGCGATGGGTATCGCTCCGCTCCACCCATCCTACACGTTCGCGCGGCCAGCTAAGCGGCGTGGCCGGCCGGGGCCTGTTCTTCCTTGTCGAAGTCGAACTCGACCTTGCCGCCATGCGGGTCATCGAAGAACAGCTGCCACAGGCCGCCGCGGACGCTTTCCTTCGGCAGACGCCGCAGTTCCCACTTGACCTTGGCCTTGTCGAGCTTGGCGACGGTCCCCGGCAGGTCGGTGGCGGTGAACGCCATGTGGTCGATGACCCCGGCGCGGTGCTCGTTGAGCTCGTTGCGGTGGATCACGTGCAGGATCGGCTGGTCGCCGACCCAAAGCCAATAGCCGGGAAACTGGAAGTTCGGCCGGTCGCCGACCTCAAACCCGAGAAGGTCGCAGTAGAACTTTCGCGTCACCTCGAGATCGTCGCTCAGCACCGTAAAGTGGTTCATGCCCTGAACGCTCATGCGGGTCTCCTGTAAAAGGCGCGGCAGACGGCTGCGCAAAGCTGACGCCAAACTATACACCAACAATTGTCGGAATGGCGGCCCGGCGTCAATCGAAGGCGTGGGGCCGCGGCCTGCGTGCTATTGAATCCGGCACGAGACGCTCTGCCGCCTGTGGAGCGACGAGAAGGGGACAGCACATGCGGAGATACGGCCAGGTGACGGCGGCGGCGGTTGCGGCGATGCTGGCGCTCGGCGCAGGCGGAACAGCGCAGGCGCAGAAACCGGGCGGCGTCCTGCGGGTCTACCACCGCGACAGCCCGGCCAGCATGTCGATCCACGAAGAGGGCACGATCGGCGTCATCATGCCGATGATGGGCGTGTTCAATAACCTCGTGGTCTTCGATCAGAACGTCGCGCAGAACAGCATGAAGTCGATCGTGCCCGAGCTGGCGACCAGCTGGGCCTGGAGCCCCGACAATACCGCGATCACCTTCAAGCTGCGCGAAGGCGTCAAGTGGCACGACGGCAAGCCGTTCACCGCCGCCGACGTCAAATGCACCTTCGACCTGTTGACCAACAAGGCGCCGGAAAAGCTCCGCCTCAACTACCGCGAAAGCTGGTGGGTCAATGTCGAGAACACCACGGTCAGCGGCAATTACGAGGCGACGATCCGCTTGAAGCAGCCGCAGCCGGCGGTGCTGGCGCTGCTCGCCTCGGGCGACACGCCGATCTATCCCTGCCATGTGCCGCCGGCGACGATGCGCCAGCACCCGATCGGCACCGGCCCGTTCAAATTCGTCGACTACAAGCCGAACCAGTACATCAAATTCGCCAAAAACCCCGATTACTGGAAGCCGGGCCGGCCCTATCTCGACGGCATCGAGTACACGATCATCCCCAACCGCTCGACCGCGATCCTTGCCTTCATCGCCGGCAATTTCGACCTGACCTTCCCCTATGAGGTGACCTTTCCGCTGTTGAAGGACATCAAGGCCCAGGCGCCAAACTCCGTGTGCCAGGAAGGCGCCGCCGGCGAATCGGTCGGGGTACTGATCAACCGCACCAAGCCGCCCTTCGACAACGCCGATGTCCGCGAGGCGATCGGGCTCACGCTCGACCGCAAATCCTTTATCGACATTTTGGGCCAGGGCGAAGGCGACATCGGCGGGGCGTTGCTGCCGCCGCCGGAAGGCGTCTGGGGCATGCCCAATGAGCGGCTGATGACGCTTCCCGGCTATGGCGGCGACGTCAAGGCCAACCGCGACAAGGCGCGCGAGCTGATGAAGAAGGCCGGGTACGGCCCGGACAAGCACCTCACGATCAAGCTGTCGACCCGCAACATCGCGGTCTACCGCGACCCGAGCGCGATTCTGCTCGACCAGTTGAAGGACATCTGGATCGACGGCGAGCTCGAGCTGGTCGAGACCGCCAACTGGGTGCCGAAACTGATCCGCAAGGATTTCACGCTCGGGCTCAACGTGCTTGGCACCGCGGTCGACGACCCCGACGTGTATTTTTACCAGAACTACGTCAGCGCCTCGAAGCGCAACTATCCGGGCTACAACGACCCCGAATTCGACAAGCTGGTCGATCAGGAGTCACGCGAGACCGATCCCGAAAAGCGCAAGCAGCTGGTGCAGGACGCCGACTTTCTGCTGCAAAAGGGGCTCGGCCGGCCGATCGTCTACCACCTGCGCGCGGCGACCTGCTGGCAACCGCAATTGAAAGGCGTCACCTTGATGGTCAACAGCCAGTACAACGGCTGGCGCATGGAGGATTGGTGGCTCGATAAATAGTTGAGCTGCGCCGCCCCTCAAACCGTCATCCGCGGGCTTGACCCGCGGATTCTCAAGATGGCCGGATCAAGTCCGGCCATAGGTGATATGGAAAACCGCTGAATCCCAAGCGTTTCTGCCAAATGAGTGAACAACGCTTACGCCGCCGCTTACCCCGGCGTCAATGGAGGCTCCTTCTGGGCAAATTACTAGGGTGCCAGGGCTTTGCGCATCCTGCCAACTATCGGTGCTCGTTCACCGAGGGAGGACAAAACTCCCGCTCAGCGAGAACGGTCGGGAACACTGGTTAGAGGATAACGATCGAGGCTACGCTGATCCGTTATCGGCGACGCTCGAGCCTTGCTCGCCCGGCCCTGACTAGGCCTCGGATTGCATCGCCTAGCACCATTGCGTGCAATCTGCTGCCTTCCCATCTATCAGCGTTAGCGCCCCGAGGGATGTTCGATCCCCGGCGTTTAAGACCAGTGATCGGAAACCTCTATGCCCGTGGCTGTTGAGGATTACGTCAGGATAGATCAGCGCGCACTCGAACTAGGATGCACGTTGGCCGATGGATTGGCGGTAATCCCAATAAACTTCGAATCAGCCGCTTCGCCGGACGAGCTTTATACCGCCTCACACACAACTACTGTCCTAAAAGCTTTGCGAGAAAATGATATAACTATCGGCTCTTTCTTCTCTGGAGAAGATCACCCTCCTTATGTCGTCAATAAACATTTCCAATGGCTTGGCCCAACTCTGTTTATTCCGCTAGCCCTGTGGAGCAACAACCCAAATGCTGTGTCGCTTGCAATCGGTGTTCTGGGTAATTGTATTACCGATTTCTTCAAGGGGATACCTGCACGTCTTCGGGGAGTGAAGCTCGACATGGTGGGAGAGACGGATAGTGGAACCTATAAGAAAATCTCCTACGAGGGCGATGTTGAGGGCTTGAGGGAGCTTTCCCAGATCGTGAAGGAAATGACAAAATGAATAAGAAAGAGGAAGTGGAATACGGCGATAATGCTGAAGCATTTTTCAAGGACTACATCAATTTGGCGTCTATCACGCGCGATTCAGATTTGCAAAAGGATGCGTTGCGCAGGCTTACGGCGTTTATGCAATT
Source organism: Alphaproteobacteria bacterium (assembly GCA_038228485.1). GTDB lineage: Bacteria > Pseudomonadota > Alphaproteobacteria > ATCC43930 > CGMCC-115725 > DATARH01. The sequence goes on from JBBRPG010000111.1 coordinate 6,436, forward strand.
CAACAGCAAGATAAAGCGAGAAGCCGTGGAGGGCCGCGACGAAGATTTTGCGAATTACTGTCTCGGGCTGGATCGTGTTGCAGCAGCTATGCACGCAGAGATCTCTATGTGGCTGTTGCTCAAGGCGGATAAACCCGACGATGCCTGGACGGAACTGGTGACGGCGGAAACCGCATATGCGGAGGCGATTAGAGCGCATCGAAGTTTTGAGTCAATGCAGCAGCAGGTCGAACGGCTGGACAATGTTGAGAGGGTAGTATTTCCGTCTCAGGTCTATTTGAGTATGGGAACTATTGTTCGCAGCGAGATTTGTTCAATCTGTGGACAGGAATATTAAACGTGCGATCACATCTCGGGAAAGCCCTATTGGGGCGAATTGTGCCACACCATTCTCCGGGGCATTGAGGCAAATCATGTAGCGATCGTGCCCGAGCCGGCCAATAAGAGATGTCGGGTCGTATATTTCGATGTCGAAGGTGGGCGACGAAATCGGATGACGTGGAAGGTTGAGCCAAAGTCAGAGGGTGCAACGATCGACCCCCAAAGGGGGCTTGTAGCTACCGGGATTTTGGCATCCGCTCATCCCGAGTATTAAGTCCTCGACAGAAGGACCGTCAGATCGGGTATCTCAATTCGATGACGGACCTCCAGAGACGTGATCGGTGTAAGACACTTTTGCACCGCTCATGAACATCGCTTACCCCTCCGCTTACCCCAATGGGAAGAAGGGCAGAAACGTTGAGGATATAGCGGTTCTCTTGGTGTTTTTCACCCCGTTTGGCCGGATCAAGTCCGGCCATGACGGGTTGCGGTAGAGCCGCTCAGCTTGAGCGGTATCGACTCAACTTGGTTTGCGGGAATCAAGAACATTGGGGGAGGCGGCGATGCAGGCGGGACGGATTTTGGCGTTGCTGGGTGGGCTGCTTTTTGCGTTCGGCAGCGCCGATGCGGCGGATGCGCCCAAGCGCGGCGGCATCCTCAAGGTCTATCACCGCGACAGCCCGGCCAGCATGTCGATTCACGAGGAGGCGACATGGTCGACGATCATGCCGATGGGCGGGGTGTTCAACAACCTCGTCATCTACGACCAGCACATCAAGCAGAACAGCCTTCAGACCATCCGTCCCGAGCTCGCCGAAAGCTGGGCCTGGGGCGAGGATGGCAAGGACCTCACCTTCAAATTGCGTCATGGCGTCAAATGGCATGACGGCAAGCCGTTCTCCGCCGCCGACGTTAAATGCACCTGGGATCTGCTGCTCGGCAAAGGGCCGGAAAAGCTGCGGCTCAACCCGCGCGAGACCTGGTACCTCAACCTCGACTCGGTGACGGTGAACGGCGACGACGAGGCGGTCTTTCACATGAAGCGGCCGCAGCCGGCATTCCTGGCGCTGCTCGCCTCCGGGGATTCGCCGGTCTATCCCTGTCATGTGCCGCCGCAGCAGATGCGCCAGCACCCGGTCGGCACCGGCCCGTTCAAGTTCGTCGACTACAAGCCCAACCAGTTTCTCAAGCTCGAGCGCAACCCGGACTATTGGAAGCCGGGCCTGCCGTATCTCGACGGCATCGAATACACGATCATCCCCAACCGCTCGACCGCGGTGCTGGGCTTTATCGCCGGGAAGTTCGACATGACCTTCCCCTACGAGATCACCTTCGCGCTGATGAAGGACATCAAGAGCCAGGCGCCGAATGCGGTCTGCGACACCGAGCCGCTCAACGTCGCGGTGACCCTGGCGATCGTACGCAAGCCGCCGTTCGACGATCTGGAGGTGCGCCGGGCGCTGGCGATGGCGCTCGACCGGCAGGCCTTCTCGGACATCCTCGAAGAAGGGCATGCCGATATCAGCGGCGTGATGCTGCCGCCGCCGGAGGGCATCTGGGGCATCCCGGTCGAGCAGCTGCGGCCGTTCCCCGGCTATGGCCTCGACGTCGCCAAGAGCCGCGAAGAGGGTCGCGCGATCATGAAAAAGCACGGTTACGGCCCCGACAACCCGCTCAAGGTCAAGCTGTCGGCGCGCAACATCTCCGGCTACCGCGACCCCGGCACGATCCTGATCGACCAGCTCAAATCGATCGGCATCGAGGCCGAGATGGAGACGATCGAAACCGCCAACTGGATCCCCAAGCTGATGCGCAAGGACTACACGCTGGCGGTCAGCCTGTCGGGCAGCGCGGTCGACGACCCCGACCAGATTTTCTATGAAAGCTATGTCTGCAAGTCGCCGCGCAACTACACCGGCTATTGCGACCACGACATGGAGGCGCTGGTCGACAAGCAGTCGATGGAGCCCGACCCGGAAAAGCGCAAAGCGATCGTCTTCGAGATCGAAAAGAAGATGGCGGCCGACGTGGTGCGGCCGATTATCTACCACTCGCGCGCGTCGACCTGCTGGCAGCCTTACGTCAAGAACATGACCCAGATGTCGAACAGCGCCTACAACAGCTGGCGCCTCGAAGACGCCTGGCTGGATAAGTAAGCGGAGGCTACGGATCGTCCGGCGCCTCTCGGCGGTTAGCAAGGTAACCGCTGAGAGGATGACGACGATGTATGTCGCACGCTTTTCCTACGAGGTGCTGCCGATCAACCGGCAGCGCGCGCTCGAATTCATCCGCAAGGAGGTCGCGGCCGCCATCGGCAAGGGCAAGCAGGCGCGCCTGCTGGTGCCGCTGACCCGCGGCGTCGGCGGCGGCCCGGCGCTACAGTTCGAGATCGTGCTGAAGAACCTGGACGAGCTCGACAGCTTCCGCCAGCGCGGCTTCGAATCAAAGGACGAGGTCCATGACTGGATGCACGCCTTTGCCGACATCCTGACCGGACCGCCCTCGGTCGAGCTGCTGCGGGTCGAAGAAGCGGCTTAAGCGCTGCCGCAGCCGCACGCGACGGAGAAGATGCGGGCGGCGTTGCCGCCGAGGATCGCTTCGCGCTCGGCAGTGGTCAGCGCTGTCCTATCAACCACGCCGCAGGGGTCGGGGTCGCCGATCCCGAACGGGTAGTCGGAGCCGAGCATGACCTTGTCGGCGCCGACCACGTCGCACAGGAACCTCAGCGCCAACGGCTCGAACAGCACCGTGTCGAAAAAGAGCCGGCGGAAGCCTTCCTCCGGGTCGGCGTATTCGGGATGGATCACCCGGTTGCGCTTCAGCCGCCCCAGCGCATAGGGCAGCGCGCCGCCGGCGTGCGACAGCAAAAGGCTCACCCCCGGATAGCGAGTCAGGTGACCGGAGAACAGCAGCCGCGCCACCGCGATCGTCGTGTCGGCGAGGCGGCCGACCGCGTTGATCAAATCATAGCCGTCGAGCCGGTCGTCGCTGCAGATGTAGTGCGGGTGCAGGAAGATCGCGGCGTTGCGCGCCGACGCCACCTCCCAGAACGGATCGAGCGACGGATCGTCGAGGTTGCCGCCGATCCCCTTCGGCTGGGTCGCGATCATCGCGCCGCGGAACCCGGCGTCGAGCGCCTCCTCCAGCACCTTTGCCGCCAGCTTGCCGTCCTGCAGCGGCACGGTGGCGAGCGCGGTCAGCTGGGTCAGCGCCGCAGCGTCCTTGGCCATGTGCTCGTTGTAGAAGCGCGCCCAGTCGGCGCCTTCGGCGCCCGGCAGGTCGTAGCCGTAGACGTCGGTCCAGCCGCCGACGAGCTGGTGGTCGACCCGCGCCGTCTTCAGCCAGTCGCGGCGCTGGGCCAGATCGTGCAGCCGCGGCTGGATCGGCCGTCCCGGCCCGCTGCCGGCGAACTCCATCCGCGGCGCCGCGGCATCGTGCAACGTCACCGACGGAAACAGCCGAGGCTGGCCGCGCATCGCGTCGAGCAGGGTCGCCGGCACGACATGAGCGTGGGTGTCGATGATCATCGGGTTTCCTTCAGGGCCGGCTCGATATCGGTGTGGATGAAATCGTTGCCCTTGAACAGCAGCGGCTGCCCGGTAGCGCGGGCGAGGGCATAGGCAAAACAATCCCCGAAATTGAGTTCTGCGGGATGGCCGCTGCCGCGGCCGTAATCGCGATAGGCCTGGCGCGCGATCCGCGCCTGTTCTTCGGTCACCGGTTCGATGATCAGTTGCAATTCTTCCAGCAACTTGTCGAGACGGCCGCTCAGTGCTGGCTTGCGTCGACCATCGATGACGATCGCGGCCTCAAGGAAATTGGCGGCCGATATTCGCCGTCGCGAAACAGGGTAAAGCGATTTGAGGCAGGCTGACGCCTCAGGCTCGTCAAGCAGGATCGCGATCAGCGCCGAGGTGTCAACAATCACGCGGCAGACCCAGCTCGTTGTAGAGCAGCTTGTCATGATCTATCTGCCGCTCCGCTGCCGTCAGCTCCGCAGCGGCAGCACGGCCGATGGCAAGGATGCGCTTCACGAATTCGGTTTCCGTTTCTTTCTTCACGCGGTCAAGCCGTTCCCGCAACGCCACGACGACCGCCGCGGTCATGCTCTCGCCGGTGCGCTCGGACAGCTCGCGGGCCAGCCGATAAGCTTCGTCGCTCTTGAGGTTCAAGCTGGTGCGATAGGCCATTCTACCCACCTCTTCGTTCTTTCTACCATATGAATGATTAAGGCAGACCGATCAACCTTCCTCCCTGATCTTTTTGCTGATCGGACCGTAGAGGCGGACGCGCGGGTCGCGCTCGGCGAGCGCACGCAGCGGCGCCGGATCGTCGATTATCGCGAACCCGCATTCCGAGACGGTGCTGTCAAGGCCGACGCCCCTGGTCCAAGCCACCGTGACACCCGCCGGCAAATTTACGTCGCGGGCATCGTCGAGCAGCAGCAGATGGGCGTCCTCTGCCACCTCCGGGGTCGCGGCGAGCCCGTCGAGCAGGTTGCGCCGCCAGTTCGCGTGCAGCGCGCGCCAATCGCCGGTCGAGGCCGGGCCGCCGCGGCCGCGATACTCCGGGCTGTCGAAGATCGCGCCGGAATCGACCTCGTGCAGCGCCAGATACGGGGCGGGGCACGGCAGCACCGACTTGAACCGCTGCGACGCGCGGAACCCGGGCACGGTCAACAGCACCTTGATATGGGCGAGATACCAGTCGTGCCATTCGGCCTCGCGGTCGCCGAGGTTCATGTCCATCTCGACCATGTAGATCACGGCGTTCCTCCCTGTCATTGCGAGCGCAGCGAAGCAATCTCGTACCAGGTGCGAATGATCTTCGAGATTGCCGCGTCACGCTACGCGCTCCTCGCAATGACGACCATGCAAACGACGCCGTTTTGCCATTGTCGGCGCAGCGAGTAGACTGCGGCCGCCGAGGGAAAGGATGACAGCGATGCCCGACGCACCGATGGGACGCAGCGGGTCGGCGCCGGATTTCGCCGAGCTCCAATCGCGCGCCGAGGCGCTGATCCCGGCGCTGCGCGAGCGCGCGCCCCGCGGCGAGGAACTGCGCCGCCTGCCCGACGAGACCATCGCCGACCTGCACCGCACCGGCCTCTTCCGCGTGCTGCAGCCGAAGCGGGTCGGCGGCAGCGAATTGCCGTTCCGCGCACTGGTCGAGCTGGTCGCGGTGATCTCGCGCGGCGATGCATCGACCGGCTGGGTGCTGGCCAACCTCGCGGCGCATCACTGGCTGCTCGGCATGTGGCCGCAGCAGGCGCAGGACGAAGTATGGGGCGCGTCGCCCGATCATCTGATCGGCTCGGCCCTGATCTTCCCGCGCGGCCGCGCCCGCCCGGTCGAGGGCGGCTATCGGCTCACCGGGCGCTGGCCGTTTTCGAGCGGCGTCGACGCCGCCGCCTGGAACCTGATCGGCGGCATCGTCCAGGACGAGGAGGGCGGCGGGTCGGGCCCGCGCATCTTCCTGCTGCCGGCAAGCGACTACACCGTGATCGACACCTGGGAGGTAATCGGCCTGGCCGGCACCGGCAGCAAGGATGTGGTGGTCGAGGACGTGTTCGTGCCCGGCTACCGCACCCTCGCGGTCGACCAGATCGCCGGCGGCCCCAACCCGGGCAGCGAGGTCAACCCGTCGGTGCTCTACCAGCTGCCGGCGATCAGCCTCTTCGCCTTCTGCATCGCCGGGGTCTCGCTCGGCATCGCCCAGGGGGCGATCGAGCATTTCACCGAGACGACCCGCACCCGCCTCAGCGCCTATACCGGGCGCAACGTCGCCGATTTCAACACCGTGCAGGTGCATCTCGCCGAGGCGGCGGCGCTGGCCGACGCGGCGCGGGCGATCATGCTCGCCGATTGCGATGCGGCGACGGCGAGCGTCGCGGCGGGTAAGACCCCGGAACTCGGCGAGCGCGCCCGCTATCGCCGCGACGGAGCCTTTGCCGCCACCTTGTGCACTAAGGCGGTCGACGTGTTGTTCAGCGCCACCGGCGGCGGCGCGA
>JBBRPG010000112.1:0-12727 GCA_038228485.1 Alphaproteobacteria bacterium
AGCGCCGCCGACGGCTACTGGAACCAGCGCGGCAAGTCGCGGCTAACCTTTCGCGGCGAGTGGACCCATACCGGCGACACCTATACAAGCGACGCCGACGGCTATTACCGCTATTGCGGGCGCAGCGACGACATGCTCAAGGTCGGCGGCATCTGGGTGTCGCCGTTCGAGGTCGAGGAGGCGCTGATCGCCCACCCCGCAGTGCTGGAGGCGGCTGTGGTCGGCCACGCCGACGGCGACGGGCTGATCAAGCCGAAGGCGTTCGTGGTGCTGCAAGAGGCGGCGCGGGAGCAGGATCGCGTGGCGCTGTGCGAAACCCTGCAAAACGCGGTCAAGGACCGCATCGGCGTGTGGAAATACCCGCGCTGGATCGAATTCGCCGACGCCTTGCCGAAGACGGCGACCGGGAAGATCCAGCGCTACAAGCTGCGGGGGCAATGATCGCGCAGACCCTCACCCTTCCCACGCCTGACGGCGTGGGCCCCTTCCCTCTCCCGCATGCGGGAGAGGGTGGATCGCGGCGGCAACGCCGGCGCGAGACGGGTGAGGGTAGAGGGAGGCCTTGGCTATGAATTCCATCGACTTCCGCACCGACCCCTCGCGCTACCGCCATTGGCGGCTGGCGGTGGAGGGCGCGGTCGCCACGTTGACGCTCGATGTCGATCCGGCCGCGGGCCTCTTTCCCGGCACCGAGTTGAAGCTCAACTCCTACGATCTCGGGGTCGATATCGAGCTGGCCGACGCGGTGCAGCGGCTGCGCTTCGAGCAACCGGCGGTGCGCGCGGTGGTGATCCGCTCCGGCAAGGACAATGTGTTCTGCGCCGGCGCCAATATCGGCGCGCTGGCCCGGGCGACGCACGCGCACAAGGTCAATTTCTGCAAGTTCACCAACGAAACGCGGCTGGCGATCGAGGACGCGTCGGAAAATTCCGGCCAGCGCTATCTGGCGGCGGTTGGCGGCACCGCGGCCGGCGGCGGCTATGAGCTGGCGGCGGCGTGCGATTGGATCACCCTGATCGACGACCGCCGCTCGGCGGTGGCCTTGCCCGAGTTGCCGTTGCTCGCGGTGCTGCCGGGCACCGGCGGCCTCACCCGGCTCACCGACAAGCGCAAGGTGCGGCGCGACCGCGCCGACCTGTTCTGCACCACCGAGGAAGGCGTGCGCGGCCGGCGCGCCGTCGATTGGCGCCTGGTCGACGAGATCGCGCCGCCCTCGGCCTGGGACGAGCGCATCGCCGAGCGCGCCGCGGCGCTGGCCGCGACTTCCGACCGGCCCACCACCGGCAAGGGCATCGCGCTGCCGCCGCTGGAGCGGGAGATCGGCGACGACGCGATCGCTTACCCGCACCTGCGCGTCGTGCTCGACCAAGCGAAGCGGCGGGCCGAGATGACGGTACTCGGCCCGACCCGCCTGCCAAATGACCTGGCCGGCATCCATGCCGCCGGACCCGCATTCTGGCCGCTGGCGGTGGCGCGCGAGCTCGACGACGCGATCCTGCATTTGCGCGCCAACGAACCCGAACTGGGCACCATCGTCTTTCGCTCGAAGGGCGATCCTGTTGCCGTGCTTACTGCCGACATGCTGCTCCAAACTCATGCCGACGACTGGTTCGTGCGCGAGGTACGGCTTTACTGGAAGCGGGTGCTGAAGCGCATCGACATGACCTCGCGCAGCCTCTTCACGCTGATCGAACCGGGAAGCTGCTTTGCCGGAATGCTGGCGGAGCTGGTTTTCGCGGCCGATCGGGCGTTGATGTTTTCGGGCATCCGCGCCGGCGACAATCGCGGACAGGCAACGCTGCTGCTATCCGCGCTCAATTTCGGCCCGTTGCCCATGGGCAACGGGCTTTCGCGGCTGGCGACGCGGTTTATCGGCGAAGCCGAGAACCTAAAGGAAGCCGGGAAAGCCGTCGCCGAGCCGCTCTCTGCCGAGGTCGCCGAGGCGCTGGGTCTGGTCACCGCCGCCTATGACGAGGTCGATTGGGACGACGAGGTGCGGCTGATGCTCGAAGAGCGCGCCAGCTTCTCGCCCGACGCGCTGACCGGGCTCGAAGCCAATTTGCGCTTCGCCGGACCGGAAACCATGGAGACGCGCATCTTCGGCCGCCTGACCGCCTGGCAGAACTGGATATTCCAGCGCCCCAACGCGGTCGGCGACGATGGTGCGCTGAAGCTGTACGGCACCGGCAAGCGCCCCAATTTCGACCCGAAGCGGGTATAGGTCAGGCAGCCGGCTTTTCCTGCACGGCGATTGCGATCTCGTAGCCGAGAACGCCGAGTGCTGCCTTGAGGCTCGTCAATTTGCTTGGAGACCGTGGATCGACGAGACGTGCCGCCTGGCGATAATCCATATCCAGACGGCGCGCGAGATCGGCGACCGTCAGTTCACGGCTGCGCAGGCCGCTATAAAGTGCGGCCTTAAGTGCGATCGTCGGCTCCGGCGCCACCAACTGCATGCCGCGACGGAGCGGGCCCGGCTGGGGAATATCGTCGTCGTGGTTGATGCGGCCGGCGAGCGCCTCGGACAGGCAATCCGCCGCCTGAGCAAGCGCGTCAGTGAGATCGTTGCCGTCAGTCAACGCCTCGGGCAAATCCGGAAACGCGATAAGAAAACCGCCTTCGGTCTGCGGTTCGATCCGGGCAGGGTACGCGTAAAGCTGTTCAAACATTCCGCGCTCCTACCGCAAATCGCGCTCGCTCAAGCCCAATTGGCGCAGCATCGCATGAAGCAGTCCCGGTCTGATTTCGGCTTGGCGATCCTTCAATGTCGTCCGCCGATCGCCGAAATACAGCGTCCCGTGACTGCCTTTGCCACGTTCCTGGTCGAACCGAACGACAACTCCTCGCTCACGACCCAGACGCTGCAATTTCCGAAAAAGCTCGTGTCCATTCACCCGCAACACAATAGGACAAATTTGTCCCAACTCAACCATGTCGTCGGACAATTTTGTCAGAGCCGATGTTGTGTGCCAGCCGTTCGGCTGACGGAGTATGATGGCGCGCGCGGTCGAACTTAGGAGGCCGAACCATGCCCAGCGATATGGCGGTCGATTACGACGGGCTGATCCCCAACAATGTTGGGCTCAACGCTGATCCGCGGCTGCGGCGGGCGCTGGAGCAGTGGCACCCGAGCTATCTCGGCTGGTGGCAGGACCGCGGCCCCGAGGGGTTTCAGGCGGCAGAGGTCTACCTGCGCACCGCGGTCGGGGTCGACCAGGAGGGCTGGGCCAAGTTCGGCTATGTCCGCATGCCGGAATACCGCTGGGGCATCCTCCTCGCGCCGCAGGTCGAGGGCCGCACCATCCCGTTCGGCGCGCACAAGGGCGAACCCGCGTGGCAGGAGGTGCCGGGCGAATACCGCGCGATGCTGCGCCGCCTGATCACCGTGCAGGGCGACACCGAGCCTGCCTCGGTCGAGCAGCAGCGGCTGCTCGGCGCTACCGCGCCCTCGCTCTACGATCTGCGCAACCTGTTCCAGGTCAATGTCGAGGAGGCGCGCCATCTGTGGGCGATGGTCTACCTGCTGCAGAAATACTTCGGCCGCGACGGGCGCGAGGAGGCCGAAGACCTGCTGCGCCGCCGCTCCGGCGACCGCGACGCGCCGCGGCTGCTCGGCGCCTTCAACGAGCGGACGCCGGATTGGCTGGCGTTTTTCATGTTCACCTTTTTCACCGACCGCGACGGCAAGATGCAGCTGCACGCGCTGGCGCAAGCGGGGTTCGACCCGCTGTCGCGCACCTGCCGCTTTATGCTGACCGAGGAAGCGCACCACATGTTCATCGGCCAGTCGGGGGTCGGCCGCATCCTCGAGGCGACCTGCGCGGCGATGAACAAGGCCGGGATCGGCGACCCGTACGACATCGCGCGGGTGCGGGCGCTGGGGATGGTCGACCTGCCGACGATGCAGAAGCGGGCGAATTTCCATTTTTCGGCGACGCTCGACCTGTTCGGCAGCGAGCTCTCGACCAACGCGGCCAACGCCTTCAACGCCGGGCTCAAGGGCCGCTATCTCGAAGACCAGATCGACGACGACCATGCGCTGGCGGCCGCGACCTACCCGGTGCTGCGGCTCAAGGAGGGCCGGGTGGTCAAGGAGGAAGTGCCGGCGCTGTCGGCCCTCAACATGCGGCTGCGCGACGATTATGTGGCGGATGCTTCTTCGGGGATCGACCGGTGGTGGAACCGCATTATCGAGCGCGCCGGGATCGATTTCCGGCTGACCCTGCCGCATGTCGCGTTTAACCGGCGCATCGGCGAGTTTGCCGCGATCGAGGCCGATCCCGAAGGCAATCTGATGAGTTCGGCGGAGTGGCTGCGGCGGCACGACGAATTTCTGCCCTCAGCCGATGACGACGCCTTTGTCGCCAGCCTGATGGCGCCGGTGCGCGAACGCGGGAAATTCGCCTCGTGGATCGCCCCGCCGCGCACCGGCATCGACAGCAAGCCCGGCGATTTCGAGTACGTGAAGCTGGCGTGAGGTTGCCCCGCCCAGCCTTGTCCGCGAACGGGGACACGTTTACGCAGGCGGCAATAGACGGAGTGCAGGGGCGTCTTTCCGCTTCCCGGCGAAAGCCGGGATCCACCTCTCCACCGTTTCGGCGGCGGCTTGGTGGATCCCGGCTTACGCCGGGAAGCGGCTTGGAGAGGCGACAAAGAGGGCGGCATGAAGCGGCGACGTGCACTACAACTCGCCAGCGAACTCCCTCCCCCGCAAGCGGGGCAGGGTTGGGGTGGGGGCTACTGACTGGCGATGCCCGACCTTCCGCCGGGGGAAACCTACCTGTCCGACACGCCGGTGCTCGCCGCGCATGCCGGGACACAGCCCGATCTGTTCCTACGCTGGAACGCGATCCCGCAGGCGGCGACGGCGGTCGATGTCGTGGTGTTCCTGCACGGGTTCTCGCAATCTGGCGGGGCGATGCCGCTCTCGGAAAAGATCGAGCGCAGCGGGCTGATCCTCGCCGGCCGCGCCCGGCCGAGTTTGGCGATGCTGCCGCGCGGCAACTGGATCCGGCACTATTATTACGACTTCCCGGCGCTGCTCGACGGCGGTTTCGACCTGCTGATCGCCTATGGGCTGCACCGGCTGTCGGCGATGCGCGGCGCAGGGCTGGCGCTCGACCGGCTGGTCCTCGCGGCGCATTCGGGCGGCGGCATGCCGGCGATCGACATCATTGCCGGCGCCCAGGCGCAGCCGGACGAGCTCTACATTTTCGATGGCCTCTATGGCCGCGATCCGTCCGAGGGCGATCCGCTGCAGGGGATCGAAATCGTCGACCGCTGGCTGGGCGACCGTTTCGCCGCGGAGCCGGTGCGGCCCGGCGCGCTGCGGGTGCCGTTCATCGAAAGTCAGACCGGGCCGTTCTCGCGCGCGGTCGGGAAATTGATCGCCGCCCGGCTCGAGTCGGCTTCGCCCGACTTGCGCCCCGACCTCGCCCGCCGCTATCGGGTCGAAGCGTCCGGCGTGCAGCACTCGCAGGTGGCGCGCCGGGCGCTGCCCGACCTGCTCGCCGACCCCGCCGCGGAGATCGATTGGTATGCGCCGCCGCGGCTTGCCTAGCGCCGGAGGATAGGTTGAGTGCAACGAAACCCATCGGGTCGCCGGTAATGATGGGTATCGCTCCGCTCCACCCATCCTACGTAAACCCCTAAACCTTCAGCACCTCGGCGCCTTCGCCGGCTTCGAGCTCGCAGGCGTTTACGGTCATCCCCAGCATCGTGTAGTAGCCGATCGCGGTGGTCAGCTGGATCAGCTGGTCGTTGCCGAGCCGCGCCTGCAGCTTTTTGAACAGCGCCTCGTCGGCGCGGTGCTTGCGCAGCAACTGCCGGGTGAACTCGATGATGTCGGCATCCTCCTGCGGGACCCCGCGCGAATGGTTTTCGCGGATCGCGTCGATCGTCGATTCGGGCACGCCCTGCCGCCGCGCGCCGCTGGTCTGCGCGCCCCAGACGTACATCGCTTCGAACTCGCGGGCGACGGTCATCGCCGCCAGCACCCGGATTTTCATGTCGAGCTCGCCCTCGAAGCGGACATAGGCGCCCAGATGCGCCACCCGCCCGGCCACCTCGGGCGAGTGCATGAACATCAGGAACGGCCCCGCCACCGCGCCGCGGCTGGCGACGATCGAGTCGAAGGTGGCGTGGTCCTTCGCCGCCACCTGGTCCTTGCCGGTGATGTGGGGGAGCCTGGCCATCGTCCGTTTCCTCCTGCGGGTTTTGGTGTGCCTAGCGCGCGAGCAGCTCGCGCACTGCGGCGTCGATAAAGGCGGCGTCTTCGGGGTTCGCCGCCGGGTTGCCGGCGCGGTGGCCCCAGATCGACGGGATCGGCCGCAGCTCGGCGTTGGGCATGCGGGCGACCTCGCGCCGGTTGTCCTCGACGGTAAAATAGAGGTCGGTCTCGCACGGCATGACGATCGCCTGTGCGGTGATGGCGCCCAGCGCCTTCCCCAGATCGCCGCCGTAAAGCTCGTTGGCGCTGATGTCGGCGTGCTGCCACATCCACAGCATCGCCAAGAGATCGTTGGCGTCGCGGCGGCGAAAATTCGCCTCCCACGATCCGACCAGGAAATCTTCGAGCGAGGAGAAGCCGAGCTTGCGCCACACCTCCTCGCGATAGAATGCCTGGCTCAACCCCCAGCCGGCATAGACCCGGCCCATCGCCTGAAAGCCGCGGGTCGGCTGGCTGGCGAACCAGCCGTCCTGCCACGCCGGGTCGGCGGTCAGCGCCGCCTTGACCCCTTCGAGGAACACCCAGTTATGCGGCGAGGTCTTGGCCGAGCCGCAGATCGGCGCGATGCGCTCGACCTGGTCGGGAAACAGCGCGCCCCAGTGGAACGCCTGCTGCGCGCCCATCGAAAAGCCATAGACCAGGTGCACCGTCTCGATGCCGAACAATTCGGCCAGCAGGCGCTGCTGGGCGCGGACATTGTCGGCCATCGTGAAATGCGGGTAGCGGCCGCGATCGAACGGCGGCGGCGTGTTGCTCGGCGACGACGACAGCCCGTTGCCGAACTTGTTGATGATAACGATGAAATACTTGCTCGGGTCGAGCGGCTTGCCCTCGCCGATCTGCCATTCGAGGTCGGTGTGCTGCGCCCCGTAGGAGGTCGGGTAGACGATCGCGTTCGACTTCGCCGCAACGAGCGTGCCGAACGTCTTATAGGCCAGCCGCGCGCCGCGATAGGTCAGCCCCGACTGCAGGACCAGATCGCCCGCCTCGAAAATCCGATAGTCGCTCATGCCGCCGAGGCTACGAGCCAAACCGCCCTGGCGCAACCTGGCGCTAGCGCCGTTTCGTCGACTGGCGAGCGGAGCTGTTGCGTCGAGGCCGGCGTTGGGGCGCGGGTTCGGCTCGGCGGCAGCTATACCCGGGCCCGCTCGATGACCCGCAGCCTCAGCGCCGCCAGCGGATCGTCGATCGCCGCCGGCTGGCACGGTTCGCCGTTGCGGGCCGGCCCGATGACACCGCTGTCGAAAAAATACCCTTCGTAGACAACGTCGAACCGGTCCCGCAGCGGCGCGGCAAGCCGGATGGCAAAGCCGGTCAGCGGCAGGCCGCGGCCGCGCGTCCCGCATAGCTTGGCGTCGGTCACCCAGGGGGTCTGCCGGCCGCCGGGGCCGTGGGCCATGTATTCGAGATCGCCCGGCGCGATGATATCCAACGGCCGGATCGCAAAGCCCTCGACCCGCAGCCGCTGGCCGGGGTTGCCGGCCCATCCTTGGCTGCGAAACCGGCGGTCGCCGTGGCGCTCGATGTGCAGGATCAGCTCGCTGGCGATTTCACGGCCGGCCGCGATGCGCGGCGGGGCGGCGGCAGGAATTGCTGCGCCCTCGGGTTTGCCGAGGCTATCGATGTCGAGGATTTGGATTTGCGGCAGGCGCGCGTCTTCCGCGACCCCATAGGCCGTCACCAGCACGTTTCCGCCGCCCGGCGGCACCCTGACGACGACCGCGCCGCCCTCGGCGCCGACCCAACCGGGGGCTTCATCGCGAGTTATCACCGTGACGGGAAGGCCGTCTTCGGCAGGGGCGGCCGCAATGCAGGTAGCGGGGAGAGCGAGCCCGCTGGGGGAGGCGTCGGTTGCGTCGGTCGCGCCGACGGTCAGCGCGTACAGTCCTTCATCGAGACGGAAGCTGCGCGCCCGCCCGGCGATGTTCCAATCGCTGCTCTCGGCCGGCGCGGCGCCGCGCCTTCTCGCCGAAGCGGCGAGGCTAAAGGGTTCGCCGGGGGCCAAATTTCTGGCTGTGTGAGGGCGTTCGGTTCTCATCGAGGCCGCTGAAAAGATAACCAAGGCTACATAGATACGCCGAACTTACCAATTTTCCCCTACAGCTGCTTCCTTGCCGTTTCGAGATGGCCGCCTAATATGAGCGGTACAAGCCGAGGATAGGAACCCGATGCCCGTCACCTTCGAGATCTTCACCGACTACGTCTGACCCTGGTGCTACCTCAGTACCGTGCGTATCGAAAAGCTCAGGGAAACGTACGACATCACGCCGGTTCTGGTGCACTTCCCGCTGCACCCGGACACGCCCCAAGAGGGCCGCGAGATGGCGGGGTGGTACGCCCAGCGCGGGCTCGACCCCGAGGCGATGTATCAGCGCATGAAGGGCCTGATGGACGCCGAGGGGCTGCCCTATGGCAAGCGCACGCACAGCTACAACAGCCGGCTGGCGCAGGAGCTCGGCAAATGGGCCGATACCCAGCCGGGCGGCTGGGCGATCCACGACAAGCTTTACCGCGCCTATTTTGTCGACAGCCGCAATATCGGCGACCCGGACATTCTGGTCGAGATCGCGGAGTCGGTCGGGCTCGACGGCGCCGAGGCGCGCAGGGTCCTCGACGAGCGCGTGTTCAAGGACGAAGTCGATGCCGATTGGCAGAAATCCGCCGCCTACGGGGTGACCGGGGTGCCCACTTTTGTCGCCGCCCGCCACGGCGTCGTCGGCGCTCAACCCTACGAGGCGCTGGCCCAGCTTGTCGAAACCGCCGGAGCGGCGAAACGCGGCTAGAGCGCGCCCGGCCGGTTCGCGGCCAGTGCGGCGACCGCGCCCAGCCCCGCCAGCACGGCAAAGCAGGCAAAGGCGGATTGGTAGTCGCCGGTCCAATCCCGCAGCGCCCCTGAGACCAAGGGGCCACAGGCTTGTGCCACCACCTGCACCGACAGCGCGACGCTGCGGATCGCGCCGAAATTGGCGCGCCCGAAATAATCGGCCCAGGCGATCGGCAGTAGGGTGAGGATGCCGCCAACCCCAAAGCCGAACAGCGCCGCGGCGAGATAGGCCTCGCCCGGTGTCGTCTCGCTGCGCATCAGCACGGCGCTGACCGCGAGGAACACGCCGATCGCCGCCAGCGGATAGCAGATCGAAACGCGGCGCGGCAGAAAACCGCAGACCAGGGTCGCCGCCACCGAAAACAGCGAGAAGGTGCTGACGATCGTCGCCGCCATCGCCGGCGCGATGCCGCGCTCGACCAGATGCGGCGCCTGATGCAGGCTGATCCCGGCCTGCACCGGGTAGACCAGCGCGGTGTAGAGCAGCAGCAGCCAGAAAGCCGGCGTCCCCATCGCCTGTCGCCGCGAGAAGTCGGGCTCTACCGGGGCTGCGTAACCAATCGCCGAGACCGGCCCGCCCGCGCCGTCGGGCGCTCGCCCATCAGGACGCAGCCCGACATCCTCGGGCCGGCGGACCAGCAGCAATGCGGCCGGAAGAAATCCGACGAGCAGGGTCAATATCCCCAGCGCCAGCCAGGCGGCCCGCCAGGAATAGCGCAGGATCGCGGCCTGGGCGATCAGCGGCATCGCCACCAGGCCCGCCGCCTGCGCCAGGGTCGCGATCGAGCTGGCGAACGCGCGGCGCTGGACGAACCAGTTGTTGACCGCGCCGTAGATGCCCAGCTCGAACGGGCCGGCCCAGCTCGCCCGCGCCAGGCAGAACAGCAGATAGAACATCAGCAGCGAATTGGTCAGCGACAGCAGCAGCATTGCGGTGCCGGTGGTCAGCACCGCCAGGCACAGCACCAGCCGCGAGCCGACCCGGTCGAGAAAGGGGCCGATCACCGGCGAGGCGACCGCGGCGATGACGCCGCCCAGCGACACCGCACCCGACAGCGCGGTGCGCGACCAGCCGAAATCGTGGATCAACGGTACGACGAAGACCGACAAGGTCGCTACCGCCGGCCCTTGCCGGGCGAACCCGGCAAAGCACAGGCAGCCGAGCACCACCCAGCCATAAAAGAACGGCAGCCGCCCGGCGAGCAGCTGCGGCAGACGCGGCGGTGTCATGCAGCGGCTGGGCAGGCCGGATGCGTCCTTCGAGGCTCCGCTTCGCGGAGCACCTCAGGATGAGGGGTTCTTCTTATTGACATCGCAAAAGCGTCCTCATGCTGAGGAGCCGTGCGCAGCACGGCGTCTCGAAGCACGCACGGCGGCTAGCGCAACTCAAATTGGCGGGGCCGGCGGGAAATTGGGCTTGCGCTTTTCGAGGTGCGCGGCGAGGCCCTCCTTCACATCCGGCCCGCCGAAGCCGAAGAACTCCAGCGCCAGCGACGCGTCGAAGGTCGGTCCCATCGCCCGCAGCCAGTTGTTGAGTGCGTTTTTGGTCCAGCGAATCGCGCTCTGCGCCCCTTCGGCGAGCTTGGTCGCGACCTCGATCGATTTCGCCTCGAGCTGGTCGTCATCGACGGCGAATGTTATCAAGCCGATACGCTCCGCTTCCTCACCTAGAATCTGATCGCAGGTCAGCAGGTAGTATTTGGCCTTGGCGAGGCCGCACAGGAGCGGCCAGACGATCGCTGCGTGGTCGCCGGCGGCCACTCCGAGCCGCGTATGCCCGTCGATGATCCGGCAATCCTTGGTCGCGATCGACACGTCGGCGAGAATCCCGCACACGAGGCCGGCGCCGACCGCGACCCCGCGCATCGCGCTGACCACCGGCTTGTTGCAGTTGATGACGCCGTAGACCATCTCCCGCGCCTCTTTCCACTGGCGGGCGCGCGCGTTGAAATCCTCGGTGGCGCTGCGGATCATGTTGAAGTCGCCGCCGGCCGAGGACACCTTGCCCGCTCCGGCGAGGATCGCGACATGGACGCTCTCGTCGCGGTCGATATCGCGCCAGATGTCGGCGAGCTCGGCGTGCATCGCTTCGTCGGCCGTGTTCATCCGGCCGTTATCCATCGTCACCCGCAGCACCTTGGGGTGCGGCCGGTCGAACTTGAGGCGGGTATAGCGGGCATACGGGTCGGTCATGGTTCTCCTCGCTCAACAGTGCCTGGGGATAATTTGAGGGCTGTCCGGCGCCGGTGGTCGCTGAACCGCTCGCCATCTTTGCGTTCAGTGCGATGGCCGTTGACCTTCCACGGCTTGCACAATTTGCATCCGGCCCGTCGATTGCGTGGCCGTCATCGCTTATGGTGCATGGAACTCACTGCGCTGCTTGCTTCCCGGTCAACATACACAAGGGGAGTAGGCGGCGCGATGCGGCCCCCTGCTCTCAGTTGCATTCAGGGAGTACGCCATGCCCGCCAACGCCGCTGCCGAAGCCCGCGCCTATGACCGCCCGCTGCCCAACCCCGCTTGGCTCGGCAAGCTGACCGAGGACATCCTCGAGCCCGCGCTGCCGATCGTCGATCCGCATCATCATCTGTGGGACCATCCCGGCAGCCGCTACCTGCTCGACGAGCTGATTGCCGATGTGAACTCCGGCCACAAAATCGTCGCCACCGTGTTCATCCAATGCGGCTCCGGTTATCGCAAGGACGGCCCCGAGGAGATGCGGCCGATCGGCGAGAGCGAGTTTGTCCGCGCCATCGCCGAGGAAGGCGACCGCCGCGGTGGCAAGACCAAAATCTGCGCCGGTATCGTCAGCTTTGCCGATCTGCGGCTGCCGAACGTCGACGCGGTGCTGGAGGGGCAGATCGCGGCGGCGGGCGGCCGTTTCCGCGGCATCCGCCAGATCGCCGCGCACGATCCGGCCATCATCAGCGGTTCGTCCTACGTGCCGATGGCGGGGCTGATGGATCAGCCTGACTTCCGCCGCGGCCTCAAGCGGCTGCCGGCGCACAACCTGACCTTCGAGGCTTGGATCTACCACCCGCAGATCAAAGCCCTGACCGACGTCGCGCGCGCATGCCCGGAGGTGAAGATCGTGCTCAATCATTTTGGCGGGCCGCTCGGTGTCGGCCCCTACAAGCGCGACGAGGTGTTCGCCGGCTGGCGCGCCGACATCAAGGCGCTGTCGCGCTGCCCGAACGTTTATGTAAAGCTGGGGGGGCTGGCCATGATCGTCAACGCCTTCGACTTCCACGCCGCGCCGCTGCCGCCGTCCTCCGGGGAGATGGCCGCTGCCTGGCGACCCTATGTCGAAGCCTGCATCGAGGATTTCGGCGCCGACCGCTGCATGTTCGAAAGCAACTTCCCGGTCGACAAGGGCGCGTGCAGCTACCCGGTGCTGTTCAACGCCTTTAAGCGGCTGGCGAGCGGCGCCTCGGCTTCGGAGAAGTCCGATCTGTTCGCCGGCACCGCGTCGCGGTTCTACCGGCTGGCGGTGTAGTCGAGCGCGCCGGCGATACCCGGGCGCCGGCTATCAGGGGAAGTGGCCTCCGGCCGAGTTGACCAGCAGGTTGGGGCCTTGCTGGCGGCTGGCAAGGGTTCCGGTCTGAACCACCGTCGTGGGGCCCCGAAAGCCCGTGCCGGGCAGGGAGGACGCCGTCGAGCCGGACGGGTCGGTG
>JBBRPG010000113.1:0-12727 GCA_038228485.1 Alphaproteobacteria bacterium
GGGTGAGCGCGGCATCTCACCCCAGCTCACGATCAGATCGTCCTGCCGATCGCCCTCACGCCCCATCGCCATTTCGCAAATCCAGCCCAGCCCCGCTGCTTCACACTGAATCAACCAAACCCGACTTCGTCAACGGGCTGATAAGCCCGATTAATTAATCTCGCCTAGAACCGCGGCAGCTCCGGGTGCGGCAGCGCGCCGGCGTGGACGTGCAGGCGGCCCAATTCGGCGCAACGGTGCAATTCGGGAAACACCTTGCCGGGGTTGAGCAGCCCATCCGGATCGAAGGCGCATTTGAGCCGCTGCTGCTGGGCGAGGTCGGTCTCGTCGAACATCGTGCCCATCAGGTCGCGTTTCTCGACCCCGACCCCGTGCTCGCCGGTCAAAACGCCGCCAACCTCAACACATAGCTTGAGAATGTCGGCGCCGAATTCCTCGGCCCGCTCGATCTCCCCGGGCTGGTTGGCGTCGTAAAGGATCAGCGGGTGCAGATTGCCGTCGCCGGCGTGAAATACGTTGGCGACCCGCAGGCCGTGACGCTGCGACAGCGCGGAAATCTCGCGCAAAACCTCGGCGAGCCGGCCGCGCGGAATGGTGCCGTCCATGCAGTAATAATCGGGCGAAATCCGCCCGACCGCCGGAAATGCCGCCTTGCGCCCAGCCCAGAAGCTGAGCCGCTCGGCCTCGTCCTGACTGGCCCGCAGCGATACCGCGCGGTTGTCGCGCGCCAGCCGTTCGACAATTTCGAGCAAATGGTCGACCTCGGCCGCCGGCCCGTCAAGCTCGATGATCAGCAACGCCTCGACATCGAGCGGATACCCGGCATGGACAAAGGCCTCCGCGGCGTGGATCGCCGGCCGGTCCATCATCTCCATCCCGCCCGGGATGATCCCGGCGCCGATCACCGCGGCCACGCAATTGCCGGCGTCCTCGGTGCCGGCAAACCCGATCAGAACCGCGCGCGCGGTGGCCGGCCTCTTGAGGATGCGGACGGTGACCTCGGTGATGACTCCCAACAGGCCCTCGGACCCGGTCACGATACCCATCAGGTCGTAGCCTTCGGCGTCGAGGTGCTTGCCGCCGAGGCGGATCACCTCGCCGTCGATGGTGACGATCTCGATACCAAGCAGATTGTTGGTGGTGAGACCGTATTTGAGGCAATGCACCCCGCCCGAGTTCTCGGCGACATTGCCGCCGATGGTGCAGGCGATCTGGCTCGACGGGTCGGGCGCGTAATAAAAGCCGGCGGCCTCGACCGCCTGGGTGATGGCGAGATTGGTCACCCCCGGCTGCACAACGGCGCAGCGGTTCGGGTAATCAATCTCAACAATCTTGTTGAATTTCGCCATGCCGAGCAGCACGCCATCGGCCAATGGCAGCGCGCCGCCCGACAGCGACGTACCGGCGCCGCGCGGCACTACCTTGATCCCTTGCGCCTTGCAATAGCGCAGCACCTCGGCGACCTGGTCGACCGTCGAGGGCAGCACCGCGCAGAGCGGTGGCTGGCGGTAGGCGGTGAGCCCGTCGCTTTCGTAGGCGCGGCGCTCCGGTTCGGACTCGATCACCGCATCGGCCGGCACGATCTGGCGCAGCGCCGCGGCGATCTCGCGCCGGCGACCGATGACCCGGACATCGGGAAGCGGCATTTCCATAATCGGAGTCTGTCATCGCGCGAGCGAAGACGCAATCTCGCGCCGATTAGGCTTCAAATGATCGAGGGTTACCGCGCGCTTATCGAAGCTGCCCAATGACGGCTTGCGCTCAGCCCTGGCGCGCCTTGAAACGCGGGTTGACCTTATTGATGACGAAGACCCGGCCGCGACGCCGCACCACGCGGCAATTCTTGTCGCGCTTTTTCAATGTCTTCAACGAATTGACGATTTTCATGGGACGTTCCTTGGAGCGGCGCGGAAGATAGGCACCCCTCGCCGCGAAGTCAAATGCTCGTCGACATTCGATCCACGCCGCATTATCTAGCTGTCATCTAGCTTAATATGGAAGGTGCGACGTGCGAGAAGTCGGCGCATTCGAGGCAAAAAACAAGCTCAGCGAACTGCTCGATCTGGCTGAGGGAGGCGAAGAGGTCGTCATCACGCGGCACGGCAAGGAGGTTGCGCGCCTGGTGCCGCCTCGCCCTCCGATCAATCGAGAAGAGGCGCGCGCCGCAATGGCAAGACTCCGAGCTCGGACCAAGGCTCTGAAGCTGAACCTGACGATGGATGAGATCAAAGCCTATCGCGATGAGGGCCGCAAATGAGCCTTGTCCTTGATGCCTCCGCCGCGCTGGGGTGGGTCTATCAAGATGAGATCAATGACGCAGCCCTGCACATACTCGATCGCGTAACCACCGCCGGTGCTTGGGTTCCAGCGATATGGCGGCTTGAAGTCGCCAATGGCTTGCAGATCGGTGTCCGTCGGGGTCGCATCGATGCGGCCTACCGCGATGATGCGCTGACGACATTTGCGCTCTACGACATCAAGATGGATCCCGACACTTGGCAGCAGGCCTGGGGCGGCACTATTCGCCTCGCCGATCGGTTCGGGCTGACTGTCTATGATGCGGCCTATGTCGAATTGGCTCAACGTCGCTCACTGCCGCTCGCCTCCTTTGACGATGACATGCGGGCCGCCGCACAAGCGCTTGGGCTGGAAATAATCGGCGCCTGAGGCTATTTCGCCGCCTGCATCCGCTGCGCGCGGCGTAGGTCCGTGGTGTCGTTGCGGCCGGCGAGGAACCCCTTGATGTTGCGCGTCGCCTGGCGCAGCCGCTGGCGGTTCTCGACCAGAGCGATGCGCACAAAACCCTCGCCGTGCTCGCCGAAGCCGACCCCCGGCGACACCGCGACATTGGCGCGTTCGAGCAGCAGCTTGGAAAAGGCGAGGCTGCCGAGCGCCTGAAATTCCTCCGGCACCGGCGCCCAGGCGAACATCGTCGAGTCGGGGGCGTGGATGTCCCACCCGGCCTGCTTCAGCCCGTCGACCAGCACGTCGCGCCGCGCTTTGTAGCGCTGGCGGATTTCGGCGATGCAGTCCTGCGGGCCGTTGAGCGCGGCGGTCGCCGCGACCTGGATCGGCGTGAAGGCGCCGTAGTCGAGATACGATTTCACCCGGGTCAGCGCCGCGATCAGCCGCTGGTTGCCGACCGCGAAGCCGATGCGCCAACCCGCCATCGAATACGTCTTCGACAGCGAGGTGAACTCGACCGCGATGTCCTTGGCGCCCGGCACCTCGAAGATAGAAGGCGGCGGCGTGTCGCCAAAATAGATCTCGGCATAGGCGAGGTCGGACAGCATCCAGATGCCGTGATGGCGGCAAAAGTCGACGATCTCGCCATAAAAATCGAGGTCGACTGTCATCGCCGTCGGGTTCGCGGGAAAATTCAGCACAATCGCCAGCGGGGCGGGGATCGAGTGCTTCACCGCCTTTTTCAGCTCGTCGAGGAAATTCACCCCCGGCCCGATCGGCACGTTGCGCACCGCGGCGCCGGCCATGATGAAGCCGAAGGAATGAATGGGATAGCTCGGGTTCGGCACGATCACCGTATCGCCCGGCGCGGTGATCGCCTGAGCCAGGTTGGCGAACCCCTCCTTCGAGCCGAGCGTCACGACGATCTCGCGCTCGGGGTCGAGCTCGACATTGAAGCGGCGGGCATAATAGGCCGCATAGGCCCGCCGTAGCCCGGTAATCCCGCGCGACGACGAATAGCCGTGCGCCTTGGGGTTCTGCACCGCCTCGACCAGCTTGGCGACGATATGCGGCGGGGTCGCCCCGTCAGGATTGCCCATGCCGAGGTCGATCACGTCATGCCCGGCGGCTCGCCCCTCGGCCTTCAGCGCATTGACCTCGGCGAAGACATAGGGCGGCAGACGCTTGATGCGGTAGAATTCTTCGGGCATGGCGACACTAAACCTGGCGAATCAAGTGGCGGAGTGTACGGGCAGAAGCGGCGATTTGCGAGGGCGATGCTTTACAGTATGGCTGCCGCGGCCCGATGCTGTGGCGGACAGCGCGGGAGGGTGAACGGATGAGCGAGATCAAGGCCCTGGTCCATGACGTGTTCGGCACCGTCGTCGATTGGCGCTCGGCGGTCACCGCCGACGGGCAGGCGCTCGGCGCGCGCAAGGGCATTACCGGCGTCGACTGGCAGCAATTCGCCGACGAGTGGCGCGGCGCCTATGCGCCGTCGATGAACCGGGTGCGCACCGGCGAGTTGCCGTGGACCAACCTCGATGCGCTGCACCGGCTGGGGCTCGACGCGCTGTTGAAGAAATTCGAGATCACCGGTCTCAGTGAAGAGGACAAGATTTGGTTCAACCTGACTTGGCACCGGCTCAAGCCGTGGCCTGATTCGGTGCCGGGCCTCACTCGGCTCAAGACAAAATACATCATTGCCACCCTGTCGAACGGCACGGTGCGGCTGCTCACCGACATGGCCAAGCATTGCGGGTTGCCGTGGGACACGGTGCTCGGCTCCGACCTCGTCAAGCACTACAAGCCTGACGCCGAGATGTACCAATCGGCGATCGATTATCTCGGCTCCGGCGATCCCGGTGCGGTGATGATGGTGGCGGCGCACAACAATGATCTGCTGTCGGCCGCCAAGCACGGGATGAAGACCGCCTACATCGCCCGGCCCTATGAGCACGGCGCCAAGCAGGCGCGCGATTTCAAGGCCGAGCACAACTTCACCTACGTCGTCGAGGGGTTCGAGGATCTGGCAAGGCAGATGGGCGTGTGAGCGGCGGGAAGTGAATGACCGGGTGGTGACCGAAAGCGCCGCGGGCGACCGGCGGGGGCGGTATTCCGCCGCCGAAGCCTGGCGCCGCGCCCTCGAAGCGACCGCGCCGATCGCCGACAACCCGTCCGTCACCCTGCCGGTGGTGATCGAGGAGCTGGCTACCCGGTTCGGACCGGCCCCGGCGCTGGTGTCCGCGGCCGAGACCTTGAGCTTTCGCGGGCTGGCCGATCGGGTCGATCGCTACGCGCGCTGGGCGCTGGCGCAGGGCGTTGGGGCCGGCGATGTGGTCGCCTTGCTGCTGCCGAACTGCCCCGATTACCTGGCGATCTGGCTCGGCATCACCCGGGTCGGCGGGGCGGTCGCGCTGATCAACACCAATTTGGTTGGCGCCGCGCTAAAGCATTCGCTCGAAATCGTCGCACCCAAGCAGATTATCACCGGCGCAGCGCTGATCGACGCGGTGGCGCCGGTGTTGCCGCAGCTCGATCCCGGTATCGGCGTCTGGGTACATGGCGGCGAGGGGCTGGACCTACCGCGGGTCGATGTCGAGACCGGCGACATGCTCGACCCGTCGGCGTTTCGCCCGCCGACGATCCGTGACCGCGCCCTCTACATCTACACCTCGGGTACCACGGGTCTGCCCAAGGCCGCGAGCGTCAGCCATTACCGGCTGATGCAATGGACGCGCTGGTTCGCCGGGCTGATCGATCCGCAACCGAGCGACCGCATGTATAATTGCCTGCCGATGTATCACAGCATCGGTGGCGTGGTGGCGACTGGCGCGGCGCTGTTCGGCGGAGGATCGGTGCTGATCCGCGAGCGGTTCTCGGCCAACCGCTTCTGGGACGACATCGCCGAATGGGACTGCACGCTGTTCCAATATATCGGCGAACTGTGCCGTTATCTGGTCAACACCGCGCCGCATCCGCGCGAGACCCAACACAAGCTGCGGCTATGCTGCGGCAACGGGTTGCGGCCTGACGTTTGGGAGCCCTTTAGACAACGCTTCCATATTCCGCAGATTCTCGAATTCTATGCGGCGACCGAAGGGTCGTTTTCGCTGTTCAACTGCGAGGGCAAGCCGGGCGCGATCGGCAAGATCCCGCCGTTTCTCGCGCACCGCTTCCCGGTCGCGCTGATCAAGTTCGACATCGATGCCGGCGAGCCGGTGCGCAACGACGACGGCTTCTGCGTCCGCTGCGCCGCCGACGAGCCCGGCGAGGCGATCGGCCAGCTTCTCGGCGACCGCGCGACCCTGCGCGGGCAGTTCGAGGGCTACACCGACAAGGCCGCCAGCGAGCAGAAACTGCTGCGCAACGTCTTCGCCGCCGGCGATTTGTGGTATCGCACCGGCGATCTGATGCGCCGCGACCGCGCCGGTTATTACTATTTCGTCGACCGGATCGGCGACACCTTCCGCTGGAAGGGAGAGAACGTCTCGACCACCGAAATCGGCGAGGTCATCGCGCTGTGTCCGGGAGTGGTCGAAGCGGTGGTGTATGGCGTGGCGGTTCCCGGCGCCGACGGCCGCGCCGGAATGGCGGCGATCGTCACCGACGAGGGCTTCGACCTCGCCCGGCTGCACGCCCACCTCGCCGAGCGCCTGCCCGATTACGCGCGTCCGGTTTTCCTGCGCATCCGCGAGGCGATCGACATCACCGGTACCTTCAAGCCGCAAAAACAGGCGCTGCTGCGCGAGGGCTGCGATCCCGCCGCGACGGACGATGCGATGTACCTGAATGACCGCAGCGCCGGGGCGTTCGTGCCGCTGGATGCGGCGCTTTACACCCGCATCCAGAACGGCGATTTGCGGCTTTAGGCGGTGCTGCCGGCGTCGACGGTCACCACCGTACCAGTGATGTTGCGCGCCTTGTCGCCGAGCAGAAATTCGACTGCACTGGCGACGTCCTCGGCTTCAGCGAGCCGGTTGAGCGGGCTGCGGCGCATCACCCGATCGCGCTGGCCTTCGTCCATGTCCTCGGTCATCGCCGTGTCGACAAAGCCGGGCGCGACCGCGTTGACGGTGATCCCGAGCGGCCCAACCTCCCGCGCCAGAGACTTGCTGAAGCCGACCAGCGATGCCTTGGTCGCGCCATAGACCGAGAGCCCGCTGAACCCCGTCGAGGCGACGATGGAGGAGATGTTCACGATCCGCCCGCCGCCGCCATCGACCATCATCGCGCGCACGACATGCTTGGTCATCACCATCGGCGAAACGGTGTTGAGCCGTACCAGGCGCTCGATGTCGGCGACGCGCATATTGGCGAGCACGCCGCTGGTGCCGATCCCCGCATTGTTGACGAGGCCGTAGATCGGGCCGACATCGCCGCGGATTTTCTTGACCAACGCGGGAATAGCGTCGAGATCGGCCAGGTCGCAGGGCCAGAAAAGCAGCGGCGTCGGCTCGGCGGCGCGGGCGGCGATCTCGTCGCTTTCCTTGCGGGCAACGACGATCGCGCGATAGCCGGCATCGCGCAGCCGGATGGCGATGCTGAAGCCGAGGCCGCGGCTGCCGCCGGTAATGATGACGTTACGCATTGGCACGGGCGAGCTTGCCGGCATCGGAGACCTCCAGCGCCGCTACGAAGCGGATTGCCGCCGGCACTTTGTGCCTGGCTAGAACACGCTGGCACTGTTCGATGATTTCGCTTTTTATCGCCGCGCTCGAACCGTCGGAGGGCGGCCCGTCGTTCAGCACGATATCGGCGGCGACGATGGCGCCGGTGATCGGGTTCTTGCGCGCCTTGACCAGCGACATCCGCACGCTCGGATGACGGTTGATCACCGCCTCGATTTCTTCCGGGTGGACCTTGAGCCCGCCGATATTGATGATCCCGCCGCGCCGCCCGACAAAGCGATAGCGGCCGTCGGTCAGCTCGATCATATCGCCAGTATCGACAAAACCATTTTCATCGAATAGTTGTGGTGCGTCCGGCCCCAGATACCGCAGCGCGGTGCGTCCGGACTTGATGCGCAGCGAGCCGCCCTCGACCCGCATCTCGACATCGCCGCGGCGCCCGAGCAACCCCTCGGGGAAGCCGGCGAACCCGTCACCGACATCGAACGCGACCCCCGTTTCGGTCGAGGCGAAGGCATGGGCGATATCGGCGCCCGGGTAAGCCGCGCGCAATGCATCGAGGATCGCCTGGTCGGCGATTTCACCCGATAGGCGGACATAGCGCGGCGCCATGCGGTGCGCCGCCTGGCTCATCAGCGCCCGCCGCCAATGCGACGGCGTGCCGGAGATGTGGGTTACACCGCGCCCTCCGGCGCGCGCCAGGAAATCGCCGACCGGCTCTTGCGCGCTCGACAGCACCATCGACCCGCCGCCGAGCATCGCCCGCAAGAAGATCTGCAAGCCGCCGTAGCGGCGCATGTCGTAGAACGTGCTCCACACGGCGCTGTGGCCCAGCGCCGTCCCGGCGGTCATCGCGCCGGTCAGGGTGGCGAGGGTATGGACGACCAGCTTCGGCACACCGGTGGTGTCCGAGGTCAGCAGCACCCACTCGGTCGCTTCGCCCGGGTCGCGATTGGGGGTGGCGGAGGCGATGTTGCCGCGGCAGGGGGTGAAGCGTCCAACCCCGGCAAACTCCGCCATCGCGGCGTCGCCGACCACCATATCTATTTCAGCGGCGGCGATTACCGCCGGCAGGTGCGCCGGCGCCACGTCGGGCGGGCACAGCACGATCCGGCGGGCGATGCTGTCGAGCTCGATCAGCGCCAGCGCCGCCGGCAGCTGGTCGCGGGTCGACAGCAACACCGCCGCGCCGCGCAATTCGCCGAAATGCCCGCCGAGGCTCGATCCATTGCAGAGCGCCGCGAGGCTGACACTGGAATCGGCACCCCACAACCAGCGGTCCGGCAAACGTCCGGCCGCGTTCAGCGACTGCCAGAGTGATGTTGCCCTGGAAGACATGCGCTCAGTCGGCGACACCCTTGGCGGCACGCTCGTAAAGCGCGATAAAGTCGCCGACGGTCACCGGAAATCCGACATCGTCTTCGGCGCTGAACGGGTCGACGCCGAGATCGTCCTCAAGCCGGGCGACGATCACCGCAAAGCACAGCGAGTCGAGCCCCGATTCGAGCAGACCCAGATCGTCCGTCAACGGCACCAGGGTCTTGTGCTGCTCTTCGGCCACCTGCTTGAACAGCGCGACGATATCCGATCTCACCGACATGACGGCTCCGCCAAAAATGATGTGGCAAAGGTTGCGCCCGCCCGCGTTAAGAAACCGCCAACGCACGCGGGAAACTGCCCCAAACAGCGACCTCCGCCAAGGAATCCGCAATCGTTGCAGCGCAAAGTCAACGACAAATTTTTTACCCCGACACGCGAGAAGCTGACCAAGGTGTGAGAATCACGCTGCTCGCTGCCCTGCTCAGAAGAGGGCTAACCGACTCGCGCCGCCTCCAGCGCCGCGACCAGCACATCGACATCGGCCGCGCCGGTCTCGCCGTGGGTGATACAGGCGCGGATGATCTTGCGTCCCTCAAACGCGGCGGTCGACACCCAGGCGCGGCCCGAGGCGAGCACCCGGCCGACGATCGCCTGCATATCGTCCGATTCCGGCGGCGGCTCGATGCACAACACCGCCATCGCCGAGTTGTTGACCGTCCGCCAGCCGTGCTCGGCCAGCCGACCCTTGAGCAGCGCCGCCAGCTCGACCGCGTGCTCGATATGCCGGGCGTAGCCGTCCCACCCGGCAGCAGCCAATGACAGAAACAGCCGCAGCCCGAGAAACCGCCGCGACCATTGCATCGAGGTCAGATAGGGGTCGCGTCCGGCCTGGTGCGAGGGCATGTAGCCGGTCGATACCTGGAAGACCGCGGCCGGCACCTCGGGATGCCGGGTGAAGAACATGCCGCAGCCCATCGTCGCGGCGAACCATTTGTGCGCGTCGATTGTCAGCGAATCGCCTTGCTCGATTCCGGCGAGCGCGCCGCGGTATTTGTCCGAGGCGATCAGCGCCCCGCCCCAGGCGGCGTCAACGTGCAGCCACAGGCCGAACCGCCGTGCGATCGCCGCGCAATCCGACAGCGGGTCCACCATGCCGGCATTGGTGGTGCCGGCGGTCGCGACCAGCATCACCGGCACGTCGCCGGCCATGCGATCCAGCTCAATCGTCCGCGCCAGCGCGCTAGGGTCGAGACGGCCGGCGCCATCGGTCTTGACCAGGCGCACCGCGGCACGGCCGATCCCGGCCTGGTGCGCGATCTTGAACCAGGCGAGATGGCTTTCCGTTGAGATGTAGACGATCGGCTGGCCGGCAAAGGCGCGGGCGCCGGCGTCGGCGAAATCCGGGTTCGCCCGGCTCAGCGCGCAGACCAGCGCGGTATAGTTGGCCTCGGCCCCGCCGGTGGTGAAGTGGCCGGCGGTCTCCGGCGGCAGCCCGGCGCGCCGAGCAACCTCGCGGATCACATGCGCCTCGATCTCGACCGCGGCAGGCGAGGTCGTCGCCGTCGCCAGCTGCGGATTGAACGCCGCGGCGATGCGGTCGGCGCATTGCGCCGGAAAGGCCGGCGCCGGGTTGAACAGGCCGAAGTAGCGCGGATGCGTCATCTGGGTGACGCCGGTCTCGAGCTGGCCGATGGCCCAGGACAGCAGCCCGTCCAGCGATTGCGGCCGGGCGAAATCGAACTCGGCCAGCTCGCGCTTGAATCGATCGAGGTCGAGGGTCGGGGCGACCGACCCTTGCGCGACGCGGTCGGCGGCGGCGAGCAGCGCCTGCGTCAGCCGGTCTTCGTGATGCTCGCGCTCGGCTCGGCCCGGAAACAGCGGCGCGCCGGCTCCCACCGGCACGATCGAGGCAGAACGATCGGCCATTAACTAGGCGTAGGCCGCGTTGCGGCGGCGGCGCGGCAGCGCCGGCGAAACCGGCGGCTGCGCCTCGCCGGCCTGCGCCGCGCGCCGGTCGCGCAGATAGGTCAGCCAATTGGCGTACAGCCGGGTCGCCGCGTCGCGCCACGGCGCGGTCAATTGCCGGCCGACGCTCTCGGCGGGAAATTCTTCGAGCAGGA
The DNA here is from genome assembly GCA_038228485.1 of Alphaproteobacteria bacterium. Classification (GTDB taxonomy): domain Bacteria; phylum Pseudomonadota; class Alphaproteobacteria; order ATCC43930; family CGMCC-115725; genus DATARH01. The sequence continues at coordinate 10,757 of JBBRPG010000113.1, forward strand.
CCGAGCCGGGCCGCTGCACCGCCCGCTCGCGGAAGCCCAGCAGCTCGGCCACCGCCGCATCGGTAAAATAGCCCTGCGGCAGCTCCGGATAACCCTCACGCTCGCCGGCAAGGAACCGCCGCACGTCGCGCCGGTACTCGCCAAAGAGCGCCGTTGCATCGTATTCCGGATGGCCTTGCAGAAAGACGAAGAGGCTATTGCGCTCCTTGATGAACATGTCGACCCCCGCCTCGAGCGAGCGCGACAGGATGCGGTAGCCGGCGCGCTCCAGCACCGCTTCCGGCACCGTGTTGAAGCGCGAATGCGGGACGCACCAGCGCTCCGCGCCGTCGACCAGCGGGTGGTCGGCTGCCTTGTCGCAATCGAAGACGCCAAACATCTTCTTGTCGAGCGGCTCTCGCTCGATGCCGTCGAGCCGATACGCTGCCGCGTGCGAGGCCAGACACGACCAGATCGTCGAGACGGTATGCTCTTCCGCCCAATCGACCAGGCGCGACAGCGAGGGCCAATACGGCTCATCCTCAAAGGACGGGGTCTTGGGCTCGGTGCCGGTGACGATGAGGCCGGCGACATCGCTGTTCCACAGCGCCGCGATCGGCTCGTGAAATTCGCTGACATGCGCCTGGCCGATATCCGAGCGCGGCACCTCGGGCAGCGAGAATATCCGCAGGGTGATGGCGGACTTACCCGCGGCGCGCGTCAGCAGGTCGCGCACCTGCCACTCGGTCGTGCGCAGGGCGGCGTCCGGCATGTTGTTGACCAGCCCGACGACGATCGGCGCGCCGCCGTCGCCGGGGGCGGGGTCTCGTGTCGGGCGAAGAGCGGTGACGAGCGGCATCAGCTTCGCGCAGCGCTGTCGAGCGCCTGATCGAGGTCGGCGATGATGTCGTCGACATGCTCGATGCCGATGCTGAGCCGGATCATCTCTGGGGTCACCCCGGCCTTGATCTGGTCGGCCGCGGGCATCTGCCGGTGCGTGGTCGAGGCCGGGTGGCAGGCGAGCGACTTGGCGTCGCCGAGGTTGACCAACCGTTTGACGAGTTTCAAAGCGTCGTAGAACCGCGTGCCGCCCGCGTAGCCGCCCTCGGCGCCAAACGTCAGCAGCGAACACGCCTTGCCGCCGAGGTATTTCTCGGCCAGCGCGTGGTACGGGCTGTCGGGAAAGCCGGCATAATTGACCCAGGCTACACGCTTGTCGCCGCGCAGGAATTCGGCGACGCGGCGGCCATTCTCGACATGGCGCTCGACCCGCAGCGCGACGGTCTCGATGCCCTGCAGCAGCAGGAACGCGCTCATCGGCGACAGCACCGATCCGGTGGTCCGTTGATAGACGCTGCGGCAGCGGACGATATACGCGCTCGGCCCGAAATGGTCGGCGTAGACAAGCCCGTGATAGGAAAGGTCCGGCTCGCAGAATTGGCGGAAGCGGGCGGCGTGCTGCTTCCAGGGGAACCTGCCGCTGTCGACAATCGCGCCACCCAGGGTCGTGCCGTGCCCGCCCATGAACTTGGTCAGCGAATGCACCACGATATCGGCGCCGTAGTCGATCGGGCGCAGCAGGATCGGCGTCGCCACGGTGTTGTCGACGACGAGCGGAACGCCCCCGGCATGCGCCACCTTGGCCAACGCCTCGATGTCGCAGATATTGCCGGCCGGGTTGCCGACGCTCTCGCAAAAGACGCCGCGCGTGGCGTCGTCGATCAGCGGCTGGATATCGGCGGGATGGTCGGACTTGGCGAACCGCACCTCGATGCCGAAGCTCGGCAGCAGATGCGCGAACAGCGTGTGGGTGGTGCCGTAAAGCTGCGGCACCGAGACGAGGTTGGTCCCGGCCTCGGTCAGGTTCAGCACCGAATAATGCAGCGCCGCCTGGCCCGAGGCCACGCACAGCGCGCCGACCCCGCCCTCGAGCAGCGCCACCCGGCGGTCGAGCACGTCGGTCGTCGGATTGTTGATGCGGCTGTAGCGGAA
>JBBRPG010000114.1:0-12687 GCA_038228485.1 Alphaproteobacteria bacterium
GCACCGGCCGGCGCGAGATCAAGGTAAAGCTCGGCGCCGGCCCGGCGGCCCGCGGCGGCAGGTGCCGCGAGCCGCGCTCGGCCTCGCTTCGCCGGCGCAGAAAGGATTTGACCCGGGCGTCTTCGAGCGAATGGAACGACACCACCGCCAACCGTCCGCCCGGCATCAGCAGCCGCTCGGCGGCGGCGAGCCCGCGATCCAATTCGCCGAGCTCGTCGTTGACCGCGATGCGCAGCGCCTGGAACGTGCGGGTCGCCGAGTCAAGGCCCGGTTCGCGGCGCGGTATCGCGGCGCGCACCACGTCGGCCAGCTCGCCGGTGGTGGCGAGCGGCCGGCGGCGCTGCGCGGCGGCGATGGCGCGGGCGACGCGGCCGGCGAATTTCTCTTCGCCCAGCGCGCGGATCAGCGCGCCCAGCTCGCGCTCCGGCAGGCGGGCGATCAGATCGGCGGCGGTCGCGCCCTCGCGGCTCATCCGCATGTCGAGCGGTCCGTCCTGGCGGAACGAAAACCCGCGCTCGGCTTCGTCGAGCTGCATCGACGAGACGCCGAGGTCGAAGGCGATGCCGGCGATCGGCCCCGGCCGGAACGGCCCGAGCAGCCGGTCCATGTCGCCGAACGGGCCGGCGATCAAAGTCAGGCGGCCGCCGTGCTTCGCCGCCAGCGCCTCGCCGCGCTTGACCGCGTCGGGGTCGCGGTCGATGCCGAACACGCGGCAGCGCGCGGCGCCGAGGATCGCCTCGCTATAGCCGCCGGCGCCAAAGGTCGCGTCGACATAGACCGCGTCGTCGCGCGGACTGAGCGCGGCCAGAACCGCGTCGGCCAATACGGGGATATGGGGCGCGGTTTCCGTCATCGCCGCTAGCGGGCGCCGCCGGCCGGCGGCAAGGTGGCGCCGCCGCTGCGCGCCCGTTGCAAGGCGTCGGCGCGGTGGGCGGCAAAGTTTTTCGGCTGCCACAGCTGGAAGGTCGTGCCGAGGCCGACAAAGGCCACTTCGTCGGCGATATCCGCGTGGCCTTTGAGGTCGTCGGGGAGGACGATTCGGCCTTCGCCGTCGAGGGTCAGCGAGCGCGAGTCGGCAAAAAGCAACGCCATGTCGTCGCGTCGCTGCGAATACTGGTCGAGAGTATTCAAACCCTCCATCATTTCGTTGAGGTGGTCGCTGCCGGTGCCGTCGATTGCCTGATACTTGAAGGAGGGGATCAGCACCACCTGGTTGGGGTGGCGGTGGGTTGCCAGTGTGGAGCGAAAGGTCGCCGGCACAGAAACGCGCCCCTTGCGGTCGACCCTATTCACGAAAGTGGACAAGAAAAGTTCCACTCACTTCCCCCAACGCTCACCCAATGACGCCCGGCAAGGGGCGGGCCCGGTTGCGCTGGTGAGTTCCCCCCAACACCAGCGCGCGCCCTTGGGTGACAATGGGATAACATGGGATAAAATGGGCCGTCAAGTCGCGAATGCAATAAAGGCACAGAATTCGTCGTGATTCAAAATGTTCGGCATGAATCGGGGCTGTCGGCACACGATGTAGTCTAGAGCACATCCGCCACAGTATTGCGGAAACCCCCGTTCTCTATTTGTTCACTTTAGGTTGAATAGGAAAATATGCCAGACGGTCTGTAAGCCGGGTTCTGTCCCGCCGCGGGGGATTGCTCCCGTACGGCGGAGATGGCCATTCATCTGGGACGTTCGTCGCCGAACGCCTCCCGCGACCGACCCGAGCGGCGGCGCGAAGGCCCTCCCGGCACAGTTTTTGAGGCTGTGCCTGCCGCTCCTACTTGGTCTTGCTCCCGGTGGGGTTTTCCCTGCCGTTGTCATTGCTGACAACGCGGTGCGCTCTTACCGCACCATTTCACCCTTGCCACGCGTCCGAGGACGCGTTCGGCGGTGTGTTTTCTGTGGCACTATCCCTAGGGTCGCCCCCGCCGGCCGTTAACCGGCACCGTGCCTCCGTGGAGCCCGGACTTTCCTCTCCCCGCCTAGGTCTGACCCCGGGCAAAGAGCGGCCATCCGACCGTCTGGCATGGGATTTTATGGGCCTAATGGGCACGGCTGTCAAAACTGGGACGCCCGCGTTCCATTCGCGCGCTGCACCAGGGCGATGAACCCGCGCACCGCGGCCGAGGTTTCGCCGCGGCGGTGAGCCAGGTTGAGCGGCGCCGTCAACTGCGCCAAGGGATGCAGCGCCCGATAGACCACGCCCTCGGCTTCGAGCCGGCTCATCGATGCCGGCACCAGCGACACGCCGAGCCCGGCGGCGACGAGGCTCAGCGTCGACAGCATGCGCGGCGCCTCCTGGCCGATCGTGGGGCTGAACCCGGCGCGGTCGCACGCGGCGATGATCGCGTCGTGCAGCCCCGGCCCGACCGGGCGGCGGTAGAGGATGAAGGTGTCGCCGGCCAGCGCCGCCAATGCCAGCGGCGCGGCGGGGCCGGCCAGTCTGTGCCCACCGGGCAGCGCCACCACCATCGGCTCGTCGAGCAGCGGATGCACCGTCAGCTCCGCGATCGCGCCGATCGGCGAGCGGACAAAGGCGGCGTCGATCGTTTCCGCGCGCAACGCCTCGACCAGCTCGGTCGAGCCGCTTTCCTCGAGGGTGAAGGCGACCAGCGGGTGCGTGTCGCGAAACGCGCGGATCGCCCGCGGCACGAACGGGTGGAACGAAGCCGAGCTGGTAAAGCCCAGCCCGATCCGCCCGGCCTCGCCGCGCGCCGCCCGCTTGGTCACGGCGACCGCTTCGGCGGCGCGGGCCAGGATCGCCTTGGCCTCGTCGAACAAGGCGCGGCCGGCCGGGGTCAGCTCGACCCCGCGCGGCTTGCGGCGGAACAGCTGCACGTCGAGCTCGCGTTCCAGCGCCTGGATTTGTTGGCTCAGCGGCGGCTGCTGGATGCCCAGCCGCTCGGCCGCGCGGGTGACGTGACCCTCCTCGGCGACCGCGACGAAGTATCGGAGGTGGCGCAGCTCCATATGGTGATCATATCAAAAAACCGCCTTCGATATATTGGACATTGCCCTCCGGTCATCTCAACATCGCCGGGAGCGGACTGTTCGGGGAAAGCGATGGCCAGCGAAGCGAAATTCCTGCTCGTGCAGTTTCTCGACTGGGTCGATGTGCGGCCGCGCCGCATCGCCGAAGTGCGCGCCGCGTGGAGCAGCACCTGCCCGCTCAACTGCGCCTGGGAGGACGCGCTCAGCGACGATCTGGTGGCCTGCGCCGCTGATGGTATGGTGGCGCTGACCGAGCGCGGCCGCGCGCGCCTCTTGGGAGTAGCACCATGACCGACGCCAGCCACGATGCGTTGATCCGCGATCAGTTCACCCGCCAGGCCACCGTCTTCAATACCGCAGCGCCGATCAAGAACGAGGATGCGCTGCGGGCGATCGTCGACGCGGCCAGCCCCGGCTCCGACGACCGGGTGCTCGACGTTGCCTGCGGCGGCGGGCTGGTCGCCACCGCCTTCGCGCCGCATGTGGGCCACGCCACCGGGATCGACGTGACCCCGGCGATGCTCGACCGGGCGCGCCAGACGGCGGCGGAAAAGGGGCTGACGAACACCAGCTGGGACCAGGGCGACGTGACGACGCTGCCCTATGCCGACGGGGCCTTCACCATCGTCGCCACCCGGTTCTCGTTCCATCATTTCCTCGACCCGCTGGCGGTGCTGCGCGAGATGGTGCGGGTCTGCGCGCCGGGCGGGCGCATCGTCGTCGTCGACAGCTGCCCGTCCGAGGACACGGCCAAGGCCGCGGCGTTCAACCGGCTCGAACTGTTGCGCGACCCGTCGCATACCCGCGCCTTGCCGCTGAGCGAGATGAAGGCGCTGTTCGCCGCCGCCGGCCTCGGCGAGCCGCGGGTCGGCTTTTCCGAATTGCGCGATGTGGTGAGCAATTTGCTGGCGCGCTCGTACCCGAACCCGGGCGACGACGTAAAAATCACCGGCATGTTCAAGGCCTCGGCGAGCGACGACAGCCTCGGCATCCCGGTGCGGCTCGACGGCGAGGCCATCCATTACGCCTACCCGCTGGCGATCTGCGCCGCGGTGCGGCCCTGAAGCGCGTTTGCCTGGCTTGATCGTGGGGCGCGGAGCGCTATCGTAGCCGCCAATCCTCCACAGCCTGCCTTCGACAGGAGATTTCCGTGAGCGTCATCGGTAACGACAGCCTCAAGACCCGCCGCACCCTCACCGTCGACGGCAAGAGTTACGATTATTTCAGCCTCGACGCCGCGGCTCAGGCGGCGGGGCTCGGCGATGTGTCGCGCCTGCCGTTCTCGCTGAAGATATTGCTCGAGAACCTGGTGCGGCTGGAAAACGGCCGCACCGTCACGGTCGACGACATCAAGGCGCTGGGCGCCTGGGTCAACACCAAGAGCTCGGACCGCGAAATCGCGTTCCGCCCGGCCCGCGTGCTGATGCAGGATCTGACCGGCGTGCCGGCGGTGGTCGACCTCGCGGCGATGCGCCAGGCGATGGTCGATCTGGGCGGCGACCCGAAAAAGATCAACCCGCTGTCGCCGGTCGACTTGGTGATCGACCATTCGGTGCAGATCGACAATTTCGGCAACGCCGCCGCCTTTGCCGCCAACGTCAAGACCGAGTTCGAGCGCAACGGCGAGCGCTACCGCTTTCTGCGCTGGGGCCAGGATTCGTTCGAGAATTTCCGGCTGGTGCCGCCCGGCACCGGCATCTGCCATCAGGTCAATCTCGAATATCTGTCGCAGGTGGTGTGGACCACCGACGAAGCCGGCAAAACCATCGCCTATCCCGATACGCTGGTCGGCACCGACAGCCACACGACGATGGTCAACGGCCTCGCCGTGCTCGGCTGGGGGGTCGGCGGCATCGAGGCCGAGGCGGCGATGCTCGGCCAGCCGCTGTCGATGCTGATCCCCGAGGTCGTCGGCATGCGCCTCACCGGCAAATTGCGCGAAGGCGCGACCGCGACCGACCTGGTGTTGACCGTGACCCAGATGCTGCGCCGGCGCGGCGTCGTCGGACGGTTTGTCGAGTTTTTCGGCCCCGGTATCGCCGAGCTGGCGCTTGCCGACCGCGCGACGATCGGCAACATGGCGCCTGAATACGGCGCGACCTGCGGTTTCTTCCCGATCGACGCCGAGACGATCCGCTACCTGACCCTCAGCGCCCGCGACCCGGCGCGGGTCAAGCTGGTCGAGGCTTATGCCAGGGCGCAGGGCCTGTGGCGCGACGCATCGACCCCCGACCCGGTGTTCACCGATACGCTCGACCTCGATCTCGGCACGGTCGAGCCGTCGCTGGCCGGCCCGCGCCGGCCGCAGGATCGGGTGGCGCTGTCCGATACCGGCACGGCGTTCGATACCGAGCTGCCGCGCCTCGCGCCCGGCATCACCGCGGCGCGCTCGCAAAAGGTCGCCGGCGTCGACTACCAGCTGCCTGACGGCGACGTGGTGATCGCCGCGATCACCTCGTGCACCAACACCTCGAACCCCAGCGTGATGCTCGCCGCCGGTCTGGTCGCCAAAAAGGCGGCGGAGCGGGGCCTCAAGGTCAAGCCCTGGGTCAAGACCAGCCTTGCGCCCGGCAGCCAGGTGGTCAGCGACTATTACGCCGCCGCCGGGCTGCAGGAGCATCTCGACACGCTCGGCTTCAACCTCGTCGGTTATGGCTGCACCACCTGCATCGGCAATTCGGGGCCGCTGCCCGAGCCGATCGCCGAGGCGATCGAGGACGGCGATCTCGCGGTCGCCGCGGTGCTCTCCGGCAACCGCAATTTCGAGGGCCGCATCCATGCGCTGGTGCGGGCCAACTACCTTGCCTCGCCGCCGCTGGTGGTCGCCTACGCGCTCGCCGGCACCGTGCGCACCGACCTCGCCACCGAGCCGCTCGGCGAGGACCGCGACGGCAAGCCGGTCTATCTGCGTGATATCTGGCCGTCCAACCAGGAGGTCGCCGACACCGTGCGCAGCGCGGTGCAGCGCGACAGCTTCAAGAGCCGCTACGGCAATGTCTTCGAGGGGCCGCCGGAATGGCGTGCGGTCACCGGCGGCGGCGGCATGACCTACGATTTCCAGGACAGCTCGACCTATCTCGCGCTGCCGCCCTATTTCGAGAACATGCCCAAGGAGCCGGGGCCGGTGAAGGATGTCGCCGGCGCGCGCGAACTGGCGATCTTTGGCGACAGCATCACCACCGACCACATCTCGCCCGCCGGCAGCATCAAGACCGACAGCCCGGCCGGCGACTTCCTGATCAGCTATCAGGTGCGGCCGAGCGACTTCAACACCTACGGCGCGCGGCGCGGCAACCACAACGTGATGGCGCGCGGCACCTTCGCCAACATCCGCATCAAGAACGAGATGGTGCCGGGGGTCGAGGGCGGCATGACCAAGCTGCAGCCCGACGGCACGGTGATGCCGATCTACGACGCGGCGATGGAATACCAAAAGCGCGGCGTGCCGCTGGTGATCTTCGGCGGCAAGGAATACGGCACCGGCTCGTCGCGCGACTGGGCCGCCAAGGGCACACTGCTGCTCGGGGTCAAGGCGGTGATCGTCGAGAGCTTCGAGCGCATCCACCGCTCGAACCTGGTCGGGATGGGCGTACTGCCGCTGCAGTTCAAGGAAGGCGTCACCCGCCAGACCCTGAAGCTGACCGGGACCGAAACGCTTGACATTACCGGCGCCGCCGCCGGCCTCAAACCGCGCATGGATTTGACCCTGACGATCCATGATGCCGACGGCGGCGCCCGCTCGGTGCCGCTGACCTGCCGCATCGACACGCTCGACGAGGTCGAATATTTCCGCCACGGCGGCATCCTGCAATACGTCCTGCGCGGCCTGCTGAAGGCGGCGTAAGAAAAGTCGCCGCTAAACTCGTAGGATGGGTTGAACTGGCGAAACCCATTGCTGCGTCGAAATTCGATGGGTATCGCGTCGCTCAACCCATCCTACGGCGCTACGGTGCTTCGCTGGCAATGACGGGCACCGGGGCCGGGACGGCCTCCGGTTTGCGCAGTAGGCCGTAGCCGACGATCCCCGCGACGATCAGCAGTCCGCCGGCGGCGCGCTCGGGGGTGATCGGCTCGCCGAGCAATGTGACCCCGACCGCGACCACCGTCACCAGTTCGAGGTTGGCGATGATCGCATAACTCGACGGGCCCAAGCGCGGGACGCTGTACGAAAACAAGGTGATCGTCAGCGCCCCCGGCCCCAACGCGACCGCGATAATCAACACCCAGGTGCTCGCCTCGGCCGGGACGTCGAGCCCGCCATAGAGGCTCGCCGCGGCAAAGCTGACCGCCAGCCCGAGATAGATGCCGATGGCGCCGGCGAGCGGCGGCTGATTGCGCAGCAGCACCGAATTGGCGGCGAGGTAGAGCGCGTAAACCAGCGGCGCCGGCAATGCCCACAGCAGCCCCTCGACCGCCAGGCTGCCGCCACGCAGCCCGGGAAGCGTCACCAGCGCCGCCCCGGCGAGAATGATTGCGACGCAGAACAGCGGCGTCGCCCGCATCGGCCGTTTGAACAGGATCCGGTCGAGCGCCAGGGTCAGCACCGGATAGGTGTAGAACAGCAAGACCGCGATGCTGGTGTCGAGCGTCCGGATGCTCTCCCAAAAGCACAGGGTCTGCCCGGCGCCGAGCGTCGCCCCGACCAGCACGATCTTGCCGCCGCCGCGACGCCAGGCGGCGACGATATCGAGCCGCACCGACGCCGCCGCGATCGCCAGCGCCGGCAAGGCGATCGCATAGCGCCACAACAGCATCGACGGCGCGCTCAACCCGTCGGCGTAGAGATGCAGCGCCGCGATCGGCATGAACCCGACCATGACGCTGCCGCAGATCGCCGCCAGTACGGCGGGCCACATTCGGACATCGGAGTTCATGATCCCGTGTTGACGGCAACCTCTCGAAATTGCCGATATCGGCTTTAGCGTATCCGCTTGTCGTTCCTGGCAGCGAAGCGGAGCCCGCCGAGCAGAAGCCGTCGGATGCGCCGCTCCCGCTTCTAGATACCGCCAACCCGCCGCCGGGGCTCCAAACCGGACCGGCCGGTCTTACTCTGCGGGGCCCTCGTAGCGCACGCGCATATCGGTTTTCACATGCCGGTGATAGGGAAGCGCAGCGCCACGACCGGTGATTTTGCGGTCGGGGCGGGGGCCCGGCAACACGCGAAACGTTGTCTGAATTGGCAACTTTCGTTGCAACCGTTGCCCGATCGTCGCGGCCAACAACACCGGGACGAGACACAGAAACAACAAACCCCACGTAAAATTGTCGAACATCACCAGTTCGTTGACTGTAACTAACCAGTTCGGCAACCAGGCGATCACGGCGCATAATAGTGCCGAGCCCGCGACCCCCCACAGCAGTCGCAGCGCCTGGCGGTCGCGTCCCACCAGCCAGCCCAGTAACGACAGCACGGCGATCGGCAACAATAAATGCCAACCGTCGAGCCCGGCACCTAGAGAGCGATACATGGACTTTTCCCGGAGCAATATCAGCTGCGGCTTCACCACGAAAAATGTGCGCAGGACGAACGCTGGGTCCTGCACCAGGAAATCGGTAAAGATGCGCCGGGAAAATTGCTCATAGGCAAGCCGGGTGGGGTTGCCGGCCGTGTCCAGATAGAGCGGCTGCTGGTCGGCCGGCAGACGCGCAATCGCGATACGCACGGCGGCGAGCGGCAGTTCGTCGCCGGTCGCGCCGTTCACCGAGGCGGCGTACTTGGCTTTCCATTCGGGATTGTATTCGAGTGACTGCAGCGCCCCGTCCCAGAAGGTGTGACGCGCGAGGTCCCCCTGCGCCCTGTAAAACGGGTGCTGCGACCGGTCGATGACGATTTCCGCGGCGACAGGCATCGCGCATGCCATCGCAAGCAAAAAGAGCGACTGCAGCGAAAGCGACCCGCGGAGACGCGGCATGCGGCCGCCGGCACGCCGGCTTGTCGCCCAGGCGAGGACGCCCCACAGCACCGGCAAGGCCAGCAAGGTCCATGCGACCGGTGTCCGGATGTGCAGCGCGAATGCCAAAATCATGAACTGGAGACAGAGGACGACATAATCGCGAATTCCCAGGCGATGGTCGGGCCGCAGCCATGCGACGATGAGATGCAGCATCGGAAATGCCGCAATCGTGCCAAGAAACCGCGGATCCTTCAGGTCTATGCCGGAGCTGTTGAACGGTGCCGGGATCACGAAATTGAACAAAATGGAGCAGACCACCAGAAATACGGCGACCGTCAACAGGGCTGCGGCGACCATCGCTCCTCGATTGCGCCCGTGGCTGACCGCGAACAAACCGAGACTTGCTAGGACAATTGCGAAATAGGTATAGGTCAATGCCGGTATGGTTGTTCCGAACAGGCTGAAGGCAAGCCGCGTGTAGGAAGTGAGGCCGGCGTCCTCGCCGTTGAAACCGAGCAGTTCGGGGTAGCGGCCGGCTGTGTTGGGTTGTGCCGCCGTTGCGCTGCATGGGGTGGTTTGCGCGACGCCCAATGCGCGCTCAAGCAAATTACGATCCTGCAAATTTTGCGGAAAACTGGCGCCAAGCAAACCGAGCAGGCCGATATTGTCGGTAAAGCCACCCTGGCGCAGCGCCGTATCCAGTTTTTTGTCGATGACGAAGCCGCTGATCCCGCAACGCTGCTCGGTCATCGCGGCGCCGATACCCTGCAAAGTGCGGCCCCAGCCATGCAGGGTCAGCGTACCGACGAGATCTCGCTCGAAGGCTATGGCGAGCGTCGCCGCGAGCATCGTCACCGCCACGGCGAACGCGATGAGTCCGGGCACGCGGGAAGGCAGGCGACGGCCGGGCCGGGAAGCGACACGTCTGGCGACGGCTGAGGGAGAGAAGAGCGACGTCAGCTCTACAGCCGCCGCCTCAGACTCAAGGTTCTCCGACCGGGGAACTGTCACAATACGTCGCAATGCTCACGTTTTGTGTCGCCCGGCCGCGGTGCGGTTCGGTCGCTAAAGGACTGGTTGTATTCTAGCGTTGCGCGCCAGCGCAATGGATATCGGCGCGGCGGACGAACAGGACCCCAATCGAGGCGCCGCACTACTCCCCCGGCCGCTCGTACCAGACGCGGCCGTCGCAGGGTCATCTGGGCGAGCAGCCGGCGCTTGGCGGGGACGGTGCTGCCCTCGCTGTCGGTGAGCTCGAAATTGCCGTCGCGCAATTCCAGGAGGGCGATGTCGGCGTTGGCGCAGCGGCTTTCATGCGGGAACCGGGCATGCGGGAACCGGGTGGCGTCGCCGCCGTTTTAGGTGACCGGCGTTAACGAAGGTAAATGCCATGACACTCATGATGATCGTTGGTCTTTGTATCGGCCTTGCCGTGATCGTCGTGCTGACCACCGCCCTATGGTCGCGCCCTGCCGATTTGTTCGGGATTTTCTTTGTTCTGGGCGTCTGCGGTCTCGCCGTTGCCGTCAGCTGGAACAACGTCGAGCAGCACCAAGCGCAAGTCGAGCAGCACCAGGCGCAAAAGGCCTCTATCCCGCAGTCCGACCAGCGCGTGGCGGCGGGCCCGCTCGACCAGAGCTTCACGACGGGCGATACGGTCACCGCAACCGCCCCCACTCACCCGCGTGCGGGGTCGTGAGCCGCCATCGCCCGATCCAGCGCCGCTTGCCATTGGCCGCTTGAGAAGGCGGCCGCGAGCCACGCGTCGATATATGCCTTCATCGCCGGGTCGCGGGCGAACATGTAAGCCTTTTCGAGGCGCGTGAACGGCGCCACCGGCACCGCGCACAATTCCGGGTGGAGCGCCGCCTGGTGGTCGGCCTCGAGCCCGTCGGTCACCATCACATCGGCGCGGCCGGCGACGATCTCCAGGAATACGGTCGTGTTGTCGGGGTGAATGGTCACCTCTGCATGCGGGAAATTGGCCTTGGCGAAGGCTTCGTTGGCGGAACCGGGGTTGGCGATCACGCGCACCCCGGACCGATCGATCGCGGCGACGCTGGTAAAGCGGTCGCGGTCCTCGACGCGGCACAGCGGCCGCTTGCCGTCGACAAAGGTCGGCAGCGATAAGAACGCTTTCTCGGCCCGCGCCGGGTTGACCGTGACCCCGCCCATCGCGATGTCGAACCGGCCGGCGAGGAAATCGTCGAGCAGGTCGATCCAAACCGTCGGCACCCACTCGATGCGCACCCCAAGCCGCGCCGCCAAATCCTGCGCCATGTCGATGTCGGCGCCGGCGTAGCCGCCGTCCGGCTGCAGCAGGCTGAACGGCGTGTAGTCGCCGGTGGTGCCGACCCGCAGCACGCCCGTTGCACGGATGCGTGCCAGGGTTGGCGAGTCGTCGAGGCTCATCAAAGTGGCGACCTCCCTATTTCTTGGCGCAAGCCGGGACCCACTTTTCAGCCGCTCGATAGGTGGATAGGTGGATCCCGACTTGCGCCGGGAAGCGCGGTAAATTTGTGATCTTGCGCTCTATTCCGCCGGCCGCTCGTACCAAACGCGGCCGTCGCGCACGGTCATCTGGGCGAGCAGCCGGCGCTTGGCGGTGACGGTGCTGCCCTCGCTGTCGGTGAGGTCGAAATTGCCGTCGCGTAATTCCAGGACCGCGATGTCGGCGTTGGCGCCGGGCTGCAAGGTGCCGACCGTGCCCTCATAGCCCAAAATCTTAGCCGGCGCCGCGGTGGCGCGCGCCACCAGATCGTCGAGCGACATGCCGAAATGCAGCAGCTTCGACATTGTCGTCAACAAGTCCCACACCGGCCCGTAGGTGGCGCTGGTCATGGTCAGATCGGTCGAGATCGTGTCGGGCAGGAACCCCTGGTCGAGCGCCTTCTCGATCATGCGGAAGCTGAAATGGTTTCGGCCATGGGCGCAGTCGAAGATGATGCCGTGGCGCTGCGCCTCGACCACTTCCTTGAGCAGGAGCTCTTTTTCCTGGCCCATGATGCCGTGGGCGCGGCCGTGGTAGCAGTGGGTGATGATGTCGCCCGGCGCCATCTCGGCGAGGATGTCGGGGAGCGGAATCGGCGAGTCGGTGATGTGGATCATCAGCGGCACCCCGCACATGGCCGCGGTCTTGCGCGCCATCTTCACCGGCTCGGTGGTGTATTCCCACACCAGGTTCGGGCCATAGCGCAGCTTGACCCCGATCGCCAGGTCGGGGTTCTCGCTGATCGTGCGGGCGCAGCCTTCCGGGTCGGCATAGGGAAAATGCGACAGCTCGCCGCCGCCCGAGGTGCCGGTGATGCCGATCGCCGACAGGTTCACGAACGCCCGCACGCGGGTATGCACCCCGGTGTCGAGCATATGCCGGAGGCCGGCGAAATTCGCCGAGCCGGTGCTGCCGGCGTCGCACAAAGTGGTGACCCCGCTCGCCCGGCAGAAATGGTCGGTGCGGTGGCCCATGTCGTGCGCATTGACGAAGACATGCGCGTGAATGTCGATGAGGCCCGGGGTAACGATGCGGCCCTTGGCGCTGATCGTGCGCCGCGCCTCATTGTGCGGCAGGTTCGCGCCGACCTCGACGATCTTGCCGCCGGCGATGCCGATATCCATGCGGCCCTTGAGCCCGCCCGCCGGGTCGAGCACATCGCCGCCAGTCAGCAGCAGATCGTATTTCATCGGCGTCCCTCCCCCTGAATCGTCATTGCGAGCGTAGCGAAGCAATCTCGATCCGTCTTCGCCCTTTTGGGCACGAGATTGCCGCGTCGCGCTGCGCGCTCCTCGCAATGACGGGCGGTGCAAACCA
>JBBRPG010000115.1:0-12669 GCA_038228485.1 Alphaproteobacteria bacterium
GATGTCGCCACCGCGCTCGCCGCCCGCGACCGCCGCGCCGGCGGCCCGACCGCGCCGCCCGAGGGGTTGTATCTGGTCGAAGTCCGCTACCGCGGCCAGATCGGCGGCTGACCGAGAAAATTCCGCCTGACGAAATCCGCCGGCCACAGCCATCTGGTCTTACCGGCCTCCGGCAAGTAATCGCCGTGGCCGTAGCCTTCGCCGTCGGCACTCTGCCACGGCGTCTCGACCGAGGTCGGCGTCGGCGGCCCGGCATAGCCGAGCGCGGCTTGCAGCGAGTGGTCCTGGTAGACCGCATCGGCGATGAGGTCGCCGACCGGATAGGAGAGCTTCAGCACGTTGTCGTTGTGCGAAGCCAGCACCGCCACGCGGTCGCATTTGGCGGCCGCGCTCGCATACTGGGTGGTCAGGCAGTCACGGTTGATCGCGCCTGCCATCACGGTCAGCGAATGGACGCGGCGGGTCAGCCCGGCGATCGCTTGCAGCACCAGGCGGGCGCCGAGGCTGTGCGAGGCGAAGGACAGGCTTTGCGCGCCGGCGCACCATGTGTTGCAGAACGCGGCAAGCCGGCGGCCGCTATCCATCGCCGGGGCGCCCTCGAACGGGTAGTCGATGATCGGGATCGAGGCGTCGCCCGGCCACAACATCCCGATAAACACGTAAGGGCCGGACAAGCCGAGGTAACGCGCGAACGCGTCGAGCGCGACAGTCCCGCCCTCATACGAGACGTTAAAGCCGTGGGTGACGAACAGGATGTTCTTACCGCGAACAATTCCAAGCACTTGCGCCCACGGCACCACCGATATCGTCGGCGGCGCCGTCGAACCGTCAGCGGCCAGAAGATAGGGGTCGATCACCGGCCCGCCGACCCCCTGCGCGCGGAAGTTGAGCAAATAAGTCGGCGGCATGGCTACAGCTTAGCCGCGCGAACTGCGGAGATCGCATTCTGCAGCGAGGTCGCCAGATCCTTGGCGACCGGGGCGAGCGGCGCCGAGACCAGGCCCACCAGCACCGCCAGCCAAAACCTCCCGCTGCCTAAATACGGCGGAGGCGGAGGCGCTCCCAGCGCGGGCGGCGCTTGGATCAACCAGGCCGCGCCTACGGCAAGCACCATCGCCACCACCACCGCGAGAAGCTTGGCGGTGTTGCGGTAACGCTGATCCGCGCGCTCGTACGCCTCGTCGAGGACGGCGGCAAGCACCGCGTCGAACTGCCCGAGCACGGCGATCTCGGCCTTGGTCACATCGTCGCCGGTCATCGCCTTTTGCGCCACCGAGGTCAGCACCTCCGGCTTCACCCCGGCCAGCGCGGCCAAGGCGGGGGCGTCGCCCCGGGTCAACCGCAGGTGGATCATCGCCCGGGCCTTGGCCTTCTGATCGGCGGCGGGAACGCCGTTGATCCAGTTCGATTTCAGGGTGCGCAGGATATCCGCCTTGCCAAAGGCCTGCGGCCCGTCGTCGACGGCGGGCAGAAAGCGCTCGATCGCCGTTTTGATAAAGCCGAAGCCGAAATTCGACTGCCCGCCGCAAAACGCCTTGGATGCGTCGACCAGGCCGATCGCGGCGGTGCCGAGTCCAGCGGCGGCGGATATGAAATTGAGGATCGTGGGGAGATTGCTGCCGTCGACTGGGTTGTCCGTCATCGCGCCCTCCCTCGGTGGGGTTGCGAGGGGATGCTAACGCCCCGGTAGTTGGATGACAACCAAGCCCTACCCCCCGGTCGAGGCTCAATAAAGCGTCGTGGCGACGTGGCTTAGCGCGGTGGCGAGGATCACGTCGATGAGGATCACCAGCCCCGCCTGTGGGCCGCTGATAGCCAGCGCCACCCGCGACACGTACCATTCGTAGACCAGCGAGCCGATGCCGACGACGAGGTCGCCGAGCAGCACTCCCTCGGGCGGCAGCGCCCCCACTGCGCCGAGCAGCGTCACCGCGGTGAACGCCACCGTCTGCGGCACCTGGCACCAATTGTAGACGGTCATGAACAGCAGGAAGCGGTCGCCGCGGCCGAGCCAGCCGGAAAGCGGCAACGCGACCAGCGGAAACGCGGTCCAGGCGATGACGAAACGGATCGTCTCGACGATGAAGTACGACCACGAATGGCCTTCCTCAACAGTCCCGATCTCGACCGGAAAGACCAGCAGCAGCACAAACATCGGGTAGCACAGCACCGCGGCGCGGAACGAGTGCCAGAACCCGTCCTCGGTCGCGTTGAAGCAGGCGAGCGCGCCGCGGTCGCCGCGCGCCAGCCGCAGCGCGCCGGTCAGGGCCAGCGCCGCCTCGGCCCATGCAGCAACCCCCGATGGCGCTGCCATCGCCGCTCAGGAATTGCCGAAAAAGCGATCGAGAAAACCGCCGTAGATCGCGGTCAGCCGGGTGATGTCGGCAAGCTCGACCCGCTCGTCGACCTTGTGCATGGTCGCCCCGACGAGGCCGAACTCGGCAACCGGGCAATGCGCCTGGATAAAGCGCGCGTCCGAGGTGCCGCCGGTGGTGCTGAGCTCGGGGGTGCGGCCGGTGACGGCGTGGATGGCGCCGGTCAGGCAATCGCTGATCTTGCCGGGCGGCACCAGGAACGATTCGCCGCTAACCTCCCAGACGAGCCGGTAGTTCGGGTCGATGCGGTCGAGCGTCTCCTTGACCCAGGATTTGAGCTTGGCGCTCGACCACAAATCGTTGAAGCGGATGTTAAAGGTAGCGCGCGCCGCGCCGGGGATCACGTTGGTGGTCGGGTTGCCGATGTCGATGGTGGTGACCTGCAGCCCCGATTTCTGGAAATGCTCGGTGCCGTCGTCGAGCGCGCGGCCGGTAAGGCCGGCGAGCAGCGCCACCAGCCGGTGCGCCGCATTGTCGGCGAGATGCGGGTAGGCGACATGACCCTGCACCCCCTCGACCGTGAGCCGCCCGGTCATGCTGCCGCGCCGGCCGATCTTGATCATGTCGCCGAGCGCGGTCGCGGAGGTGGGCTCGCCGACGAGGCAGGCATCGATGGTCTCGCCGCGCTGCGCCAGCCACTCCAGCACCTTCTTGGTGCCGTTGATCGCCACCCCTTCCTCGTCGCCGGTAATCAGGAAACTGATCGAGCCGGTGAAATTGACGCCACGCTTGGCGGTGAACGCTTCGGCGGCGGCGATGAAGGCGGCGATCGCACCCTTCATGTCGACCGCGCCGCGGCCGCACAGCACCTCGTCCTGCACCGCGGCGCCGAACGGCTCGAACGACCAGGCCTCGGCGTTGCCGATGGGCACCACATCGGTATGGCCGGCAAAGCACAGATTTGGGCTACCGCTGCCGCGGCGGGCGTAGAGGTTGGCGATCGGGTCGGCCTTGTCGCCATTGGGGCCGGGCTCGTCGAAGGTGAGACGGTGGCAGGCGAAGCCGAGCCCTTCGAGCGTGCGCGCGACGATCTCCAGCGCGCCCTCGTCCTTCGGGGTGACGCTCGGCCGCCGGATCAGCTCGGCGGCGAGGGTGCCGGGGTCGATGGCGGCCATTACTATTCGGGCCAATCAGTTTGAAGCGCCGGTGCCGCCCCCTCACCCGCCTCGCTGCGCGAGACACCCTCTCCCCGTGGCCACGGGGAGAGGGAAAGACCCGCGCGAAGCGTGGGAGGGTGAGGGGCCGGCACCGAGCCTTGCCCGAACAAAGTAAGCATCGCTAGTCGCGCAGGAGTTCGTTGATCGCGGTTTTGGCGCGGGTCTGCTCGTCCACGGTCTTGACGATGACCGCGCAGTAGAGGCTGGGGCCCGGTTCGCCGTTGGGGAACGGCTTGCCCGGCAGCGATCCCGGCACCACCACCGAATAGGACGGCACCCGGCCCAGATGGATCTCGCCGGTGGCGCGGTTGACGATCTTGGTGGTCGAGCTGATGAAAGTGCCCATCGCCAACACCGCGCCCTCTTCGACGATGACCCCCTCGACGACCTCGCTGCGCGCGCCGATAAAGCAGTCGTCCTCGATGATCACCGGCTCGGCCTGCAGCGGTTCGAGCACGCCGCCGATGCCGACCCCGCCCGACAGATGGCAGTTCTTGCCGATCTGGGCGCAGGAGCCGACCGTCGCCCAGGTGTCGACCATGGTGCCGCTGTCGACAAAGGCGCCGACATTCACAAAGCTCGGCATCAGCACGACATTGGGCGCGATATAGGCCGAGCGGCGCACGATCGCGCCCGGCACCGCGCGGAACCCGGCCTCGCGGAAGCGGTTGGGCCCCCAGCCGGCGAATTTCGACGGCACCTTGTCCCACCATTTTGCGGAATCCGGGCCGCCGGCGATCTCCGCCATGTCGTTGAGGCGGAACGACAGCAGCACCGCCTTCTTAAGGTATTGGTGGACCTGCCAGCCGCCGCCGGATTTCTCGGCGACGCGCAATTCGCCGCTGTCCATGCCGTCGAGCGCGGCCTCGACCGCGTCGCGATATTCGCCCTTGGTCGCGGTGGAGATGCCGTCGCGCGCCTCCCAGGCGGCGTCGATGGTGCGGGCGAGATCGGATGGGGGCATGGGTCGATCCGGAATATGGCTGAAATCGGGGTCGCACCATGATAGAGCCAAGCGGCGAGTGTCAACCGAGGCGTCGGCGCAAACGATGCGCCTTCCCGATCGGTCCTATCCTGACGCCGGCGCCTATACCGGGGCCTCGGCGCGCTCGACCGCGCCGCCCGGATGCTCGGCGAGGCGATCCGCAGCGGGCGGATCATCTACGCCTGCGGCGATGCCGGCCGAGCTGGTGGCGAAACGGTATTCTGAAGCGGCGCGTCAAAGCCGCCGCAGAGCAGCGAATATCCATGAGATTGCCCAGGTATTATGGCGCGAACTCCGATGGAGCGCTGGATCGCAACCCTTCAGTGTGCTACTTGGTGGCGGATGAAACACCTCGCATTCGCGATTCTGGTTCTTCTAACGCTCGCCGCTTGCGACGGTAGCCCCGGCTGTCACCCGCCCGGTCTGGTCAACCCGTTCTGCACGGGAACCGACGGCGGCAATTTCCCTTATGACTTCCGGGCAAAACCCACCCCGGATGAGGTGCACGGGTAAATCCGCCTGCCGCCACACGGGGTTGACGATTGCAATAAGGGGTGCCGAGGGGCCCGCGCCGAAGGGGAATCGGCCAATGCCGAGCCTTAAAAGGCGCCAGGGACGACGACGTCTCAGGAACAGCGCTGAGGCCGGCGTTTCCAAGTCTATCCGCACGGACAACCGCGCTTGCTTGACAGCCTGCGGGCCACTCGGCTAGCCCGAGCTGTCCGGCAGGCGCTGCCGGCCGCGGCAAGACGGCGAGATTCATGCTTTCAGTAATCTTCCTGGGCATCGTCGAGGGCCTGACCGAGTTCCTGCCGGTGTCCTCGACCGGTCACCTGATCCTCGCCGATACGCTGCTGCGCATCGAGGGGCCGGAGAGCAAGCTGTTCGATATCGTGATTCAGCTCGGCGCCATCCTGGCGGTATGCTGGGTCTATCGCGAGCGCCTCATCGGCGCGGCGGCCGGCGTGTTCGGCGAGAGCAGCTCACAGCATTTCGTCGCCAACATCGTCGCCGCCTTCCTGCCGGCGGCGGTAGCCGGGGTGCTGTTCTACAAGATCATCAAGGAATACCTGTTCTCGCCCTGGGTGGTGGCGGTCAGCCTGATCGTCGGCGGGTTCCTGATCCTGATCATCGAGCGGTTGCGGCCGCGGCCGCGCATCCACCGCATCGAAAACATCTCGATCGGCACCGCGCTGCTGATCGGCTGCTGCCAGATCCTGGCGATGATCCCGGGCGTGTCGCGCGCCGGGGCGACGATCATGGGCGCGCTGGTGCTGCGGGTCGACCGCCCGGCCGCGACCGAGTTCTCGTTTTTCCTGGCGATCCCGACGATGTTCGGCGCCACGGTCTTCGACCTTTACAAGAACCGGGCGATCCTGTCGTCGCAAGGCGCGCTCGACATCGCGGTCGGCTTTGTCGTCGCGTTTATCGCGGCGCTGTTCGTGGTGCGCTGGCTCGTCGATTTCGTCAGCCGCCACGGGTTCGGCGTCTTTGCCTGGTACCGGATCACGCTCGGCACGGTGGCGCTGATCGGCCTCGCGCTGGTGCGCTGACCTATTTTACCGGCTTGAACCCCTTGGCCTGCATGCAGGCGGCGAGGATCGCAGCAGCGCGGTCGCGGGTGGTGTCACGGGCCTGCACACTTTGGGTGCGGACGAAATCGGAGCGCTGGTAGTCAGCGCCACGGCTGGCGCCGATATCCTGGTCGATATCCGCATCGGTCTTGGTCGCGGTCGCGGTTACCGCCTGACACTCCTGCAACGCCTGGCCCGCCGCCGCGGCATCTGCCCCCGGCTTGGTCCAATTGTCGCTGCCCGCGCAGCCGGCGAGCGTGGTGAGGGCGAGCATGCCGACAAGCAGGCGCAGGCCCCTCCCCCTCCCACGCTGCGCGTGGGCCCCTCCCTCTCCCCGCAAGCGGCGCGAGGGGTTAAGAGCACCGGCGCGCTCCCTCTCCCCGCGAGCGGGGGGAGGGCTGGGGTGAGAAGCAGCCCCCAAATTATCGGCGCTAACGAAACCCAACCTAATCATTGCGCTTTCTCTCCGCAGCCGCCGCGCGGCGCGCTTCCAGCATCGCGAGCAGCGCCCATTTTTCGTCGATGCCGGCCTCGTACCAGCGGGCGATCTCGTCGACGGTGCGCAGGCAGCCGCGGCATTGCCGGGTCCTCGGGTCGACCATGCAGATGCCGATGCACGGCGAGACCGGCGACGGCCCATCCATCACGAGCCGCCCGCGGCCGTGAGGTCGGACAGGGTCGTGCGCAGCAGCATCGCCTTGTCGGGCGGGATCGCAAAGCTCCACGGCGCCAGCCGCAGGCTCAATGCCTTGGCTTCGGCTTCGCCCTTGTCGAACCCGGTGGCGTCGAGCGCGACCCAGTTGGTCTGGCCCGGCGGCGACAGGCGCAGCCCGACGATCAGCCCGTCGAAGGTGGTGAACGAGGCCGTGGCCGCGCCGGCCGCCGGAACCGGCAATTCCACCGCCGGCTTGACATCCTCGAGGTCGAGCGCGGCCAGCGCACCGGCAGGCGCGGCCAGCACCGCCTGTTCCTTGAACTTGGTGCCTTCCGGCGCGCCCTCGACGGCGAATTCGGCGTCCGGCGCGGCCCGGCTCACGGTCACCGAAGCGCCATCGGCGGCGGTCAGCACCACCGAAGCGACTCGCGAGGCCGGCAGGTCGACGATGCGGCGGTCGAGCCAGCTCAGCACGTCGCCGCCGAGGTTGAATGCGCCGCGCGCCAGCCAGGCCTGCTCGCTGTCGGCGCGGCGGACATAGACCCCCGCATCACCGGCCCCCGAACCGCCTCCAGAGCCGCTGCCGAGATTGTTCGGGCGGGGACGGCCGATGACGAGCTGGCCGACCAGCGCGCCGGTGCGGTCCTGCAACGCCACCAGGGTCGATTTGCCGTTGGCCGGATCGTCGAGGTCGAGCCGCGGCAGCAGCTCGACCCGGTCGGTCTTGGGCTCGACCAAGGTGAGGTCGGCGAGGCCGACGAGCAGCCGGCGGACCCGCTCCGCATCGGCCGGGTAGTTGCCCTTTTCGACCACGGCCCAGCGCCCGTTGATCAGCGAGAAATTCTCCTTGGCGGCGCCGTGGACGATGCGCATCCAGGCAAGCTCGCCGAGTTTGTCGGCAAGGCCGGGCAAGGCGCGCTGCCCGGTCGGCGGGCTGCTGCCGGCGCGGTCGCCGGCCCACAGCGCATACGCGGCCCCAGCCGCGAGGCCAGCCGCCAGCAGCACGAGAAGGGTGAAGCCGCGCCGCTGCATGGCGTCTCAGACCGCAGCCGAGCGGCGCCGGCGGCGATGCGGCCGCAACGCCGCGACGACGACCGCCACGACGACCACAATGATCGGCACCAGCGCGATGTCGAAAAATTCGAGGATCACCTTGAGCCGGCCGATGTCCTCGCGCAGCGACGCCTGCACCTGGCGCAATTGCTGGCGCGTCGTCACCAGGTCGGCGCGGAACTTGTCGATCTCCTTGGCCTGATCGGATGTCGGGATCGCGGGAGCGCCCGCCCCCTCCGCCTTAGCCTCGCCTTTGGTCAGGCTCCGCAGCTTGGCCTGGGCTTGCTTCAATTTATCTTCGAGGCTGCGCTGCTCAACGGCGTAGCGCTCGTCGGCCGAGCGCTGGATGCGCTCGACCACCTCGAACGGCCGCGCCACGGTGCCGCGGCTGCGCAGGTCGACGAGATCCTGGCCACCGGCCAGCACCTCGACCGCATTGGCGAGAAAATCGCTGTTGTTGGCGACCGGCACCACCACTTTGCGGCCAAAGAAATCGCGCGACTGCGCCCAGAACCGGTCGTCGAGCATGTCGGTGTCGGCGACGACGACGACGTTGATCGGCTGCTTCGATTGTTTGAGCGCCTCGGCAGCGGCGGCAGCCGGCGCGTCCGACGGCTCGGCCGGTTTCGGCGCCGCCCCCGGCGGCGCGCCGTCGGGAAACGCCGTCGCCGCGTTGCCGGAGATATGCGCGGCCAGCGTGTAGCGCCGCTGCTCCGGCTTGAACCCGGCGAGCAGCGCGCCGACATCGGGCAGGCCCTTCACCTTCTCGACCGGTATCTTCTCCGAATCGGTCGAGGTCTGGATCAACGGCGCGAAGGCGGTCGAGGCGCCCTCGATCGGCTGCAGGATGCCCGCGGTCGCCATCGTGATCTGGGTCAGGTCGGCGGTGATCGGGTCGTCGCGGCTGAGGTCCTCGGCCTGCAGGTTGAGCCAGCCGACATAATCCATCGCCTGCGAGCCGCGGTTCGGCACCGGCACCCCGACCCGGCGCGCGCGGCGGCGGTCGCCGGCGACGACATCCGGCAGCATCTTGAGGCCCCAGGCCGTGAACAGCCGCTCCAGATCGCTGCTGCCGGCCGCGGTGTCCGGGTTCGCCTGGGCCAGCGCCGCCTGGATTTCCGAATACGGGTCGACAAAGACCAGCGCCTTGCCGCCCCGCAGCACGAACTGGTCGATGGCGAACTGGGTCGCGTCCGTCAGCTTTTGCGGATGCACCAGCAGCAGCACGTCGATAGCGGCCGGGATGGTCTCGGCGGTCAGCGGCACCGACTGCACATCGTCGACCTGACGCAGCTGGTCGATGATCGGCATCGGCTCGCCGGCGCGGCCATGCACCGCGGCCATCAGATCGATATCGATCGGCAGCGGGCTCATCACCCCGACGATTGTGCGCTTGGGAAACGCCAGCGCATGGACCAGCCGGGTCAGATCGTATTCGAGGAAGCGCTCGCGCTCGGGGTTGAAGAAGGCGACGGTCTGCTGATCGTCGGTCGAGTTGGTGCCGGCGAGGCCGAAATACACCGCCTCGCCCTGGTCGTTGAGCGGCACCGCCTGGAGCCCGTAGCCGACCGCGCGGTCCTCGGCGTCGGTAAACGGCAGCGGGTCGTAGACCTCGAGCCGGATCTTGCCGCGCGCGGCGGCGACATATTGGTCGAGCAGCTCGCGCACCCGCTGGGCGTAGACGCCGTAGCCCGGCGAGGCGTCGCCGAGCTTGCTCGAATAATAGAACCGCAAGGTGATCGGCTCCTCGATCCGGGCGAGGGTCTGCCGGGTGCCGCGGGCCAGCGTGTAGAGGTGCTCGGCGGTGAGGTCGAGCCGCACCGCGCCGTAACGGCCGACCAGGATATCGGCCGCCACCAGCGCGATGGCGATGCAGATCAGCGCCCGCACCGCCCGCCCGGTGCGCGAGCCGATGCCTTGCCGCATCCGCCAGATCACCGCCACCTCAATCGGCCTTCAACAGGTCGACGAGGACGACGTTGGCGCCGAGGAACGCGACCGTCATCGCGAGGAAATAGACCAGATCGCGCAGGTCGAGCACCCCGCGGGTGATCGCCGTGAAGTGGCCGAAGAGGCTGGCGCCGGCGACGGCGCGGGTCAGCGCCTCCGGCGCCCAGCCCTGCAGCAGGCCGAGCACCGTCGGCGTCCCCGCCGCGATCAGCACAAAGACAAACGCGGCGGTGACGACACAGGCGATCACCTGGTTCTTGGTCACCGCCGAGATCGCC
Organism: Alphaproteobacteria bacterium; assembly: GCA_038228485.1. GTDB lineage: Bacteria > Pseudomonadota > Alphaproteobacteria > ATCC43930 > CGMCC-115725 > DATARH01. Next base: position 10,028 of record JBBRPG010000115.1, read on the forward strand.
GCGCCGATCGCCAGGATCGCGCCGGCCATCAGCCAGCTGCCGATATAGCTGGCGAGGATCACCCCGTTATCGGGGTCGCCGAGAAACCGCACCGTCAGCCAGAACGGAAAGGTCAGCACCAGCGCGATCCCGACAAACACCCAGGCGGCGAGGAATTTTCCCAGCACCGCCTCGCCGAGGCGGATCGGCAGGGAGAGGAACAGCTCGATCGTGCCGCTGTTGCGCTCCTCGGCCCACAGCCGCATCGACACTGCCGGGATCAGCATCAGATAGAGCCAGGGATGGAAGGTGAAGAACGATTGCAGATCGGCCTGTCCGCGCTCGAAGAAATCGCCGACGAAGAAGGTCAACACCCCGGCCAGCACGAGAAAGATGACGATAAAGACATAGGCGAGCGGCGTGGCGAAATAGCCCGCCAGCTCGCGTCGGAACACGGTGAGGATGTTGTGGATCAACGCTGTAAGGCCCGGATTTTAGCGCAAGCTGTTACTGTGTTTGCCGCCACTCCGATGAACTCCCTCTCCGCCCGCCAAGGACCATTGGGGGGCGGAGAGGGTTGGGGTGAGGTCGGGGATTGGACCGCGGGCGTCCCGCCCGCATGCAGGCGAGACGCCTGCGGTCCACGCGCAGGCCCACCACCTCACCCTCCCTCTTCCCCCGCAATGGTCCTTGGCGGGCGGAGAGGGATGATCTCGACGCCTTTTCTTCGTCCGTCATGCCGCGTCGCCGGAAGGCATGGTGATCGAGCGGAACACGTCGTCGAGCCGGCCGCGCTCGACGGTGAGGCCGGTGAGCTGCCAGCCGCGTTCGCGGCCGAGCTCGGCGATCGCCGCCGCCAGCGGCCGGCCCTGGCGCGGAAAGACGATCAGCGCGCGGCCATGCTCGTCATCGTCGATATCCTCGACCGCGGCGATGTCCGGCAGCGCCGCCAGATCGGCGCGGATTTGCGCCTCGGCCGCGGGCGCGATGCCGAGCCACACTGCATTGTGGTGGCGCGAGCGGGTGACCAGCTCGTCGGGGGTGCTGTCGGCCAGCACCCGGCCACGGGCGATGATGATCGCCCGGCTGCAGATCGCCTCCACTTCCTCCAGCAGATGGGTCGAGATGATAATCGACTTTTCCGGCCGCATCGCCGCGATGATCCGGCGCATCTCGTATTTCTGGTTGGGGTCGAGCCCGTCAGTGGGCTCGTCGAGGATCACCACCGGCGGGTCGTGGATCAGCGCCTGCGCCACCCCGACGCGGCGGCGATAGCCCTTGGACAGGGTCTCGATCCGCTGGTCGTAGACGTCGGCGAGATGCACCAGCGCGGCGATATGGTCGACCCGCGCCCGCGCCGCGGCGCCGCGAAAGCCGCGGATTTGGGCGACGAACGACAGAAAGGCGCCGACCGTCATGTCGGGATATGCCGGCGCGCCCTCCGGCAGGTAGCCGAGCTGCCGTTTGGCGGCGATCGGCCGGAGCTGGATGTCATGGCCGCAAACCACCGCCGTCCCCGCGGTCGGCGCGAGGAAGCCGGCGATCATCTTCATCGTCGTCGATTTGCCGGCGCCGTTGGGTCCGAGAAAACCCAGCACCTCGCCGCGCGGGACCGTGAACGTCACGTCGTCCACCGCCACCAGCGATCCGAAATTCTTGTAGAGGTGCTTGATCTCCAGCATACCTTCGCTCCCGAGCGGGTCGGGTTCTCGCGTCCGCCTCCGCCGGCACTGACGCCGCGTCCTCACCGCGCCGCGGCGTGACTTGGCAGGGCCGCCACCATGATAGCAAGCGGTTTGCGCATCCGATACCAAGGCCCCTGCCCAGACCAGGGACGGCGATGATCCGCCGCATCCGGCTCGCCTCGGGGCTGGCGATGCTGAGCTATGTGGCGATGCACCTGTCGAACCATGCGCTCGGCCTCGTCTCGGTCGACGCGATGGAATGGGCGCTTGAGCGCCTCGTCGTCCCGCTCTGGTCGCTGTGGCCGATGCGGGCCCTGCTCTACAGCGCCTTTACGGCGCACTACGCGCTGGCGCTGTGGGCGCTGTGGCAGCGCCGGACGCTGCGCCTGCGGCCTTCGGAATACAGCCAGCTGGTGCTCGGCTTCCTGATCCCGATCCTGTTGGCGAAGCATGTCGTCGCCATCCGCGTGGGCGGCAGCTTTTTCCATGGCGATTTCGGCCATTACCGCTACCTGCTGTGGCTCTTCTTCGTCGGCGCGCCGTGGATCGGTTACCAGCAGATGGCGGTGCTGGTCGTGGCCTGGGGCCACGCGATGCTGGGCCTGCATTTCTGGCTGCGGCTGCGGCCGTGGTACGAGCGCTGGCAGCACCTGGCGCTGATCGCGGCGGTGCTGGTGCCGGTGCTGGCGCTGCTCGGCGTGATCGAGGCGGGGCGGGCGGTGGCGGTGATGGCCGAGGACCCGGCCTGGCGCGCGGCCGCGTTCGCGGCGGTGCGCTTCCCCGCCGCCGCGGATATCGCGACGCTGCAGGCGATCACCGACGGGCTGACCTGGTTTTTTATCGGCGCGGTCGCCGCCGTGCTGCTCGCCCGGCTCGGCCGCGCCGCCTGGCAGCGGCGCCACGACTCGGTGCGCATCAGCTATCCGAACGGCCGGTTTATCGATGTGCTAAGGGGCACCAGCGTGCTCGAGGCGAGCC
>JBBRPG010000116.1:0-12666 GCA_038228485.1 Alphaproteobacteria bacterium
AGCGAGCCGCCGAACACGGTGAAATCCTGGCTGAAGACGAACACCAACTTGCCGTTGACGGTGCCATAACCGGTAACGACCCCGTCGCCCGGCACCTTTTGCTCCTCGATGCCGAAATCATGGCTGCGATGCTCGACGAACATGTCCCATTCCTCGAAGGAATCGGGGTCGAGCAGGATTTCGAGCCGCTCGCGCGCGGTGAGTTTGCCCTTGGCGTGCTGCGCCTCGATCCGGCGCTCGCCGCCGCCGGCGCGCGCCGCGGCGCGCATGTCTTCCAGGCGTTTGAGAATGTCGCTCATCGCGCCTCGCGAGGATAAGGAAGCTCGCCCGATAGCATCAACCGAGGGCGAAGGCCAGCATTGCGGCGGGCGGAGCTTGTTTGGCTGCCTCTTTGCAAGGCAAGATCGCCAGGGGACTTGCAACAACCGATTGCACGGAAAGCGAGGGCGAGATGGCGGAAAGCGAACTTTACCGGCAGGGCGCGGCCATGCGGCGCCGGCTGATGGGCGAAGCCGCGGTCGAGAAGGCCTCGAAGGAGGTTTACAGCGACCCGGTGATGAAGAAGTTAATCGAGGTCGCGACCGAAACCGTGTTCGGCGCTTTGTGGACGCGGCCGGGGCTCGATTTGAAGATCCGGGCGCTGATCTGCGTCATCTCCGACACCTGCATGGGCCGCGAGCCGGAGCTTGAATTGCATTTGCGCATGGCACTGCGCCAGGGCTGGACCGAGGAGGAGCTGACCGAGGTGCTGCTGCACCTGTCGGGCTATATCGGCGTGCCGATCGTCCGCGAGTCGATGATGGTGGCGTCGAGGGTGTTCAAGGAGCCGCGCTGAGTTCGGGGCGCGCCTAGATTGGATCCGTATTCAGCAATTCCAGAAACCGCGCCGCCGCTGCGATGTCGGCGGCGAGGGCGGCGCGGCGGGCGGCGGCTTCGGTGTCTTCGCCCCAGGCTTCGATTTGGAAAGTCTCCTCGAGTTGCGACACGGCGAACGCCGCCGCAGCGTCGAGCCGGCCTTCGAGCAGCGCTAGCGCAATCACCAGCGACCCGCACGATGCCGTCACCGCTTGCAGCGCGGTCAGGCGAAAATCGTCTTGGCTCCCCACCGCCGCGGCAAAGGCGTTGAGCGCCGCCGGCGATTGCGGCTGCGGCACGATGCCGGCGGTCACCGCCAGCCCGGCATCGTAGCGCCCGGCCGCCCAGTCGATCAGCGGCTGCCACGCCGCCGCCTGCCGCGCCGCCAGCGCCGGCGGATGCTCGGCGCGGTAGCAGACCAGGTCGGTGCCGGCGTAATTGGCGATTTCGGCGACGATCTCGCCGCGCTTTGCGGCGGTGCGGTCGATTGCGGTCGCGGCGAGCCGGGTCAGCGGCATGGTATGCGGCCGGATGTCGGGGGCCTGCGCGTCCCATTCTGCGGCGATCGCGGCGGCGAGGGTTTCGCTCGGCACGGTCAGCTCGTGTTTGGCGGGCGTGCGCAGCGGCCTGCCGTCGAGCGCCACCCCCCAGCCGGCTTCGGCCCGCCGGGTGGCAACCTGCTTGTAGACGCGTTTCACTTCAACAGTTCCAGCTCCGCAAACGGGTCAGGCGCGTCGGCGGCAAAGCCGAGGAACTCCCACATCCGCTGCATGTGCGCCGGCAGCGGCGCGGTGATCTTTAGCGTGAACCCGGCCGGATGGGGGATTTCGAGCTCGCGGGCGTGCAGGTGCAGCCGGTGGGCCGCCGCACCGCCGGGGATATGCGCCGATGCGCCGCCATACTTGCCGTCGCCGAGGATCGGCGTGCCGATCGCGGCGCAATGCGCGCGCAGCTGGTGGGTGCGCCCGGTCAACGGGCGCAAGGCGAGCCAGCTCGCCCGGTCGCCGGCAGTGTCGATTACTCGGTAATAGGTGATGGCGTCCTTGCCGTCGTCGTCGGCGCGGACCCGCTCGCCGCCGCCCTTCAGTCCCTTGGCCACGGATCGCTTGGCAAGGGCGAGGTCGATCTTGCCCTGCCGCATCTCCGGCAGCCCGGCGACGATCGCCCAATAGGTTTTTCGGGTCGTCTTGTCGCGAAAGGCGCGGGTGAAAAACGTGGCCGCGGCAGGGGTGCGCGCGATCAGCAGCAGGCCGCTGGTATCCTTGTCGAGCCGGTGAACCAGTCGCGGACGTTCATCCGAACCGAAGCGCAGCCCGTCGAGCAGCCCGTCGACATGGCGGGTCGTGCCGCTGCCGCCTTGCACGGCAAGGCCCGGCGGCTTGTTGAGGACGATCGCGTGGTCGTCGCGGTGGATGACCGCGTCGCGCAGCGCCGCCTCGTCCTGCGGCCTTGCCTGAGGGGTGAGGCGTTCGCCGGTGAGCGGCGCCTCGGACATGGGCGGCACCCGGATCGCCATGCCGGGCGACACCCGGTCGCCCGATTTGGCGCGTTTGCCGTCGACCTTGACCTGCCCTGTGCGCAGCAGCTTTTCGAGCCGGCCGTGCGCCAGTCCCGGGTAATGCCGGCGGAACCAGCGGTCCAGCCGCAAGATGCCGTCGGCCTCGCCGACCGTGACCGTGTCGCTCATCTCGCCCGCTCGGCGGCCCAGTGACGGTGCGTCCTTCTAGGCCTCGCTGCGCGAGGCACCTCAGGATGAGAACGAATTGTAATCCCGCACTGACCACCCTCATCCTGCGGAGCGCCCGCAGGGCGCGTCTCGAAGGACGCAAAACGCCTATGCATCTCACCTCTCCGCTGCGCGCTCGCGCAGCTTGTTCCAATACTCGAGCCGCTTCTTGATCTCGCGTTCAAAGCCACGCTCGGTAGGGCGGTAGAACTCGCGCCGGTCGATGCCGTCCGGAAAATAGTTCTGGCCCGAGAATGCCTCCTCGGTGCCGTGGTCGTAGACATAACCCTTGCCGTAGCCGAGGTCGCGCATCAGCCGGGTCGGTGCGTTGAGGATGTGCTTGGGCGGCATCAGCGAGCCGGTGTCGCGCGCCATGCCCTGCGCCGCGCCGAACGCCTTGTAGACCGCGTTCGATTTCGGCGCGGTCGCGAGGTAGATCACCAGCTGGGCGACCGCCAGCTCGCCTTCGGGCGAGCCGAGCCGATCGTAGATGTCCCACGCCGCCAGCGCCTGCACTGCCGCCTGCGGGTCGGCGAGGCCGATATCCTCGACCGCCGCGCGGGTGAGCCGGCGCAGCACATAAATCGGGTCCTCGCCGCCGGCCAGCATCCGCGCCAGCCAATACAGCGCCGCGTCGGTGTCCGACCCGCGCAGCGATTTGTGCAGGGCGCTGATCAGGTTGTAATGGCCCTCCTGCTGCTTGTCGTAGAGCGGCGCGCGGCGCTGGACGAACTCGGCCAGTTCGGCGGGGCCGAGCGGCGTCCCGGCCGGCAGCCGCTCGATCTCCTCGACCAGGTTCAACAAGAACCGCCCGTCGCCGTCGGCCATCGCCCTGAGCGCGGCACGGCCGTCGGGGGACAGCGGCAAGGTCTTGCCGAGAGCGGCTTCGGCACGCTGGATCAGGGTTTCCAGCTCTTCGTCGCCCAGCCGGCGCAGCACGAACACCTGCGCCCGCGACAAGAGTGCCCCGATCAGCTCGAAAGACGGGTTCTCGGTGGTGGCGCCGACCAGGATCACCGTGCCGTCCTCGACATAGGGCAAAAGCGCATCCTGCTGGGCGCGGTTGAAGCGGTGGATCTCATCGACGAACAGCAAGGTGCCCTGGCCCATCTCGCGGCGTTTCTTGGCGCCGTCGAACACCTTGCGCAGATCGGCGACCCCGGAGAACACCGCCGACAGTGGCTCGAAGGCGAGGTCGGTGCCTTCGGCGAGCAGGCGCGCGATTGTCGTCTTGCCGCAGCCCGGCGGGCCCCACAGGATCATCGACGCCAGCCGCTTGCTCGCCACCATCCGCCCGATCGGCCCCTCGGGCCCGAGCAGGTGATCCTGCCCGACGATGTCGCCAAGCCGCTGCGGCCGCAGCCGGTCGGCCAGCGGATGCGGCGCCTGGCTTTGGAAGAGAGTGTTCATGTGGCAGTGGATATGGGCCGCTGCCGCGCGGAGCGCAAACGGCCTCCAAACCCTCTCCCGCTTGCGGGAGAGGGTGGCGCGCGCAGCGCGACGGGTGAGGGTGGCGGCCGCACGACCCTCACCCTCCCAGCCCTGCGGGCTGGGCCCCTCCCTCTCCCGCGAGCGGGAGAGGGGTTGAGCGCCGCCATCTCATGCCCGGCATGCCGGCGTGCTGACGAACACATCGTCGAACGTATCGCGCAGCGCCACGTCGACATCCGCCAGCGCCGCGTTGACCCCCAACGCCGCCATTGACGTCACCCCGTGTTCGGCGATGCCGCAGGGCACGATGCCGGCGTAGTTCGCCAAATCCGGCGCCACGTTGAGCGCCAACCCGTGATAGGTCACCCAGTGCCGCACCCGGACGCCGATCGCGCCGATCTTGTCGTCGACACCGTGGCCTCGGGCCACCCACACGCCGATGCGGCCCTCGCGCCGCTCGGCCGTCACCCCAAACCGCGCCAGCACCCGGATCATCCATTCCTCGAGCCGCCACACATGGCAGCCGACATCACGGCCGCGCCGCGTCAGGTCGAGCATCACATAGGCCACGCGCTGTCCGGGCCCGTGATAGGTGTATTGCCCGCCGCGGCCGGTCCGGAACACCGGCAGCCGCCCCGGCTCGATCAGGTCGGCCGCGACCGCGCTGGTGCCGGCGGTGTAGAGCGGCGGATGCTCCAACAGCCAGATCAACTCCCGCGCGGCGCCGGCGTGGATCGCGGCGACCCGCGCCTCCATCTCGGCCACCGCCAGGCCGTAGGGCACCAGGCCCTCGGCGGTGCGCCACTCGACAGCGTCGGTCCCGGTCGTCATATCGAGGTCCATCACGGTTGCTATGATACCGTGGATTTGCTACACGCGCCTGCCCCCAAGCAGGGTTGGTTGGGCGTGCGGTCGTGGCGGAACTGGTAGACGCGCAGCGTTGAGGTCGCTGTGGGGGAAACTCCGTGGAAGTTCGAGTCTTCTCGACCGCACCAACCCGGGCCGTTTATTCAACATACCGCCGTTGTGCGCGACGCTCGCCGCCGGCGCCTGGCTTCCGTATACTGCGATCTTTAAAGGCGGAGCCCATGCGCGCGGCAACTTTCGGCCTGCTGTTGACGACGGGACTGGCAAGCGCCGCTTCGGCGCAAACCGTCGGCGGCGACTACGCCGCCGAGGGCACCAATTTCGACGGTTCCCCCTATAGCGGCAAGGCGACGATCACGCGCAGCAGCGACAGCACCTGCCTCATTCGCTGGGAAACCGGCGGCACGACATCGACGGGTTTTTGCATGCTGGCGAACAAATCCTTCGCCGCGGCATACAAGCTGGGTAACGATGTTGGGCTGATTGTCTACGAGCTGCGGCCCGATGGCTCGCTCGTCGGCTACTGGACCATCGCCGACAAGTCGGGAGCCGGCACCGAGACGCTGACCCCGGTCAAATAGCGACCCCCGAAGGACATGCGCCGGAAGCTGATGTATTCGGCCCTGGCGCGCCACTCAGAAAACGAGCGCCATGCTCGACCTCGCCGAAATAATGGCCGATCACCACCAGGAGGCAGGCGCAGCCCCTTATTCCGTCGAGTTCGACGATGCGTCCACCCGCCGCCACGGGTGCAGCGTTCGTGACGCCCATCGCGTCCCCGGAAGTCTCGCCCATGGCCCCAAACTGGGCTGACATGGCCCAGGGGCTATTAACGGGTGTTCCGCCGTACCGAACCCTGTTGTCGGGTCCGGCCTGTTTGGAGCATTGCGGCACTCGTTTGAAACCCCCTGCATGTGCCATATAAGGCTGATGCAGAACACGCGCCTGGCGACGCTCGACCATGATCTCGGCCCGGAGATCGACATGCTCCGCAATACGGTGCGCGAGTTCGCCGACGACAAGATCGCGCCGATCGCCGCCGAGATCGACCGCGACGACCGCTTCCCGATTGAGCTGTGGCCGCAGATGGGCGCGCTCGGCCTCCACGGCATCACCGTCGAGGAGGAGCTGGGCGGCAGCGGCATGGGGTATTTCGCCCATTGCGTGGCGATGGAGGAGGTCAGCCGCGGCTCGGCCTCGGTCGGCCTCAGCTACGGCGCGCACTCGAACCTCTGCGTCAACCAGATCCGCCGCAACGGCAGCGAGGCGCAGCGTCGCAAATACCTGCCCAAGCTGATGTCGGGCGAGCATGTCGGGGCGCTGGCGATGTCGGAGCCCGGCGCCGGATCCGACGTCGTGTCGATGCGGCTGCGCGCCGACAAAAAGGGCGACCGCTACATCCTCAACGGCACCAAGTTCTGGATCACCAACGGGCACTACGCCGATACGCTGGTGGTCTACGCCAAGACCAACCCCGACGCGGGGGCGCGCGGCATCACCGCGTTCCTGATCGAGAAGGGGATGACAGGGTTCACCCCGGCGCAAAAGCTCGACAAGCTGGGCATGCGCGGCAGCCCGACCTCGGAGCTGGTGTTCGAGGATTGCGAGGTGCCGGCAGAAAACGTGCTTGGTCAGGTCGACAACGGCGTGCGGGTGCTGATGAGCGGGCTCGATTACGAGCGCGTCGTGCTGGCGGCCGGGCCGCTCGGCATCATGCAGGGGTGCCTTGACGTGGTAATCCCCTACATCCACGACCGCCAGCAATTCGGCCAGCCGATCGGCGAATTCCAGCTGATCCAGGGCAAGGTCGCCGACATGTACACCGCGGCCAGCGCCTGCCGCGCCTATGTCTATGCCGTCGCGCGCGCCTGCGACCGCGGCGAGACCACCCGCAAGGACGCCGCCGGGGCGATCCTCTACGCCGCCGAGAGCGCCACCAAGATCGCGCTCGACGCGGTGCAGATATTGGGCGGCAACGGCTACATCAACGACTATCCGACCGGGCGCCTGCTGCGCGACGCCAAGCTCTACGAGATCGGCGCCGGCACCAGCGAAATCCGCCGCATGCTGATCGGCCGCGAGCTGTTCAACGAGAGCGCGTGATCATGTCCGAACCAGTCACGCTCGGATACTTGAGCAGACAGATGGACCGATTTCTTGCGGAGATAGAGGCGACCCACGTTGATCTCCGTGAGACGCACAGAATCATGCAGCGCTGCGTCGCAAAGGCGCGTGGTGTCCAAGAGCTGTTGGACGAGTTGTCTGCCCTGATGGCGTTGCATGCGGTTGACTGAAGAACAAATCCTCCTCCGCGATACCGCGCGCGATATAGCGCAAAACCTGCTCGCGCCGCATGCGGCGGAATGGGATCGCGAGGCGGTTCCCACAAGAGGCGCTGGCCGAACTCGGCAAGCTGGGCTTCATGGGGGCGCTGGTGCCGCCCGAGTATGGCGGGGCCGGGGCCGACCATGTTGGCTATGCCCTGGCGCTGGAGGAGATTGCCGCCGGTGACGGCAGCGTCTCGACCATCCTGTCGGTCCATAATTCAGTTGGTTGCGTGCCGGTCCTTAAATTCGGCTCGGAGGAGCAGAAGCAGCGCTTTCTCAAACCGATGGCGGCGGGCGAGATGCTGTCCTGCTTCTGCCTAACCGAGCCGGGCGCCGGCTCGGACGCCGCCGCGATCAAGACGCGGGCGGTGCGGCACGGCAATCGCTGGGTGCTCAACGGCGCCAAGCAGTTCATCACCTCCGGCAAGAATGCGCAGGTGGCGATCGTCTTCGCCGTCACCGACCCGGCCGCCGGCCGCAAAGGCATCAGCGCCTTTATCGTGCCGACCGACACCGCCGGCTACCAGGTGGCGCGGCTCGAGCACAAGCTCGGTCAGCGCGCCTCCGACACGGCGCAGCTCGTGTTCGAGGAGATGGAGCTGACCCCCGACTTGATGCTCGGACAGGAAGGCGAGGGGTATCGCATTGCCCTCTCCAATCTCGAAGGCGGGCGCATCGGCATCGCCGCCCAAGCGCTCGGCATGGCCCGGGCTGCGTACGAGGCGGCGCTTGCCTACGCCCAGGAGCGCGAGACTTTCGGGCGAAAGATCATCGGGCATCAGGCGGTCGCCTTTCGCCTTGCCGACATGGCGACACAGCTTGCCGCCGCGCGCGGCCTCATCCTCGATGCCGCCCAGCGCCGCGACGACGGCGAGCCCTGCCTGCAGCAGGCGGCGATGGCCAAACTGTTTGCTTCGGAGATGGCCGAACGGGTCTGCTCCGACGCGATCCAGATCCACGGCGGCTACGGTTATCTCGCCGATTTCCCGGTCGAGCGCATCTATCGCGATGTCCGCGTCTGCCAGATTTACGAGGGCACCAGCGACATCCAGCGCCTCGTCATCGCCCGCGAGCTGCAAAAGAGCTGATGGACGGGAACCTCGGGCGCTCCCTTCTGTAAATCTACCTGAGGGTGCAGGGTGGCCGAGCGCAGGGCGCTGGCCGCCCGTTTCCCCATGGCCTATCCCCGAAAGGACCGAAGATGTCCAGCGAGAGCCTGCACGAAGATCCCGCAAAGCTTGGCCCTGAAGTCATCGACCAGCACCGTGCGATCGTGTCGTTGATGGAGGAATTGGAAGCGGTCGACTGGTACAACCAGCGCGCCGCGGCGACGACCGACGACGAGCTGCGCGCGGTGCTCACCCATAACCGCGACGAAGAAAAAGAACATGCGTGCATGGTCTTGGAATGGCTGCGCCGGCAGGATCCCAAGCTCGACGAGAACCTGCGCAAATATCTGTTCACCGAAACGTCCTTCCAGGCGCTGATCGCGGCGGAGAAGGCGCAGGCCTCGTCGCCGGTTGCGCCCGATGGACATCTTGCCGTCGGCGATCTTCGCGCGGCGAAGGAGTAGGGCGATGAATCATCTGCTTCGCGAGCTTGCCCCGCTGACCACCGCCGGCTGGCAGGAGATCGAAAAGGAGGCAAACCGCACCCTCAAGACGACGCTGGCGGCGCGCAAAATCGTCGATTTCGTCGGGCCGCAAGGTTGGGGCGCGTCGGCGGTCGGGCTCGGCCGCAGCGAGGCGCTCGGCGCCTCGCCGCACGAAAAGGTCACGGCGCGGCTGCGGCGGGTGCTGCCGCTGGTCGAATTGCGGGTGCCGTTCGAGGTCAATCGCGCCGACCTGGACGATGTCGAGCGCGGCGCCAAGGATGCCGACACCAATGCTGTGATCGCCGCGGCGCGGGCGATCGCCATCGCCGAGGACCGCGCGGTGTTTCATGGCTTTGCCGCGGCCGGGATTCGCGGCATCTGCCAGGAGCAGGCGGCCGCCGGGATACCGATCGGCGACGACTACGAGAAATTCCCCGAGGTCGTGACCACCGCGCTCAACCGGCTGCGCGACGAAGGCGTCGACGGGCCTTATGCGATCGCGCTCGGCGAGGAATGCTACAAGGGCCTCACCGAGACCACCCATGGCGGCTATCCGGTGCTCGACCATGTGCGGCATCTCGTGGACGGGCCGCTGGTATGGGCGCCGGGGGTCGACGGCTCGGTAGTGCTGTCGATGCGCGGCGAGGATTTCGAGCTGACCGTCGGCGAGGATTTCTCGATCGGCTATCTCAGCCACGACGCCGAGACCGTGCGGCTCTACATCGAGGAGAGCTTCACCTTCTGGCTGCTGTCGCCCCAGGCGGCGATCCCGCTGGTCCACCGCGCCACCGCCAGCGCCAAGTAGAACCCCGCCGCTAGGGAAAGAAGTAGGGTGGGTATAGCGAAGCGTAACCCACCATTCTTTGGGCGACGCGATGGGTTGCGCTTCGCTACACCCACCCTACGCTGCTTCAGCCGCTCGTCGTCCCCAGCCGCGCCGGGTCGAGGCGCGGCAGGCGGGCGGGATCGAACGGCGTCAGGTCGACCGTCCGCGCGGCGCCGTCGGCGATCAGCTCGGCTATCGCCTCGCCGGTCGCCGGCGCGTTGAGGATGCCCCAGACGCTATGCCCGGTGGCGACGTAGGCGCCGGCGATTCCCGGCACCCGGCCGATCAGCGGCAGCCCGTCGCGGGTGATCGGGCGGTAGCAAGCCTGCCGCGCGAGGATTTTCGCCGCGCCCAGTACCGGCGAGATCGCGCTGCACATCGCCTCCAGCCGATAGATGGCGCCGCCGTCCGGCTTGACCTGCGTCGGGTCGAGCGGCAACGCCTCCTCGCCGGAAATGCCGCAGACGTAGGTCGTGCCGTCGGTGCGCGGGAACAACTCGGGGGTCAGCACTGCGCCGGTGCCCGGTTCCCGGTATTCGAGGAACGCCGCCTCGGCCGGGATTTGACTACCGGTGTCGAAGACTAGGCTGTGGCCCTTCAGCCCGTACACCGCGGGCAGCGGCAGCCACAGCGCGGCGAGGACCGACCACGGCCCCATCGCGATCACCACCGCATCGCCCTCGACCAGCTCGCCGTCCACCTCGACCCCGGTGGCGCGGCCATCGCGCTGGGCGATGCCGGTGACCCGGCCGAGGCGCAACACTGCGCCTTGGGCCTCGGCGGCGCGCATCATCGCCGCGGTGAATTGGCCGGGATGCACCTGCGCGGTGGTCTCGGGCGAGCCGATCGCCTGCGCCACCGTCACCTCTTCCGACATCCAGCCAAGGTCGTAAGCATTGCGCCGGCGCGGGAACCCGGCGAACCCGCCATAGGTGTCGAGCCGGCGATAACCCCAATCGTCGTCGATCGCGTCCGCCAGTTCGGCATGCAGGTCGAAGCTGCGGCGCGCCAGCGCCTGCACCGGCGAGCCGTCGCACCAGTCGCGCGCCAGGAACCCGCCCGACTTGCCCGACGCGGCACAGGCTATGCCGGTGCCTTCGATAACGGTCGCGGCGACGCCGCGGCGGCTGAGGAAATAGGCGATCGAGGCGCCGATCACCCCGCCGCCGCAGATCAACACATGCATCGGTCACTCTTGTAGGATGGGTAGAGCGAAGCGATACCCATCATTATCGGCCATTCGATGGGTTTCGTTGCACTCAACCCATCCTACATGCTTCCGCCAATATCTCCGCGAACAGCGTCCGGTCGATATTGCCGCCGGACTGGATCACCGCGATTTTTTTACCGGCGAGCTGGTCGCGTTCCTGCAGCGCGGCGGCGAACGGGGCGGCGCCGGCGCCCTCGGCGAGATTGTGCGTGTCGCTGAAGATGATCCGCATCGCCGCACGCATCTCCGCCTCGGTGACGGTGACGATTCGGGCGACATGGCGGCAGATGATGTCGAGCGCCGCCGCGTCGGGCACCCGCACCGCCAGGCCGCCGGCGAAGGTGTCGGCGCTGTTGCTGGCGACCGACTTGCCGGCGGCGAAGGACAGCGCATAGGTCGGCGCATTGGCGGCGACGACGCCGACGATCTCGGTCTTGAGGCCCAGCGCCTCGCGCGCCGCGATCACCCCGCAAATGCCGCTGCCGAGGCCGATCGACACATAGACCGTGTCGAGGTCGGGCACCGCGCGGAACAGCTCCAGCCCATAGCTCGCCACCCCGCGCACCAGCAGCGGGTGGAACGAGCGCACCGGGTGCAGGTTGTCGCGCTCGGCCATCGCCATCGCGTGCTCGTAGGCGGCCTGGAAATCATGGCCGTGCTCGACCAAGGTCGCCCCGAACCCTGCCATCGCCCGGTTCTTCTCGGGGCTGTTGCCGTGCGGCACGACGATCGTCGCCTTGAGGCCGAGCCGGGTTGCGGCGCAGGCGATGCTCTGACCGTGATTGCCGGTGGTCGCGCTGATCACCCCGGCGATGCCCGGCTGCGAGCGCCGCAGATCGTCGAGATAGATCACCCCGCCGCGGATCTTGAACGCGCCGGTCTGGGTGTGGTTCTCGTGCTTGACCCAGAGTTCGGCGCCGACCCGTTGCGACAGCAGCGGCCAGCAATATTGCGGCGTCGGCGACACCACCGAATGCACGATCTCCGCCGCGGCATCGAGTTGGGTCAGGGTTGGGAGTTGCATCCGGCTATCTTAAACACCATCCCGGCGGCGGCCGGGACCCATTTTTGGCTTGAGGCGCGCGTCTGCTACGACCGAAGGGAGCGGCCGAGGGGCGGCTGTCCAATTCTGACGTTGGCAATAAGGCCAGTTCTCTTTTTCCGACGATGGCGCTGACGCAACTCTGCCCGCCGCAGGACGGCTGGGCGCGCTCACCTCCGCAGAGGACTCCATCGACGACGAGGAATGACCGGTCTGTTGCGGGTGACGCGCCGCGCTGCGGATCAAATGTAGTGACGCGCGGGTTGCGATCTAATACATCGGTGTTTCGATTGTGAAGCTGCCGCCGGCATATCATGCGGCCTGGGGCGACCGGGCGGGGCGGCGCTGCGCCGAGGGGTTGGGTCTCGCCGATGACAATGCGCAGGGCCCGCCGCCGTCTTGGCGGGCCGGCAACAGGGCCTGGGGGTTGGCTCCGGGTCTGTCTTGCGATGGTGCTGGCGGCCGGGTTTGCCGGGTGCAGCCCGATCGAGACGCTGCGCTCGGTGCGCGGGCTCGACAAGAACGACCCCGACCCGGCGACGGCCCCGTTCGGCGAGAACATCGCCAAGTCGGAAGCCGGCTCTTATCCGAACCTCGCCAGCGTGCCGCCGCCGCCGGTCCTGACCAGCACCACGGCGGAGCGCAAAACCCTTGCCGAGGGGCTGACCGCGGCCGGGGCGAGCGCCCAAAAGCCCGACGCCAGCGGCACCCGCGGCTCGGCGGCGAGCGGCCCGGTGCCGCCGCCGCCGCCGATCCCGCCCTCGCTCGCCGCGGCCGAGGCCCCGGCC
>JBBRPG010000117.1:0-12608 GCA_038228485.1 Alphaproteobacteria bacterium
CAGGCTCTCTTGACTATGCTGTATCGCTCGACGGACCGCCTCTGTCGTTGTGGCGCTTCCATGGAGAACCTGGCCCATAGTGCCTCCTTCCATTCACGGGAAAAGACTGCACCATCAAAGCCCGGGATCAAACATCTAGCCCGACCGCCCCAGGCCCTTACCAGGCCGCCGAAGTGCGGATTTGCGTACCGGAAAGCGTCGAGTTCGGTTTCGGTCGCGCGCTCGACGTAACCCTCTTTGAAGCGGCTCAATTCGCCGAAGATCGCGCCTGTATCGATGACGCCAGCCCCTCGAACGCACCGACAAACTGCCCCCGAGCGTCATTTGGCAACGTGTCGAGCGTGGCAACGACTGCGGCACCCTTCCCCTGCGCCCGCCTAACCGCGCCGGCATCGTCGCCATGCCAGCCAGCAGCCGGCAGCGACGGCGATTTGGCGGCCTCCACCTGCTCGAGCAAATGCAGGTGCCGCGCGCGCTTCTCCGGGTTGCGGTGATAGCCCTTGATGTCGGCGCGCATTTCCTCGTCGATCGCCGCCAGCTCGCCGGAAAGGATCGTCGTCAGCTCGGTGCCGCTCATGCCGCGGGCCGCGGATAGAGGTCGCGGAGGTCGCGCTCAGCTTGCTGCAGCGTCGCGGCCGTCGGCGTCACGGGGAGGCCATCGGAGAGCCGGACAACCCTGAAGCCACTGCCGAACCATCGGATTTGATGGCTGTCATCGCCGGCAAGAATCTCGGTGCGGGGCGTCAAGTCAAACCGGGTCAATTTCGACAGCGTGATGGAGCGGTCGTTTGCCGACGCGATAACCGTTTCGACCATCCAGCTTTCGTCCCAGGCCACGATCGCCAGCCGGTCGAACTTCATCAGCGACGACGACGAATTCTGCTGCACCCGCCGCCACAGACCGGGGTCGTTAAGATCGCCAAGAGCCGCGCCTCGCGGAAGCCGAACCTGCCAGGTCCGCCACATCGACCCGGCCTCCTGCAACCTCACGTCGGCCGGGTCGACCACAGGCGACTTCCGCAGCGCTTCCGCCTCGGTCGCCTCCGCGCTCATCACTATCTTGTCGGTCATTGGTGCTCTCCCTGAATCACTGGGCTTGGCGTTTCGAGAAGGTGTTTCACGGCTGCATCGGCCGCCGCATCGGCTGCGCGCCAGGTGGCCGGGCGCTCTACAACCGGCGAGCGCGGCAATGCGAGGTTGCCGATTCGGCCGCCCTCGGGCGCAACTTCCCGAAGGGTTTCGCCAATAAGTTGCGAAAGCATGATGGCAGGACTGTTGCCGGCTATCGGGATCGGCACGTCGTGGCCGAGGCGAGCACCCGCCGCAGCAATGGTCCGGTGCGCGTCGATATAGCGCTTAATCGCCGCCGCGAGGGTCCGACATCCGCTCTCAGCGGCGTCCAGGGCTGCGATGCGCTCGATATCGGCGACGACGATCTCGTGACGACGGGCCGCGACGAATGCCTGCCGAGCCTCCGCAGCAGCCGCTAGGTCAGGGCGACGCGCTGCACCCTCGCTGTCTTCGGCGCGCTCAAGCTCCCGGTCGATTGCGTCGAGCACGGCATCGTCGAACGGTTCGCCGGCTAGCAGAGCATCGCCGCGCAGACGACGCTGTTCGACGAGTTCGGCCAATAGCGCAGGACGGTCAGCGGCCATTGAAGCTATCCGGTTTTGTGGTAGGCAGACGATGGCCGCGCGCAATCCGCGCGCTCTCCCGCGCCTGCGCCATGGACTGCTCGTCGGCTATGCGTTGACGCTCGGCGTCCGCAACCGCGGCAGCGGCGTGAGCGGCCATCGTAGCTTGCTGCAAAGTCGAATATTCGCCAAGTATCCGTAAAGCGTTTGGTGTCCGAAGGACGAAGCCACCACGATCTTTGGCGTTAATCTGGTAGCCGCCGGCCACGATCGTCGCATTGCTGCCAATATTGGTGAAGGGTTCTATCATCGATCTCTCCGCATAATGACCCTTGGGTGACGGTGTTGCCTCGCAGCGGCAAAATCCTCGTTCTCGCTCGCCAACCTTTCCTCGCGCCGCGCCACGAGAGCAGCATCGTCGTCAGGCGGCGGCGGCTGGTAGACCGGGCGAGGCTGCGGTGCCGGTGATGGCAATGGCTGCGGTGCGTGCGGCTCGACGCGCTCGGCATCGCCTTCGATGACCTGCAATTCGGGCGGTGAGCCGCGTGATTGGTGGTGGGTGGACGCGAGCAGATATGCGATCCTTCGACTCGCTTCCATCATCGAAAGCTCGCTTCTCGTCTCGACGGGGCCGCCATCAGGGCCGCTGATCTCGGCAGACACGCGCTCGGTAGGCTTGCCGAAGATGTAGCCGAAGGTCAGCGCCAGAGCCTTGTAAGCTGTCTCGGGATCGTCGGACTGAAGCAGCTCGGCCAGCTTGCGCTTAACCCTCGGCAGCATGGGGCGCAGGGCAAGCTCGACCTCGACCGTGCGTTTGTTTTTGCTGCCAGGTCGGCGGCCACGGCGCGGAGGCGCAACGACAGGCTCGCCATCGTCCGCCGCTTCGTCTTTGTCGCCGTCAAATGGCACTTTGTTAGCCTACAGATAGCCATAACCGATTATCTGCGCTGATGGTACCCGTAAGTATCGGCAATTACTATCTCTATTCCGATAGAACAACAGACTATATAACTGATGGTCAAGGGGTTTCACTGGCCCTCATCAGCTTTCGCGGGGTGACATTTGCGACCATATTCTGGTGAAGGTGCGCGACGGGAGCGAACAAACGAACACGTGATATACACGTGTGTTCGTGTTCGTTCGCTTCCCCACTGACGCATGCACCGGGCGAACAGATGCGTACAATGTTCGGTGTTGTTCGCTTTGTTCGCTCAGGAAATGTGCCATACCAACGGCTCCCATTTCCCTATGCGGTTTCGGTCGAGTAGTTCGTCAGCGGCTCGCTTGAACGCTTGCTCTTTACCCCGTTGCCCGCCGTTCGAAATGCCGCCGCGGTAGCAGTATTCGCGCCATAGCGTCTCCGCGACGCACTTGGTGTTCGGCGGTATGTGATTGCTCGCGAGCGGTATTTCGCCGGCTTTGTCGATTACCTCCGCGAGAAGCTGGAGGGCGCGGCCTTGAGCCTTCGACAAGGGGCGCACCGCCTTTCCTGACGGCTGCTCGTCACTCTCTTCAACGACGCAGGACGTGACCGGGTCGCCGTCCTGATCGATGCCTAGTTCCACCTGGCGCAGGGTGAAGACGATGGTGCCATCGGTGGCCAGTTCGCGCTGCTTGGTCACCCGAGCGGTAATCAGCTTTGTGGCGTCATCTCGGGTGATCTCGATCTCGGTGTCGGTAGCGGCGCGGAGAAGGCTGTGGCCGCGGGCACCGAGGGCGAGGTTCTTGCCGCTGTGGTGTACGATCAGCACCGCTGCGCCGGTGGCGGCCCGCAGGGCGTCGATGTTGCGGACGAACGCTCCCATGTCGTCGGGCTGGTTCTCGTTCCCTCCGCCCATCGTCCGGCTCAGCGTATCGACGACGATCAACCCGATGGGGAAGCCGAGATCATCCTGACAACGGATCGCCGCAACCAGCTTATGCAGATCGGCGGCATCCTTGCAGAGGTCGATAGAGGTTTCGAGTGCCACGAACGGCATGGTCTCCGGAAACTCCACCTCCCGCTTATAGGCGGCGACGCGGTTCTCGATGCCAGGACCGGCCTCGGCGGCGACGTAGCAGACGCCGACCCGGCGGACGCGCCGGCCGAAGCACTCCATGCCGGCCGCGACACTGAGCGAGAGATGCAGGGCGAAGAATGTTTTGCCGCTACCGCTCTCCCCGTATACGACCGCCATCGCGGCCGAGCCGAGCAGGTGCTTCATCAGATAGCCGTCCGCTAGGCGGGGTCGCATTTCCTCGAATTGCACCAGCCGGAGAAGTTTAGTAGCGTGGCCGTTCAGGGGCGGCTTGTAATCCTCGACGCGGGCGATTGCGGTGGCATCAGACATGAACACCACCCCGCAGCCCGTCGTTGAAATCCTTGCCCTGGTACGGGCGACACAGCTTTACGGCGCGGCCCTCCTGACTGAGCCGTGCGGCGGCGACCTGGGCTGCTTCCTCCCCAGCGACATCGAGGTCGACCAGGATATGCACGGTCGCCGCGGCCGGCAGCGGCGGCAGGACGGCGACGCGCAGCCCACCCGCGCAGATAGCCGCCCATGTCGGGATGCCGGTCATTTGCATGTAGCTGAGCGCGGTCTCGACGCCCTCGCCGACAGCCATCTCGGCCTCGGCGCGAGCCAAGCGGATAGCGCCGGTCATGAAGGGCCCGAGCATCATCCTCGGCTTAGACACCGACGCCTTATCGGCTCCATCGAGGCGCAGGAAAGTGCGGTGCAGCCCCATGATTGAGCGGTCGGGGGCTTGCACGGCCGCGATCAGCGTCGGCAAGCTGAGTCCGGTCGGCGAGTGCTTCAGAACCCCGTAGCGCAGCGACGGTGGAAATGGCGGGCGCAGCCCTCGCTCCCGCAGATACGTCTCCGCGGCAGTGCCGTCTACCGGCGTCGCCGAGCGCCATATTCCCGCCCGATACTCGCGCTGTTCGGCATCGGTGAACTGCGGTCGACGCGGCGACGCAACGGAAAATTCTGCCGTTGCGTCCGGCCAGTGACCTTGCCTCACCAGCACCCGCACGATGTCGGCGCGGTCGCAGCCGGCATGGCATGTGACCAACACGCTCGCGTCGCCGTCGCGGATTGTCAACGACGGGTCGTGGTCGTCGTGTGAGACGCACCGGGCCTCGCCGTAGCCACCCCGCCATATGCCGCCGAGCCGTTCGGTCAACATCTGCGCGGCCGTCATCGCGGCACCATCTGATCGCCGCCGGCAGCGGTAAGGGCGCGGGGATCGATAGCCGCATAGCGAGCGGCCAGCCCCTCGATCTCGGTCCGCAAAAGCCGGCGCGCCTGAAGCTCGGTCAACAGTTCGAGGACGGCGCGCGGGCCGAGTGCATGGATACGCTGCACGTCGCGGCGGAACCGAGCGTCGGCGAAATCGACCGGCGCGCTCATGGCTGGCCACCGAGCAGTTCGGCGGCGATGACGAGGGCGACCGGCAGTCTGACCAGATGCCGGCGGCTCAGGACGCGGGCGACACGTTGTAGGTTTGCATCGGTTGGGGTATTGTCCCAGGGTTGCTCTTGAGAAATACCCGCCCGGTCGGTGCCCGCCAGCACCGCCGGGTTTTCTTTTTGTCGCATTACGCCACCTGCCGCGCGTCAACGCGTTCGGCGATCCAGCGTTCGACCTCTCCGAGATCCCAGGCGATTCCACCGTATAGGCCGCCGTGCGGGTTTACTTTGAAGCGTTTGGGGAAAAGACCCTGCGCCTCCCACCGTCGAATGGTGGGGCCAGAAAATCCTACAACGCGGAGTAATTCGGGCTCACGGATGAGGCGTCGTGGCACCGAAGCATTCGTGTCGGCTTTCATAGATGGTCACCCCAGTAATTGGCGGGCGACCTTCCCGTTTCATGGGTTGTTATCGAAGGTCGCTCGGTGACCGTCTAATTTTCACATAAACCCCGATCTATGAAGGGACACTAATTTTTATTTTTGTCCCCCTGCCATCGCCGCCGCAGTCGTCTCTCGATCGCCTCCTGCCGTTCCACTTCCCCTGAGCCCTCCTTTTCCTTCACGTAATAGTCTTCAGTCTCCGGACTTGCCGCGGCCTTCGCCACCAGACCCGGAATCTTTTTGTGATCGACCCCCATGCGCTCTAGTTGATCGCGCATCCAATCCTCGGTTGCCTCCCGTTTTTTTCTAGCCCGTTTGGGTGACATGGCTGCTTCAAACAATGCTTTGGCTCGGTATTCTCCGCGCTCAGCACACAAACGATCGAAGACCGCGTTAACGACCTCTGCGTCTTGGTCATTTTCGCCAGCCATCGTCAGCCCCTCCCCGCCAGCGGAACGACGTTCTCCGCGGGCGGATCGAGGATGCGGCCCACCAGGGCAGCGAGGGCGGCCAGCGCATCGCGCTTCTCGTCGAAATAGTGATGCCGGTCGTAAACCCCCTCAACGCCGGTGATGACGTGACCGAGCACCCGCTCGGCGACATCGGGACGCACGCCTGCCCGTGACATCAGCGAGCGTGCCGTCCGTCGCAGGTCGTGCAGCACCCACCCGCCGATCCCTGAGCGCTGGTCGAGGGCTACCTTGCTCTTGCTGAAGCCGTTGATGGGGCCATCGCCGCGACCGGCAAGTATGAAGTCGTTGCCGGCGATCCGCGGCTGCGCGCGGATGACATCAAGCGCTAACGGCGGCAGTGCTAGCTCGCGCGCGTTGCCCTTCTCTCTGGCTTCGCTCGCGATCGACCACACGCCGTCGATCGATATATCCGCCCACCGCATCGCGACAACTTTTTCGCGACGCTGGCCGCTCAGCAGCAGCAGCTTGACCAGTGCACCGAACGAACCTGTCAGATGCGGCCAGAGCGTGCGGATTTCGTCGTCGCTGAGGATGCGCTCGCGCTTATGTTCTGATGGTTTCTGCCGGCTCATGGAGCGCACGATGGGGCTCAGATAATCGTCCGAGCGGGCAGCCTCCCAATTCATGACCGCGCGGATGATGCCCAGGCAGTAGTCCGCTGTCCGCGGCGCGCCCCCGGCGACGATGTCATCAAGAAGCTTGGTGATGTCGCGGCGTCTGATCGACGTAAATTCCCGCCCCCGCCAGGGTGGCAGAATATGCTTGTTCAAGCAGCGCTCGATCTCGGCGCGGGAGCGCAGCCTCTTTGCCTTGACGTGCATCTCCATCCAGCGCGCAACCACGGTTTCGAAGGTATCGGTGGGCGGGGCAGGGGGCGGGAAGGGATCGAGCCCGGCCTTGAGACGCCGGACGCCCTCCCGCGCCAGTGCCCGAACGTCGTCGAGCGGGTCGCCAATCACGGCCCCCCGGACCTCACGCCAAACCTGTTTACCGGCAGGATCGCGGGCGACGATGGTGAAGCTCCGACCACCGGCTGGGGTGACGCGCAGATACAGCCCCGGACACTCGGGATCGGGCACTTGGTATCGTTTCTCCCGCGGCTGGAGCCGGTCGATTGCCGCCTGCGTCAACTTCTTCTGACGTGCCATCCGCGCTACCCTCCGGCTAACGACTGGCTAACATTCTGTTAGCCTCGCACGGCCTGTCATGGCCGCTCAGGAGGTTTCATATCGGCGGTATCGCTGGAGATTACAACGGCCATGAGGGGCCTTGTTAGCCCATGAAAGGCGGATAATTCAGCTTCCTAAACTGAGGGTCACAGGTTCGAGTCCTGTCGGGGACGCCAATCTTTGAAGACGGCCGGGAAGCTGAAGCGGGCGTTTATGCCTGCTGGAGCGCGGGGGCGGGCGCGGCGTCGGCGAATGCGCTTTTCGGCCACGACAGGCCGTAATGCTCGCGCAGCATCGTACCCTGGTATTCGGTGCGGAAGAGGCCGCGCCGCTGCAGCAGCGGGACCACCTCGGTGGTGAACACGTCGAGCTGCGCCGGCAACAGCGGCGGCATCACGTTGAACCCGTCCGCAGCGCCCTCGTTGAACCAGTCTTCCATCAGATCGGCGATCTGCTCCGGCGTGCCGGCGGTGACGAAATGCCCGCGCGCGCCGGCAAGGTAGCCGAGCAACTGCCGCAAGGTCGGCTTGTCCCGCCGCACCAGGTTGATGATGACTTCGGTGCGGCTGCGCGCCGCCTCGACCGAGTCGGGGTCGGGGAAATCCTCCGGGGCGAGCGGCCGGTCGAGCGGCAGATGCGAGAAATCATGCCCGCCAAAGCGGTTGGACATGCGCTTGCGCCCGACTTCGGGGTCGGTGAGCTCGTTGACCTCGCGCGTCATGCGCTGCGCCTCGGCCTCGGTCGCGGCGATCATCGGGCTGAGGCCGGGCAGGATCAGCACCTGGCCGGGGTCGCGTCCCTCTGCCGCGGCGAGCCGTTTGAGGTCGGCGTAGAATTCCTGCGCGGTCGCCTTGGCCATATGCGCGGTGAACACCGCCTCGGCATGGCGCGCGGCAAAGCGGCGCCCGGTATCGGACGATCCCGCCTGCACCAGCACCGGCCGTCCTTGCGGACAGCGCGGCATGTTGAGCGGCCCCGCCACCTGATAGAAATCGCCGCGGTGGTCGATCGGGCGGATGCGGTCGGGCTTGGCATAGCGGCCGGCAGCCCGGTCGTCGGCCACCGCATCGTCGGCCCAGCTGTCCCAGAGGGCCTTGACCACCGCCATGAACTCCTCGCCGCGGGTGTAGCGGTCGGCGTGGGTCACCTGAGACTCGCCGCCGAAATTCCCCGCCGCCGTCGCCAGCCACGAGGTGACGATGTTCCACGCCGCCCGGCCGTTGCTGATGTGGTCGATCGAGGCGAACTGGCGCGCCAGGTTGAACGGCTCGGTATAGGTGGTGGAGGCCGTCGCGATGAGGCCGATCCGCTGCGTCGCCACCGCCACCGCCGCCAGCACGGTGATCGGTTCGAGCCAGGTGCGCGCCGCCTGGGCCACATCGCCGCCGAGCGCCAGCTGATCGGCGAGGAAGATCGAATCGAACAGCGCCGCCTCGGCCCGCTGCGCCAGATCTTGGTAATAGCGGATGTCGGTCAGCGGCAGCGGCGACGAATCCGGATGCCGCCATGATGCCTCGTGGTGACCGCGGCTGTGGATGAACAGGTTGAGGTGTATCTGCCGCTTCATGTCGCCTATCCTCCGCGCGCAGTCGGGCCGATGATGCCGGCGCAACGCAGCGGATGCAACGCACGGCTCGCATGGACGCCTCGACCGGAACCGCCCGAGAGGAATGGGCGGCAGCACGCCAGCGCATTTTGGACGGCCGCCATTGGATGGCGCCCGACGGGCCGCATCCGCGCTGGCTCGGCGAGGTGTTCAGCAAGGCGGCGATCCTCGTCGCTTGGGTGATGCGGCTCTGCGGCCTCTATCCGGGTGGCAGGCGCAACGCGCTGGCGCCGGTTATCGAGCAATTCGAGCTGTCTTTCCCCACCCTCCCCCAGGCGTTCGACGGCTACCGCATCCTGCAGCTGACCGACACGCATCTCGACCTGTTGCCCGAGCTCGGCGCGATTGCCGGCCGCATGATCGAGGGCGTCGAGGTCGATTTGCTCGCCTTTACCGGCGATGTTCTTGCCGATTGGGACGCGGTGCTAGAGACGGCGACCGGGCCGCTCGCCAAAGTCATCGCCGGGGTCCGGGTGCGCGAGCGGCGGCTGGCGATCCTCGGCAATCACGACACGACGGCGACAGCCGCGGCGCTCGACGCGCTCGGGTTCGAAATGCTGCTCAACCGCACGACCGCGATCGAGCGGCAAGGGCACCGCATCCTCGTCACCGGTCTCGACGATGTGCATCATTTTTACACGCCGGCGGCGGCGCGGGCGTTGCAGGGCGACGAGGCGGGGTTTCGCATCGCGCTGGTGCATTCGCCCGAGATGGCCGACCACGCCGGCGCCGCCGGGATCGATCTTTACCTGTGCGGTCACACCCATGGCGGCCAGATCTGCCTGCCGGGCGGCCGGGCGCTGGTCACCCGGCTGAAACGCTGCCGCCATGCGGCGCGCGGGCTATGGCGCGAAGGCCGGACGGTCGGCTACACCAGCCGCGGGCTCGGCGTGTCGGGCCGCCCGCAGCGCTTCAACTGTCCGGGCGAGATCACCATTATCACCTTGCGGCGAGGCTAGCGCGCACCCGCTGTTGCCGCCAGACCAGGCTGCGGACCACCAGGATGTGCGCCAGGTTGAAGACGATGCCGGCGGCAAAGGCCGCGGCGTAGAAGCCGACGTGGTCATAGATCGCGCCGGCGAGCCAGCCGCCCGCCGCCATCCCGGAGCCGCTGAACACTAGGACGCTCGGCACCCGCCACGACGCCTCGGAAGCCGGGAACAGCTCGCGCACCGCCAGCACATAGGCCGGGATGATGCCGCTGAACCCGAGCCCGAAGATCGCCGAGACCGCGAACAGCCCGGCCTCGTCCTGGGTAAAATAGAACCCGACCATCGCGGCGATCTGGCAAACCGAACCGGCCAGCACCGTGCGCAACCCGCCGATGCGATCCGCGACCCAGCCCCAGAACTGGCGGCTGACAAAGGCGCAGCCGAGCAATACCGACAGCATCGCCGCGCCCTGAGAGGCCGGGATTCCAAGATCGCTGCAAAACGCGACGAGGTGGCCTTGCGGCATCGCCATCGGGATGCAGCAGAGGAAACCGGCGAAAGCGATCAGGCCGAGCGCGACGTTGGGGCGCAGGCCAAGCACCCGCATCCCGGGACGCGGACCGCCGGCGATGCCGTCGATGCTGCTGCCTTCGGGCGCCGGCCTCAGCATGATCGCGGCGACGGGCACGATCAGCGCGACCTCGACCGCGGCAAAGATCAGCATCGTCTCGCGCCAGCCGACCCGTCCGATGAAATAAGCGAAAACCGGGGCCCAGATCGCCGCCGCGATCGATGACCCGCTCCCCAGCAGCGCCAGCGCCGTCCCGCGGCGCCGGTCGAACCAGCGCGACACATAGGTATAGAGCGGCGCGTTGATCCCGGCATTGCCGAGCATGCCGATAAAAACGCCGTGCCCGATCAACAGGCTGCTGCCGCCGCCGCTGCTCGCCAGCACCAGCCCGACCGCGATCATCACCGCGCCGAACATCACGACCCAGCGCACGCCGACCCGCTCGGCAACCCGGCCCATCATTATCCCGCCCCAGGCGGCGCCGAGCCAGGCCAGCGAATAGGCGAGCGCCGGCAGCGAGCGCTCACCGCCGAGATCGGCGGTGATCGGCTTCAAGGCGACGACGGTCACGACCGGCGCGCCGAACGACACCGCGGCGATGCCGAGCGCGGTCAGGGCGACGACCCACGAGGCGCGGGTCTCGATCGTCACCCGCTCCGACAGCGGCGGGGCGGCAAGCGTGAAGATGGTCATGTCGGGCGCGATCGTATCAGGATCGGCTAAAGATTAGGCACGCGCCGTCGACAGATTAGGCACGCACCGTCAGCGCGGGGCAACGCCGCGCCTTCCCGCCGCGCGCACGGCTTACTTGCCGGTCAGCGCGAGGATGATCAGCCGCTTCAGCACCCGGCGAACCGCGTGCATCCCGCCGGGCGGGTGGAACACCGGCCAATAGCGGTCGGCGATGACGCTGCTCGGCGCCTCCACCCCGACCGGAATGTCGATCGGCGGCACGAAGGGACCGTCGCGGGCCTTGCGCTGGGCGACGAACAGCACCGCTTCGGAGACCCCGCACATCGGGCGATTGGCGATCGAAGTAAATTTCTCGACCTGGTATTTGAGCCCTTCGGACAACCCCGGGCGGATCTCGGTCCAGCGGTAATCGAGAAAGAGCGTCTCGTAGCCGTTGTTTTCGCCCAGAAAGCGAAAGAACTTCGGGTTGTAGTTAAAGAACCCGTGATCGAGCAGTCCCTGGGTCGGCAGCTCGTGGATCATCACCCCGCCGACGGCGGTCAGGTCGTGGATTACCTTGAACGCGTTGAGCTGATTGATGACGTGCTCGGTGGTGCCGAAATTGGTCACCAGATCGTATTGCCCGCGATATTGCGCCGGCGCCTTGTCGTAATTGAGGTCGAGCGCAATCGCGTCCGGCGACCCGTCGATGTCGACGCAGGCATATTCGTAGCCCAGCGCCTGATAGAACGCTCGCGCGTGCGGCTCTTCCCCGGGCTGCCTGCCGGCCATCGAGGCGGGCAAGTCCGGCAGCTGGTCGGGGGCTTTGCCGAACAGGCCGGCAAGCTCCTCCATGTCGTGCCGGTCGCGCAGAAACGCGTCGCTGAGCTGCTGGGCGCCGATCTCGATGACGCGGCGCCCGTTGAGATGCCCCTGCTTTTGCAGACCGATCATCAGCCCCAAAAAATGCTCATTGAGGCCCATACGCGCTGACCGGACTGTGACGCGGCGACGGTGTCAGGCGAGCTGGATGCCGACGGCTTCCGGGCCCTTGCGGCCCTCGGCGATGTCGACGATGACCCGCTGGCCCTCGTCGAGGTTCATCAGCCCCGCCCGCTGCAACGCCGAGGCATGGATGAACACGTCCTTGCCGCCGCCGTCGCGCACGATAAAGCCGAACCCCTTCAGCGAGTTGTACCACTTGACCGTGCCCTGCTCCTGCGAGCTGGCCTCCAGCGGCTGGTCGTAGCCGCCGCCGCTCCCGCCCGGGCGCGGCCCCGAACGCGGCGGCCGCGCCGGCGCCGCCGTCGAGCTGTCGACGTTCAGCACCTCGGTCACCTGCGGGCCGCGCTGACCCGGCGCCACCCGGACCTCCAGCGTCTCGCCGGTCTCGACCTGCTGAACCCCGATACGGCCCAAGACGCTCGCATGCAGGAACGCGTCGCCCGAACCGTCCGCCAGCTCGACGAAGCCGAACCCGCGGTCGCCGCGGAACCACTTCACCACCGCCTGCACCGGCGGCCCCGAAGGCTGCTCCTCGAACCGCGGCGCCGAGCTGAACCGCGGCGCCGACCCGCCGTAATCGCGCCCGCCGCCCCCGCCATAGTCGCGGCCACCGCCGCCGCCGCCAAAATCGCCCTCGTCAAAATCGCGCCGCCGCCCGCGGTCACGATGTCCTCTGCCGTTTTCCACCGAAGTCTTCCCGATTCCCAGCCCG
>JBBRPG010000118.1:0-12569 GCA_038228485.1 Alphaproteobacteria bacterium
GCGCAAAGCCTATCGCAAGGCTGGCGGCGGGGACTGAGTTAGCCTGCCCGCAGCGCGCAGGGGGGCCCCCATCTTTGGCGACATCCTCCGGGCGCGATAGGGATGGCGCGGCGGCGATCGCCCGCTCGGCAGGTGGTTCTATCTCGGATACGGCCGACTGATCGGCCCCCGGCATGCCTGACAGGTTGTCAGAAATTCCCTCTATGCCTTCTTGAACTGTCCAATAGCGCGGGAGCCGTGGTCCTGCTTGAGGCCCGATTTCCGGATCATTTAACCATTTACGAAATTCAGGTTCGAGGAATACATGCGGCCATCCGATGTAACGCTGCACCAACAAATACGCCGGATCTTGAGCCACACGGTCGGTCAGCACGTAGCCGTGGAAAACCTCTTTTTCAAAATCAATGAGGGCCTCGTCTGTGTTGAAATATTCCCTAGCCAGATCATGGCGGCTCCCCGTCGCCGGATCGCAAACAATCATCGTCAGCTCTCCAGCAGCGCACGCTTCCAGTAGACGGGTTTTGGCCATCTCCAACTGGGCAATTGAGTGATCCGACGTCCAATTGGCCGGATCCGTGAGAGGGAACGCGCGATTGAGTTCTTGACTTGTCTCCCAGCGGGCGAGCGGAACTCGTATAATTGGCGGAACCGCGTCCGTGGTCATTTTACGCCTCCGTAGGGCGCCGTAAGATTGACAGCAGGGAAACGCGGTTACGGTGGCCGCGCTTGTCGGAAGCTACCCTATCCCCGCCGACCCAATTCTACTCCGCGACGACCACCTGCCGCATCGGGATCACGCGCCCGTCGGCGGCTGGGGTGTCGCAATATCGCGCCCATGCCGCGGCGAGCTGGCGGCGTTTCTCGAACAAATCGCTGCGCATGTATGCCTGCTCGACTTTGGTGCCGACCTGGTGGGCGAGGGCGAGTTCGGCGACCTCGGTCGGAAACGTGGTCTGCTCGGCGCACCAGTCCCGAAACGACGACCGAAACCCATGCATCGTCACCTTCTCGGCGCAGGCTTTCGTCAATGCCAAGCTAAGCGGGAGGTAGCTGATCCTTGAACCCGGTTTTGAGCTTGGGAAAAGACTGTCATCCACGCGCACCGCCTGCATCTTCTCGATGATCGTAATAGCGCAGTCGCTCAACGGCACGCGGTGCTCGCGGCCCGATTTCATGCGCGCGCCGGGTATAATCCAGACGCGATCGGCAAGATTGATCTCATTCCAGCCCGCGCCGATGACCTCGCCGAGCCGGCCCGCGGTCAAGATCAGAAATTCGAGAGCGCACGCGCCGACACCGTCTAGCTGCCGAAGCTGTTCGATCACGGCGGGGACCTTGCCATAAGCCAATGCCGCGTGATGCGCGACCCGCTGCACCTTCGAGGGTTTTGGCAGAAGGTTTTCTAAATGGCCACGCCAGCGCGCGGGGTTCTCGCCGTGCCGGTATCCGCGCGCGGCAGCCCAATCGAGCACGACCTCAATACGGCCGCGCACTCTCGTCCCCGTCTCGTTCTTCGTGTTCCAAAGCGGCTCGACGATCTTCATCACCAGCGCCACGTCGACCGCCTCTACGGGCAGCTCGCCCAGCACGGGATACACGTAACCCCGAAGGCTTGAAGACCACTGTGCGTCCTGTCGTGGATTACGCCAGCTGGCGCGGTGCGCGGCCATGTAGGCCTCCGCGCATTGGGCGAAGGTCATCGCCGCTGCCGCCCGTTTCTTACGTTCCAGGGTGGCGCGCGCTCTCTCGGCTACGGGATCGATTTTTCCGACCACCTGTCGACGAGCGGCAAGGGCAAGCTCGCGTGCATCGGCCAAAGTAACTGTGGGGTACGGGCCAAGGCCGAGGTCGTGACGCTTCCCGTCCAGCGTGTACCGGAATATCCAGCCGCGCCCCCCTGTCGGCGTCACCCGAAAGTAGAGCCCCGCGCCGTCCGCGGTCATTCCAGGCTTGCGAAGCGACTCAACCTTTCGAGCGGTCAGCGGTTCTGGTCGTCTCGCCATTCGCTTCTCTGTCGGGGATCAGCCCATCAATGAGCCTATCATGAAAACGCGAATTGTGGCGATCAAATCTGAATGAGTCCGAACAGCCGAGGCTGGTAACGCGCTGTTATCAAGCGCATCTCGCGAATGCTCTCGAACGACGCTGAATGAGTTATTGGAGGAACACCCAGCCGCCGATGCCGACCCGGATTTTGCCCTGTTCGCTCATCGCCTCACCATAAAATCGGCGGCCGGCCGCCGTTCCTCCCAGCCCTCGCGTTCGAGCTCGGGCGTGTCGTCCGCCGCCGCCGGGTAGCCGAGGCAGAAATAGCCGATCAGCCGCCACGCCGCCGGCACGTCGAGGATGGCGCCGACCGCCGGCGGGTCGAGGATCGACACCCAGCCCATACCGATCCCCTCGGCACGCGCGGCCAGCCACAGCGTATGCACCGCGGCGACCGCGGAATAGGCGATCATCTCGGGCATCGTCAGCCGCCCCAGCCCATGGCCCTGCCCGGTCTCGGGGTCGGCAAAGACCGCGAGCTGGCAGGGCGCGTCGTCGAGCCCGGCGAGCTTCAACCTGGCATAGCGGGCGGCGCGGTCGGGCTGTTGCGCGGCGAGCGCGGCAACGTTGCAGGCGGCGAAACCGGCGCGGATCGCGGTGCGCCGCTCGGGCGCGTCGACCAGCACGAAGCGCCAGGGCTGGCTGAGCCCGACCGACGGCGCCAGGCAGGCGGTCGCGATCAGCCGCTCGACCGCTCCCGCCGGCAGCGGATCGCGGCGGAACTGCCGGACGTCGCGGCGCCACGCCAGCAGCTCGCGCAGCCGGGCCCGGAAATCGCCATCGAACCGGCTGTCGATCTCGGGGGCGGTTGGGGGGGCGAGGGACATCGCCTTCCCCTACGCGCCCCGCGGCGTTTGCGCAAGATTGCGCCCGCCGCCTTGGGCCGCCTATGCTGGCGGCGCAATATTCGGGCGGCGGCAGCGCGGTCCATCAGCAGGAGGAAAAACCATGCCAGTGAAAGCAGGGGTCATACGCGCCGGCTCGCGTCAGACAAAGCGCGGGGCCGCGGAAACCTTTACCGGAACCGTGTTCCAAGACCCGGTCGTCGTCGCCGAGGCGCCGTCGCGGATGGGCGGCTCGGTCGTAACCTTCACCCCCGGCGCGCGCACCGCCTGGCACGCCCATCCGGTCGGGCAGACGCTCTATTGCCTCTCCGGCATCGGCCGCATCTGCTTCAAGGGCGAGAAGCCGCAGGTGCTGAACCCCGGCGACGTCGTCAACATCCCGCCCGACACGCTGCACTGGCACGGCGCCTCGCCCGACCGGCTGTTCGCGCATCTGGCGCTGTCGGAAGCCGGCGAGCAGGGCCAGGGCACGGCCTGGGGCACCCATGTCAGCGACGGCGAATACGCCGAGGCGGCGAGCAGCTAGCGCACGATCAGATCAAAAGTTGAAGCCGCGGTGGCGGCCCCCACCCCAACCCTCCCCCGTGTCCACGGGGAAGGGAGAGCCGCGGAGCGGCT
This sequence comes from Alphaproteobacteria bacterium, assembly GCA_038228485.1. Taxonomy (GTDB): domain Bacteria; phylum Pseudomonadota; class Alphaproteobacteria; order ATCC43930; family CGMCC-115725; genus DATARH01. The sequence goes on from JBBRPG010000118.1 coordinate 3,510, forward strand.
AGGAGGGGGCCGCCACTGCGCTTCGCGCTGAATGGATGCTGCTTTACGCTTGCGCGGGATTGCGGGTCACTTCGCCTTGGCGTCGGCGGGGTTCGGCGGTTCGGGCGCAAACGCGGTCGCGGCTTCCAAGGCGAACGGCCGCGCCCTTCCGGCGAGGATGTGGATATCGGCAAGCAGCCGTTGCTGCTTTTCCAGGCTGACTTCGTCCTTCGCCTCGGCGGCGCGGTGGATCGATTGCTCGATATGGGCCCAGAAATTGCGGCCCCCGAACTTGCCGTGAAGCTGCGCCACGCGCCGGTCAATCAGCTCGTCGACTTCGCTGAAGACGCTATGGATCAGGATCGTCAGCGAGATCGTCGCGACCGCGCCGATCGCGACCGTCTTGACGAAGAAGGATACCAGGCGCGACCCGCCGCGGTCGGCTGTGTTGGCCGGCCCCGAGATGCTGTCGGACATGGTCATGTTCTCCCCCTCCGGTGCACCGTTGCGGGCGGCGCCGTTCGCATAATAGGCGTTGTCCCCCGCCGCGAAACCCGTCTAATGGATCGGCCGTGCACGGGTGAACCGGGCAAAGCCGAGGACGAGAAATGAGCGGGTTGCCTTCAGAGGTCGATGTCGCGGTGATCGGCGCCGGCGCCGCCGGGATCGCCGCGGGGCGGCGTCTGACCGAGGCGGGCGGCGTGTCGGTGCTGGTGCTGGAGGCGCGCGGACGCGCCGGCGGCCGCACCTGGACGGTGGAGAAGAACGGCTACCCGCTCGACCTCGGCGGCGAGTGGCTGCATTCGGCCGACCGCAACGTGCTGACCCCGCTCGCCGAGGAACTGGGGTTCGAGCTCTACCATCGCCGGCCCGACTGGACGACACGGCTGCGCAACAGCGGCGCCACCCCGGCCGAGGAGCAGGAATGGATCGCCGACCGCGAGGCGCATTACTGGGCGATCCACCGCGCCGCGCTCGAGCCGGAAGACCGCCCCGCCGCCAGCGTGCTGAAGCCGGGCGGGCGCTGGAACGCGCTGTTCGACGCCACCAGCACCTGGGCCAACGCGGTCGAGCTGGAAAAGCTCTCGATCAAGGACAATGACCGCTACGAGGACAGCGGCGTCAACTGGCGCGTGCGGCGCGGCTACGGCACCTTGTTGCAGGCGCTCGCCGAGGGGCTGCCGGTCGCGTTCGACACGCAGGTGACGCGGGTCGGCCATCGCGGCCGCGAGATCGTGCTGGACACGTCGCGCGGGCACGTGAGGGCGGGACGGGTGGTCGTGGCGGTGCCGACCGCGATCCTGGCGCGCGAGGATTTGGCCTTCGATCCGGTATTGCCCGACAAGCTCGGCGCGGCGAACGGGCTGCCGCTCGGCCTCGCCGACAAGCTGTTCATGGGGTTCAGCGGCGACATGTCGGACATCGACGCTACCGGCGACATTTTCCTCGTTGGTTCGACCCGCCGGCGCGAGACGATGAGCTATCAGGCGCTGCCGTTCGGCCGCCCGGTCATCCAGTGTTTTTTCGGCGGCGAGTTCGCCGCCGGGATGGAGCGCGAGGGGATGGCGGCGATGTTCGCCTTTGCCGCCGACGAGCTGGCGGCGCTGCGCGGCAACGACATCCGCCGGCAGCTGAGCCCGCTCGCCGCCTCGTCATGGCGCGGCGACGAATTCGCCCGCGGCTCGTACTCCTACGCCGTGCCGGGTCATGCCGACGACCGCGCGATCCTGGCGGCGCCGGTGGACGGGCGCATTTTCTTTGCCGGCGAGGCCTGCTCGCTGAATTTCTTCTCGACCGTGCACGGCGCGTACGAGACCGGCATCGCGGCCGCCGAGGCGGCGCTCAAGAGCCTCAAGGTGGCGGCGTGATCGAAGGGCTCCTGCTCCTCGGCCTCGCCGTCATCGCCGCGGTGTGCGTGTTCGCGCTGGGCGGCCGGCTGAGCGGCCGGCGCTTTGTCGTCCTCCCGCCGAGCCGGCTGACCAAACCCGACCCGGCGCACCGCCAGGCGATCCACCATTTCGCGTCGGGGGTCTTGCCGCCCTGGCGGTAGCCGGTTATCCACGATCATCACGGGAGGGACGCCATGCAGATCAGGTTCAGCAATCCCTGGTGGGTGGTGTTTGGCGCGGTCACCGGGCTTATCGTCTGCAACGGGCCGGTGCTCGCCTTTACCTTCGGCGTATTCCTCAAGCCGATCATGGCCGATATGGGCTGGCAGCGCGGCACCGCCTCGTTCGCGCTGGCGTTCGGCGAAGTCTTTGGCGCCATCGCGGTGCCGGTTCTCGGAAAGATGATGGACCGCTGGAGCATTCGCCGGGTGGCCCTGCCCGGCATCGTCGCGTTCGCCGCCTGCCTGGGGCTGATGGGCCTGACGCCGCATTCGCTGCTGATCTTCATCGTGCTGTTCTCGATGGTGAGTGTGGCGGGCGCGATCCAGACCCCGCTCGGCTACACCAAGGCGATCGCCGCCTGGTTCGACCGTCGGCGCGGGCTGGCGCTCGGGGTCGCGCTGGCCGGAGTTGGGCTCGGCGGGATGATCGTGCCGCAGGTCGCGCAGGCGCTCATCACCCATTTCGGCTGGCGCGGCGCCTATGCTTCTCTGGGAATTTTGGTGCTGGCGATTGCCTTTCCGGCGGTCGGGCTGTGGGTGCGCGAGCCGCTCGCCGGTGAAGGCGAGCATGGTCTCCGGCACAGCCCCGGCCCGGCTCCCGGCATCGAGGCGCGTGAAGCGGTGCGCATGCCGCGGTTCTGGGTGCTGGCCGCGGCGTTCTTTCTGGTGGCGATGGCGCTGCTCGGTTCATCCGCGCATGTCGTGCCGCTGCTGACCGACCGCGGCCTGTCGCCCGCGGCGGCGACCGCGACATTCGGCCTGTTCGGGCTGGCGACGCTGACCGGACGCGTGGCGACGGGCTTTCTCGTCGACCGGGTCTTTGCACCCTATGTCGCCGCGGTGTTCTGGTTCGCGCCGGTCGCCGGTTTCGCCGCGCTGATCAGCGGCACCGGCTTCCTGCCCGCCACGGGCGTATTCCTGATCGGGCTCGGGCTCGGCAGCGAAGTCGATATGCTGGCGTTCCTCAATTCCCGCTATTTCGGGCAGCGCGCCTTTGGGCAGCTCTACGGTTATTTCTTTATGTCGTTTGCACTGGGCGGCGCTTTGGGGCGCTTTCTCGGCGGCTACCTGTTCGATCTGGCCGGTTCATACGCACCGGCGCTGATCGGCGCCGGCGGGGCGCTGGTCGCGGCGGTGGTGCTGCTGAGCCGGCTCGGCGCCTACGCCTATCCGGTCGAGCACCGGATCGAGGCGGTGCTCGCGCCCGAGCCGGCCTGATCATCCTGCGAGGGCGGGCCGCTCGTTGATGGCGACCACGCGGATGCCGGTGGCGTCGATCCGCACGGTGCTGAGCGAGGCGGTGGCGACCTCGATCCGGCCGTAGAAATCGAGCGGCATGCCGAGCGCGAACACCAAGGCAGCGCGGATCACGTCGCCATGGCTGACGACGACGACGGCATCGTCGGGATGCTCCGCGCGCATCTCGATCAGCGCCTCGACGACGCGGCGCTGCACCTGGCGCATGGTCTCGCCGCCGGGGATGCACGACAGGCTGCGGTGCGCGGCCCATTCGGGCCAACGCGGGTGCTTGCGCACGTCGTCGAAGGTGAGCCCGGTCCACTCGCCGAAATCGAGCTCGCTCAGCTCGTCATTGACGATGACCGGCAGGTCGAGGCGGCGGCCGACGATGCCGGCGGTTTCCTGCGCGCGCTCCAACGGGCTCGCATAGATCGCCGCGATGCCGGCGCCGGCGAGCCGCTCGGCCGCTCGCTCGACCTCGCCGCGGCCGCGCTCCGACAGCAGGACGCCCGGCATCCGCCCGGCGCAGATGCGGCCCTGCACCGCGTGTTCCCCATGGCGAAGCAGATGAAAAATGGTCATGCGCGCATCATTCGCCGATCGCGCCCTGGCGCACAAGGCGCTGCATCGGCGCTATGCGTGGTTCGAGACGCCGCCCGTGGCGGCTCCTCACCATGAGGAAAATTATTGGATGGCATCGTCAAACTCACCTCATCCCGAGGGCCTGCGAAGCAGGCGTCTCGAAGGACGCGAGGGCCGTCATCCAACGGTCGCGCCCGGAGATTGACAAGCGCCCGGACGGCTGGTCTACCGGCGGCGATGCGGGGGATCGCGATCATAGCGGCGCTGGTTGCGTGCATGGCGGCGGCGAGGGCCGAAGAGCCGGCGCTGCACGTCTACAACTGGTCTGACTACATCGCCCCCGACACCGTGGCCAATTTCGCCAAGGAAACCGGGTTCGCCGTCACCTACGATGTCTATGACGGCAACGAGGTGCTGGAGACCAAGCTGCTCGCCGGGCATTCCGGCTACGACGTCGTGGTGCCGACCGCGATGCCGTACATGGCACGGCAGATCGCGGCCGGCGCCTACCGGCCGCTCGACAAGACCAAGCTGCCCAACCTGAAGAACCTCGATCCGGCAATCGTGGCGATGGTCGCCGCGGCCGATCCGGGCAATGCGCATGGGGTGCCGTATCTGTGGGGCGTCACCGGCATCGGTTACAACAAGGCGCTGGTGGAGAAGGCGCTCGGCGGCCCGCCGCCGGACACGCTCGCGCTGATCTTCGACCCGGCCTACGCCAAGAAGCTGGCGGATTGCGGCATCTCGATCCTCGACACGCCGCAGGAGGTGTTCCCGGCGGCGTTCTCCTATCTCGGCATCGACCCGCAGAGCCGCGACCTCGCCGACCTCGACAAGGCGGTGGCGATGCTCAAGGCGGTCCGGCCCTATGTCCGCAAGTTCCATTCGTCGCAATACATCAGCGACCTCGCCAACGGCGATCTGTGCATTTCGCTCGGCTATTCGGGCGACGTGATCCAGGCGCGCAACCGCGCCGCCGAAGCCAAGAACGGGGTCGAGATCGCCTTTCGCGTGCCCAAGGAAGGCGCGTTGATGGCGGTCGACATGCTCGGCGTCCCCAAGGACGCGCAACACCCGGAGAACGCGCTCAAGTTCATCGACTACCTGCTGCGGCCGCCGGTCATCGCGGCGATCACCGACGCGGTGTCCTATCCCAACCCGAACCTGGCGGCGACGGCGTTGGTCAAGCCCGAGATCCGCGACGACCCCGGCATCTACCCGTCCGATGCGGTGCGCAAGCTGTTCCACCTCGACGTGCCGGCGGCGCGCGATTACGAGCGCGCCCGCACCCGCGCCTGGAACCGGGTCAAGGCCGGGGATTAGGGTTGCGCCATGCCGCTCCTCGAAATCGTCGATGCCAGCAAGCGGTTCGGCGCGGTCGATGCGGTCGACCGGGTCTCGCTGGCGGTCGAGCACGGCGAGCTGTTCGCGCTGCTCGGCCCCTCGGGCTGCGGCAAGACCACGTTGCTGCGTCTGATCGCCGGGTTCGAGACTCCCGACAGCGGCCGCATCGTCATCGACGGCAGCGATGTCAGGGCGGTGCCGCCCTACCAGCGGCCGGTGAACATGATGTTCCAGTCCTACGCGCTATTCCCGCACCTCGACGTCGCCGGCAACATCGCCTTTGGGCTGAAGCAGGAAGGGATGGAGCGCCGCCGCCGCGATGCACGCGTCGCCGAGATGCTGGCGCTGGTGCAGATGTCGGACTATGCGCGCCGCCGGCCCCATGAATTGTCCGGCGGGCAGAAGCAGCGGGTGGCGCTGGCACGGGCGCTGGCCAAGATGCCGAAGCTGCTGCTGCTCGACGAGCCGCTGGCGGCGCTCGACCGCAAGCTGCGCGAGGAGACGCGGCTCGAGCTGATCGGCATCCAAGAGCGGGTCGGCACCACCTTCCTGGTGGTCACCCACGACCAGGAGGAGGCGCTGGGCATGGCCTCGCGCATCGCGGTGATGGATCACGGCCGGCTGGTCCAGATCGGCGGCTCGGCGGAGATCTACGAGCGGCCGAATTCGCGCTTTGTCGCCGATTTCGTCGGCGCGGTGAATTTGTTCGACGGCAGTTTGGTCGCAGGATTCAACGCGCTGGCGCTGGCGGTGGTGGGGTTCGACGCACCGATCCCGTTGCCCGAGGGCGTCGACCTGCCGGAGGGATCGGCGGCGGCGCTGGCGGTGCGGCCCGAGAAGCTGCGCCTGTCGGGCGAGCGGCCCGCCGGCATCGCCGCCGCCGCGACGGTGGCCTCGGTCGGGTATCAGGGCGGGTTGTCGGTTGTGCATCTGACGACGGCGACGGGGCAGGCGCTCAAGGCGCAGATGGCGAGCGCTGAGGCGGCGGCCTATCTCCGCGGCGCGCCGGTGTGGGCGAGCTGGGCGGCGGGCGATGCCGTGGTGCTTTTGCGATGACAGCTTTGTCGACGTACCGGCGGCTGCCCCTCACCCCGGTCCTCTCCCCGCGAGCGGGGAGAGGGAGCGCGTCTTGCCCCCTCGCCCTCCCCGGGCTCGACCCGGGGATTACGGGGAGAGGGAGGGGCCCGCGCGAAGCGTGGGAGGGTGAGGGGCGGGTGCCGTGTTGCCCTGCGGGCTTCTCGCAATGACGACTGGGGAGACGATCTGGGGCTGGCGGCGCTGGGGGTTGATCCTGCCGCCGTTTGTCTGGCTTGGGGTGTTTTTTCTGCTGCCGCTCGGCATCGTCGCGGCGATCAGCCTGTCGCAGAGCGCCGACGCGATCCCGCCGTATCTGCCGCTCCTTACCCGCGGGCCGGCGGGCCTCGAAAGCCATGCGACGCTCGACAATTACCGGCTGATCGCCGAGGGCGATCTGCGCGCCTATGTCGTCTCGCTGGCCTACGCCGCGGTGGCGACGGTTTTGTGCCTGCTGGTCGGCTATCCGATCGCGTTCGCCATCGCCCGCGCGCCCAAGGGCTGGCGCAACCTATTGCTGTTCTTGGTGATCCTGCCGTTCTGGACCAGCCTGTTGATCCGCATCTATGCCTGGATCGCGATCCTGCAGCCGACCGGGCTGCTCAACCGCGCGCTGCATGCGCTCGGGCTGATCGATGCGCCGCTGTTGCTGATCTACAACGATTTCTCGGTCGTGCTGGGTCTCGTCTACGGCTATCTGCCGTTTATGATCCTGCCGCTCCACGGCAGCCTGGCGCAGCTCGACGAGAGCCTCGTCGAAGCCGCCGCCGATCTCGGGGCGCGGCCGGCGCGCGCCTTTGTCGAGGTCGTGCTGCCGCTGTCCTTGCCGGGCATCGCCGCCGGGGCGCTGCTGGTGTTCATCCCGGCGATCGGCGAGTTCGTCGTCCCCGACCTGCTCGGTGGGCCGCAGACGCCGATGATCGGCAAGGTGCTGTGGCAGGAGTTCTTCGACAATGTCGACTGGCCGGCGGCCTCGGCGATCGCGATGGTGCTGGTGGCGCTGCTGGCCGTGCCCTTGTTGATCGCCCAGCGCCTGGTCGACCCCCGAGACCGCCCGCAAGGGCGGGCTGCCCGGGGGGAGCGGCCGGCATGAGCCGGCGCATCAGCGGGTTCCGCGCCGCGGCCTTGGTGCTCGGGTTCGGCTTTCTATACCTGCCGATCGTGCTGCTGGTCGTCTACTCGTTCAATGCTTCGCGGCTGGTGACGGTGTGGGGCGGCTGGTCGCTGCGCTGGTACGCGGCGCTCGCCGGCGACGACAGGTTCCGCGGCGCGGCGCTGACCAGCCTCGAGATCGGCGTGATGGCGGCGAGCCTGGCCTTGGCGCTCGGCACTTGCGCCGGGTTCGCCATCGCCCGCTTCACCCGGTTCCGCGGGCGGCTGGTGTTCGGCTTTATGCTGATGGCGCCGCTGGTGGTGCCGGAAATCATCCTCGGCCTGTCGCTGTTGCTGCTGTTTGTCGCGTCGCAGGCCTGGCTCGGCTGGCCGGCGAGCCGCGACGTCATGACCGTGGTCATCGCCCACGCGACCTTCGGCAGCTGCTTTGTCGCGGTCCTGGTGCGCGCTCAGCTCGCCGGGTTCGACCGCAGCCTCGAAGAGGCCGCGCTCGACCTCGGCGCCCGGCCGGGCAGCGTGTTGTGGCGGGTGACCCTGCCGGGGATCAGCCCGGCGCTGGTGTCGGGCTGGCTGTTGGCTTTCACCCTGTCGCTCGACGACCTCGTGGTCGCGAGCTTTGTCTCGGGACCGGCGGCGACAACATTGCCGATGGCGGTCTATTCGAGCGTTCGGATGGGGGTCACGCCGGAGATCAACGCGCTGGCGAGCGTCTTCCTCGCCGTCGTCGTTTCGCTGGTCGCGCTTGCCTTCGGCTTGATTGCGCGGCAGGAGAGACGGCGGGTCGCGGGATAGGGATTGGGAGTGGTCATGGGTCGTCTCGTTCGGCTGCTGTGGATCGTGGCGTTCGCGATAGGCGGCGAAGCGGCCGCCGCCAACCTCGATCCTGCCCACATCGCCGCGGTCGACAAGGCAGCCGACGCCTTCGCCGCGCTGGCCAAGGAGGCCTACAAGACCGGCAACCCGCCGCGTCAGTCCGACCCGGCGGCGAAGGAGCTGCTCGACATCATCTTCGGCACGGCGGACCTGAGCATTGGCGCGGCGCCGGCGCCGTTCGAGCAGATCGACGGCCTCAACGACTGGGCGTCGCGGATCGTCGCGACCGGGATGATCTATGTCTTTGCCGGCACCAGCATCGCCGACATGGCCAAGCTGCAGGATATCAACCCTACCGTGCCGGCGCAGATCGCCAAGAACACCGCCGCCTTCGCGCCCGAGATCGGGCGCTTCTTCGACGCCCAGCTTGCCCTTTCGCGCGCCGAGATCGATACCGTCGCGGCCGAGATCGCCGCCCACCCCGACAAGTTCCAGTCGGGCGGCGCGGCGGCGGGTCTCGCGCGGATGCGCGCGGGCGTGACGCAAACGCTGGTGGGGGTGGTGACGACCTTCCCGGTGGCGGGGCTCGAAACCGGCTGGATGCGCGAGCGCGAGCTGGCGCTCGTCGCGATCGCGCCGAGCGCCGCGCGGTTTCTCGACGCCGACGCGCGCACGCAAATCCGCGACGCGGCGTTGAAAGTCGCCGAAACGATGAGCGATCAGGCGGTCAAGGACGGCTTGATCGCCTTTGCCAAGACAATCGCCCCTTGAGGCAACAGGGGCTGTAGCGCTGTAGGATGGGTTGA
>JBBRPG010000119.1:0-12533 GCA_038228485.1 Alphaproteobacteria bacterium
CTTCGCCGGGGTGCGCATCGCCGCCGAGAACGGCGGGTTGTGGGCCCAGAGCCAGGGCATCCGCATCAAGGTGCCGGCGCCGATGACCGATCGGCTCGGCCCCCATGCCGGCAAAGAAGTGACGCTCGGCGTGCGCCCCGAGGATTTGCACATCGCCGCTGCCGACGACCCGGGCGATCTTTGCATCGACGCCGAGGTCGAGGTGGTCGAGCGGCTCGGGTCGGAAATCCTGCTCGACGTCGCGGTCGGACCCGACACGATGGTGGCGTCGGTCGATCCAACTTCGAGCGCCAAGGTGCATGAAAAGCTGCGGCTGGCGATCGACCCCAAACGCGTGCATTTCTTCGACAACGAGACCGAAGCGGCGATTTAGCCGCGGCCTCGTTCAGGACAAATCACGGGCACAACAATTCGCGGGCGGCAGCACCGCCCGACCCATCAAGGGAGGAAACCATGACGCAAATCCATCGACGGCGGGTGTTGCAGCTCTCGGGGGCCAGCGCGGCCGCGGCCGCCACCGGCGGGCTGGCCGGCATCCTGGCGAGCGGGCGGGCGCCGGCGTATGGCCAGACGCAGACGGTGCATTGGGTGCGCTGGTCCGATTTCGTGCCGGCCTCCGACGTGTATCTCAAAGGCCCCTTCACGGAGCAATGCCAGAAGGATCTCGGCATCAAGCTCACGGTCGAGACGATCAACGCCAACGACATCCAGGCGCGCGTCACCTCGGCGATCCAATCCGGCGCCGGCCCCGATATCTTTTATCTGCTGCTAAACTGGCCGCTGCTTTACGGCCAAAGCTGCGTCGATGTCAGCGACATTGCCGAAGCGATCGGCACGGCGCAGGGCGGCTTCTACGACATCTGCAAGGTCGTCGGGACGATGGGCGGCAAGTGGATCGGCGTGCCGTTTTGCGTCGGCGGCGGTCTCGTCGCCTACCGCAAATCATGGCTCGCCGAGGCCGGATCGCCCGACGGCTTTCCCAAGGATTGGGACACCTATCGCGCCGTCGGCAAGAAGCTGAAGGCAGCCAACCGTCCATACGGCCAGACCGCGGGTCACACCTTCGGCGACGCGCCGGGCTGGTGGTATCCGTATATGTGGTCATGGGGCGGCAAGGAGCTTGAAGCCGACGGCAAGACCGTCGTGCTCAATAGCAAGGAGACGGTAGAGTCGGCCAAGTTCGCCGTCGCGCTGTGGAAAGAGACGATGGACGAGGGCGGGCTGTCCTGGGACGACAGCAACAACAACCGCGCCTTCCTCTCCGGCACGATCAGCGCCACCAACAACGGCGCTTCGATCTACATCGAGGCCAAGAAGAAGCCCGACGCGTACCAGACCGAAAACGGCGAGCCGATGTTCAAGGACATCCTGCACGCCAGCATCCCCGGCGGCGCCGGCGGCACGTTCAACGAGCCTGGGCCGTTCACCAACTCGCTGATGAAGTATTCGAAGAACCAGGACGCGGCCAAGAAATTCCTCGCCTGGGCCCACTCCAAGCCGGTTTTCGAGGGCTGGTTCACAACGCAGCAGGGCTACACCGCCGGCGCCACAAAGGTCTACGAGGACGACCCGGTGTGGAACGTCGATCCGGTGCTGGCGCCGTTCAAGAAAATCCCGACCACCGGCCGGATGGCCGGATATGCCGGCCCGCCGGGCCAGAAGGCCGCCGAGGTCCGCACCAAGTACATCATCGTCGACATGTACGCGAAGGCGATCCAGGGCATGGATCCCGCCGCATCGGTGAAAGCCGCGCATGACGAGTTGGTGAAGATCTACGCCTGATGTAAAGCCGACACGAAAGGAGCCGGCGCCAAGCCGGCTCCTCCAATAACCAAACAGCGGGAGGGAAGCGACGATGCAGCGGATCGATCGACGCAGGGTGCTCAAGCTGTCGGGCGCGGGTGCAGTGGCCGCGGGAAGCGGCGGCATCGCTGGCATCCTCGCCTCCGGGCGGGCGCCCGCCTTCGCCCAGGGAACGACCCTGCACTGGCTGAAATTCGTCGACTTCGTCCCGGTCTCCGACCAGCTGCTCAAAGGCAAGCTCAAGGACGACTGCCAGAAGGCGCTCGGCATCAGCCTCAATGTCGAGACCATCAACGGCGACGGCGTCCAGGCCCGCATCACCTCGGCGGTTCAGGCGAAGACCGGCCCCGACATCCTGATGGCGGTCAGCAACTGGGCTCAGCTCTACGCCGACAGTCTCACCGACGTCAGCGATATCGCCGAGGAGATCGGCAAAGCGCAGGGCGGCTTCTACGACACTTCCCGCGCCGTCGCCAATGACGGCAAGAAATGGATCGCGGTGCCGTTCACCATCCTCGGCGTGCTGTACGTCAACCGCTCCTCGTGGTTCGCGGAGGAAGGCATCACCCCGGACAAATTTCCCAAGACCTGGGAGGATTACCGGGCGGTCGGCAAGAAGCTCAAAGCCAAGAACCGGCCGCTCGGCCAGACCCTGGCGCACGCGTTCGGCGACGGGCCGGCCGGATGGTATCCCTATCTGTGGTCATGGGGCGGCAAAGAGGTCGAAGCCGACGGCAAGACTGTCGTGCTCAACAGCAAGGAGACGCTGGAGTCGGTCAAGTTCGCGGTCGCCATGTGGAAGGACGCCTTCGACGAAGGCGGCATGTCGTGGGACGATGCCGGCAACAACCGCGCCTTCCTCGCCAACACGATCAGCTCCACCAGCAACGGCGCTTCGATCTACCTGCTCGCCCGCAGCAAGCCCGAAACCTACATGAGCGAGGCGGGCAAGCCGCTCAAGGACGATTGCTTTCACGCGCCGATGCCGGCCGGTCCGGCGGGCCAGTTCAGCTATCACGTGCCGTTTTCCAACCTCATCCCGGCGTACGGCAAGAACCAGAAGGCGGCAAAGGACTTCCTGCGCTGGATCCAGTCAAAGGACATCTACGGCGAGTGGTTCACCTCGCAGCAGGGTTTCTCGGTCGGCGCCACCAAAATGTGGAAGGACGACAAGGTGTGGAGCGTCGATCCGGTGATGGCGCCGTTCCGCACCGCTGCCGAGAGCGGCCGCTTCGCCGGCTATGCCGGCCCTGCGGGCCGCGCCGCGGCGGAGACGATCAGCAAGTTCATCATCGTCGACATGTACGCGAAAGCGGTCCAGGGCGCGAAGCCCGAGGACGCCGTCAAATGGGCGCATGACGAGCTGGTGAAAATCTACGCCTGAGCGCGGGCGCCGAAAACCACCACAGCACGTAGCGGTTAGGGACGCGCCGGCAGCGAAAGCTGCCGGCGCGCTCTTGCTTGCGCCAGCCCTGCCCGCGCCGGAACGACCGGAGCAGGGTGACGTTGAAAGACCGAACCCCAGGCAAGGCAGCACCATGGCCCAGACCGTCGGCGACTTCTTTATCGAGCGCCTTCATCAATGGGGAGTGCGGCGGATCTACAGCTATCCCGGCGATGGCATCAACGGCGTGTTCGGCGCGTTGCAGCGGGCCGAGGGCAAGATCGAGTTCATCCAGGCCAGGCATGAGGAAATGGCCGCATTCATGGCCGCGGCCCACGCCAAATTCACCGGCGAGCTCGGCGTCTGCATCGCCACCTCGGGGCCGGGCGCGTCGCACCTGGTGACCGGGCTTTACGACGCGCGGCTCGACCACATGCCGGTGCTGGCGATCACCGGCCAGCAGGCGCGCACCGCGATCGGCGGACACTATCAGCAGGAGATCGACATCGCGGCGATGCTGAAGGATGTCGCCGGCGCGTTTGTCCATACCGTGACGGTGCCGTCGCAGGTGCGGCACCTGACCGACCGCGCGGTGCGCATCGCCGTTGCCGAGCGGCGGGTCACGGCAATTATCTTCCCCAACGACGTCCAGGAGCTCGATTACGAGGAGCCGCCCCGCGCGCACGGCACGGTGCATTCCGGCATCGGCTACACCGCACCCAAGGTCGTCCCCTACGAGCGCGAGCTGCGCCAGACGGCCGATCTGCTCAACGCCGGCAAGAAGGTCGCGATGCTGGTCGGGGCCGGCGCGCTCAATGCGACCGACGAAGTCATCGCGGTCGCCGACCGGCTCGGCGCCGGCGTGGCGAAGGCGCTGCTCGGAAAGGCCGCCCTGCCCGACGACCTGCCATGGGTGACCGGCTCGATCGGCCTGCTCGGCACCGAGCCGTCCTACAAGCTGATGACCGAGTGCGACACGCTGTTGATGGTCGGCTCGGGGTTTCCCTATTCCGAATTCCTGCCCAAGGAGGGTCAGGCGCGCGCGGTACAGATCGACATCGCCCCGGAGATGCTGAGCCTGCGCTATCCAATGGAGGTCAACCTCGTCGGCGACGCCGCCGAGACATTGCGCGCCCTGCTGCCGCTGCTGCACAACAGCACGGACAATTCCTGGCGCGAGGAGATCGCCGGCTGGACCAAAGGCTGGTGGAAGACGCTCGAAAAGCGGGCAATGCAGCCGGCCAACCCGATCAACCCGCAACGCGTCGCCTGGGAATTGTCGCCGCGCCTGCCGGAGCGCGCGATCGTCACCAGCGACAGCGGCTCATGCGCCAACTGGTACGCCCGCGACCTCAAGATACGGCGCGGGATGATGGGATCGCTGTCGGGCGGGCTCGCCTCGATGGGCGCGGCGGTGCCCTATGCGATCGCCGCCAAGTTCGCCCATCCTGACCGGCCGGTGATCGCGCTGGTCGGCGACGGCGCGATGCAGATGAACAACATGGCCGAGCTGATCACCGTCGCCAAATACTGGCGGCAATGGCAGAACCCGCGCTGGATTTGCGCCGTCTGGAACAACGAGGATTTGAACCAGGTGACGTGGGAGCAGCGGGTGATGGAAGGCAACCCGAAATTCGACGCCTCGCAGCGCATCCCCAACGTGCCCTACCATAAATTCGCCGAGCTGATCGGGCTGAAGGGCATCTATGTCGATGACCCGGATCGCGTCGCGCCGGCCTGGGAGGAGGCGCTCGCGGCCGACCGGCCGATTGTGGTCGAGTTCAAGACCGATCCCGAGGTGCCGCCGCTGCCGCCGCACATCACCTTGAAGCAGGCCAAAGCTTTTGCCGAGGCGCTGGTCAAGGGCGACCCGGCGGAAGGCAGCGTCATCGTCGGCGCAGCGCGCCAGGTTCTGGCATCGGTGCTGCCCGGTTAGTAGGCATGCCCGCTCGGCGGGCATGGCATCGCCGCCGCCGAACGTCTATTTTGAGACAAAGCCCGCTGAGGATTGAACGGTTGCCAGAGCCGCCCGCCCCCGTGCTCGTACTATCAACCAATGGTACGACCCTGGCCGTCGATACGCAGCTGGCGCTGGAAGCCGGCGAAATCGGCACTTGGGACTGGGATTTGGCGACCGGCCGGATGGACTGGTCGGCGCAAATGTTCCGCAATCTGGGCTGCGATCCCCACGGACACGAAGACGGGGACGATCTCTATCGCCGCCTGTTGCAGGCGGTGCATCCCTCCGAGCGCGCCGACGTGGAGACCGCTTTTGCGGGGTTTCGCACGCGGCCCGGCCCGATGCGTCTCGAGGCCCGACTGGTCTGGCCCGGCGACGAGCCGCATTGGGCGGTGTTCCTCGGCCAAACGGTTGCCGGGCCTGACGGCCGTCCGGCCCGCATGGTCGGCATCACCATTGACAGCACCCGCCGCCGCGAGGCCGAAGAAGCGGGCGCGGTGGCGCTGCATGAGAGCGAACGCCGGCTGCGCGAGGTCAACAGACAGCTGCAAGAGCGAGCCGAGCGGCGCGCCCGTCAGCTCGGCGCCAGCCGGGCGCAGATGCAGGCGATCTTCGACAATTCCCCCGATTGGTTGACGCTGTTTCGCGCCACCGCCGACGGCCGTTTTCTCTACGAAGACCTCAACAGCGCCACCGAGGCGGCTTATGGCCTCGACTACGACCAGATCGTCGGCCGCCCGGTCGAGGAAATTCTCGGTGTCGAGCAGGCGCAACTGCCGCTACGCATGATGCGCGCCTGCATCCGCACCGGCGAGAACCAGCGCTACACCGCCCAGCGGACCTTGGCGGGGGTTACGCGGTCGATCGATGTGATGTTCGTGCGGGTGCCGGAAAAGCAGGGCGACGATCATTTCATCATGTCGACCGCGCGCGACACGACCGAGCGCGATCAGATGGAAGCCCAGCTGCGCCAGTCGCAAAAGATGGAGGCCGTCGGTCAGCTCACCGGCGGGCTCGCGCATGATTTCAACAATCTGCTGACCGCGGTGATCGGCAATCTCGAGCTGCTGGCGCCGCGGGTTGCCGGCGACGCGACGGCGCTCAACTACCTCGCCGCGGCGCAACGCGGCGCCGGCAACGGCGCCAAATTGACTGAGCAGCTTCTGGCGTTTTCACGCCGACAGCATCTGCAGCTGCGGCCGGTCGATCTCAACACCGTCATCGAGGGCATGCTGGAGCTGGTGACGCGGACGATCGGTCCCACCATCCGCGTGCGCACGGTGCTGGCGTCCGACCTTTGGCCGGCGCTGGTCGATGCGACCCAGATCGAGGTCGCAATCCTCAACCTGGCGATCAATGCGCGCGACGCGATGCCGTCGGGCGGCACGCTGACGATCGAGACCCGCAATTGCGACGGCAGCCGCGATGCCGTGCCGGCCGAGATCGATCCGCATTGCGTTCGCGTCACCGTGCGCGACACCGGCACCGGGATGACCAGCGATGTCGCGCGCGCGGCGATCGAGCCGTTCTTCACCACCAAGGAGGCCGGCAAAGGCAGCGGGTTGGGCCTCAGCCAGGTTTACGGCGTGGTGCAGCAGTCAAAGGGAGGGCTGCAGATCGACAGCCGCCCGGGGGCGGGCACGGCGGTGCACATGTATTTACCGCAAACGGCCACGACCGCCGATGCCGGGATCGGCGCGCGCGACGCGGACGAGCTGGAGCCGGCCGGCGCGCGCATCCTGGTGGTCGACGACGACCCCGAGGTGCGGGAGGTCACCTTCCTGATGCTGCAAGAAGTTGGCTACGACGTTGTCGGCGTCGACAGCGGCCAGGCGGCGCTCGATTGCCTGGATCGCGGCGACGCCTACGACCTGATGATCGTCGACATCGCCATGCCGGGGCTGAACGGGATCGAAACCGTGCGCCGCGCCCGCGAAAAAAGGCCGAACCTTCGCGTCCTCTACGCCAGCGGCTACGCCGAGGCGACCCATGACGACGGCCAGACCGGCCCCGATCATCGGATCAAGAAACCGTTTCGCCTGGTCGAGCTCACCGCCGAAGTGCGAAATGCGCTGAGCCGCGGCTAGGACCGCTTGCGCCGCTCCTTCTTCGCCAGCGTCGTGAGGCGCAGCCGCAGAAACGCCGTCACCGCGGCCTCCTCCGCGCTCATGCCCTTGAGGTTGCGGGCGAGGTAGGCGCGGGTGCGCTCGGCCAGAACCGTCAGCAAGCTCCCGTCGAGGTAGCCCTCGAAGATCGCCGGGTGGATGTAGCATTTGCGGCAGACGGCGGCGGTATTGCCGAGCTGCTTGGCGACCTCCTCGACCGCCCGCACGATCGCCGATTTCGTGGCCGTCCCGTTGAAACCGGCGAATTCCTGCAACGCCATCGCGGCCAGCTGGGTCCCGGCCCAGGTGCGGAAATCCTTGGCGGTGATGTCCTCGCCGCTGATCTCGCGCAGGTAGTCGTTGACGTCGGCCGAGTCGATCGCATGACGGTTGCCGTCGCCGTCGAGATATTGGAACAGCTCGTATCCTGGAAGATCGCGGCAGTTCTTGACGATGCGCGCGAGCCGCCGGTCGGCGATCCGCCCCTCGTGCCGCACGCCGCTCTTGCCGCGAAAGCTGAAGCGGATATGGCTGCCGTCGATGACGGCGTGCCGGTCGCGCAACGTGGTCAGACCGAAGCTGTTGTTGGTTTTCGAATATTCGATATTGCCGACGCGGAACAGGGTGAGCTCCATGAGCCGCACGATCGCCGCCAGCACCTTCTCGCGCGGCAGCCCGTGCCGGCGCAGGTCGCGCTCGACCCGAGCCCTGATCCGCGGCAAGGCGCGGCTGAACACCAGCATCCGCTCGTATTTGGTCTCGTCGCGGGTTTCGCGCCAATGTGGATGGTAGCGGTATTGCTTGCGGCCGCGCGCGTCGCGGCCGGTCGCCTGGATATGGCCGTTCGGCGCGAGGCAGATCCATACATCGGTCCAGGCCGGCGGGATCGCCAGCGACTTGATCCGGCCGAGCGTCTCCATGTCGGCGATCAGCGCGCCGTCGAGGTCGCGGTAGTCGAACCGTGACGCGCCTTGTGCCGGGTGATGCCAGGGCCGTCGTCGCTGACATGGCGCAGCCGGACGGCGCTCATTCCCCGGACTTGGCCTGCGCGCGGCGCTGCTCCTTGACCTGCCTGATACTGACCGTCGAGGCGAGTAAAACTTGCCGCCGGGTTCGATGCGCCATCTGTCGAACGCCCTGTTGTTACGGCCTATAGTGACGCCCTGTGCGCTCACCGATCCAACACAACCGTCAGCCGATCGTTCCTGGAGCGACCCTTCCTGGGAGAAGCCGCCTGCGCGCAACCCGCCGCAAATCGGCGCGCCGAGTCAGTCGAAGAAAAACCCGAACACATGGGTTCGCCCGCGCGGCCGTCCAATCCGACGCCTATTCCACCGGCCAGTTCGCCAGGATAAGCTCGGCATCGGCGATCTCGATCTGCTCGGAAAACCGGTTCCGATAGACGGTCAGCAACGCGTCGTGGGTGGCGTCGGCGGAGCTGCAGATCGCATCCGAGGCGATCACTACCCGATAGCCGAAATCGACCGCGCCGAGCACCGCGGCCAGCACGCAGACATCGGTCTCGGCGCCGGTGATCACCAGCGCGTCGGCGCTTCGATCGCGCAGGTGGCTCAACAGCGTCCGTTCGACAAATGGCGAATAGACGTGCTTGTCGACAATCTTCGCCGGCGGCGCAAATCGAGCCAAAGCGGGCACCAGCTCCAGCAGACCGGGATCGATGCGTTCCAGGGTCATCTCCCGCCAGCGACGATAATAGCGCCGCCAAGCGCCGGGCATGTCCTCGGGCCGCGACGGAGGCAGGAAGCGCGTGAACACCGTCCGTTCGGCGTGGCGGCTTGCAATCTCCTCAATCGCCGGCAGCACTCGGCCCATCCAGGGCGTATGCCAAGGCGTCGGCTCGGCGAATACAAGCTGCATGTCGATGCAGAGATGCACCGAGCGCGCCGTTAGCGGACCGAACGGCAGCCCCGAACCGGCGTTCGCAGCCATCTTCGGTTCAAGGGTTAGCTGGCCTTCTTCCGCTTGGACTGACCCGATTCCGACATCGCGATGGCGACCGCCTGTTTACGGCTCTTCACCTTCTTGCCGGAACCGCTTTTGAGCGTGCCCTTCTTATGCTCGTGCATGACCTTCTCGACCTTATCCTTTTGCCGCGCCGTCGCCATGGCTATGTCCTCCGGTTAACACGTACCGACGCCCGGCCAACATTCCGGCGGATCGCGGGTTCCACCGTCCCACATCGAGCGATTTCGTGCCTGTCTCGGCTATCGCCAGCGGCCTGCTCAAGCCGCCCGCTGGCGGCGGGCGGTCTGCGGGCAATCGGTAAATGCATGCCGACGATGACCGCTGTCAGGTGGGCGACGGTTCTTGGATCGACTCCACCCGCACCGGAACCTGGCCCGAGCCGTTGCAGGTTTCGCACAGCACAGCCGGCCAGGCGAGAACGTCGCGTTCGTCGATTTGGCCGTTCGGCAGGCGACGCCGCGCGCGCGGCACCAAGCCGGAGCCGGAGCAGGTTTTGCAGGGTTCTGTCAGGTGCGCGGTCACGCTGCGCAAACTCCGCCGACCCCCTGCGGTTCCATAAGTATCTGATCGATTGTGCATTGCCGCGGCGCTTTGTCCGGGCGCCAGCGCAACAGCGTGGCGCCGTGGCGAAAGCGGTCGCCGGTGACCTGGTCGAACCGGACCTCGACGACCAGCTCGGGCCGCAACGGCGCCCACTCGCTGCTGCGCGCCGTGCTCCAGCGGCTGGGGCCGCCGGGAGCGCTGCCGGTAAAGCCCGGCGGCTCGTGCAAGGCTTCGAGCTTCGAAGTCAGGGCCGGCCGCTCACTGTTGGCGATGGTCGAGGTGAAGCCGACATGGTTAAGCCGACCTTCCGTATCGTAAAGCCCGAGGAGCAGCGAACCAACCTGCCGGGCGCCGCTTTGGTAGCGGAAACCGCCGACCACGCAGTCGGCGGTGCGGCGCGGCTTTACCTTGACCATCGCGCGCTCGCCGCTTTCGTAAGGCCCGTCGAGCCGCTTGGCGACGACCCCGTCGAGCGCGCCCTGCCCCGCCTCGGCAAGCCATCGCCGCGCCGTGCGGGGATCGCGGGTCATCGGCGACAGCGCCAGCCTGTCCGACGCGCCGACCCGCTTGACCAGCGCTTCGAGCGCGGCGCGGCGCTCGGTCAGCGGCGCACCCAACAGGACCGTACCGTCAGGGTCCATCAGGATATCGAACAGGATCAGCCGTGCCGGGGTTTCGGCGGCGAGCTTGCGCACCCGGCTTTCCGCCGGGTGCAGGCGCATCTGCAGGGCGTCGAACGAGAGCCGTCCGTCGAGCTCGATCGCCAGCTCTCCGTCGACGACAAAGCGGGGCGCGTCGAGCTCCGCCAGCAACGTTACCACTTCCGGGAAATAACGCCCAAGCGGCTTGCCCGATTTCGCCCGCAGCTCGACCGTGTCGCCGGCCTTGAACGCGAGGCAGCGAAACCCGTCCCATTTTGGCTCGTATTGCCACGGCCCATCCGCGGTCGGGATGGTTTCGGCACTCATCGCCTCCATCGGCGGGGTGTCGAGTGGCAGCCCAAATTCGGCCATGTAGTGAGCGCCTACTAGGTTTGTGCGTCTGCCCGCGGGCCGCGGGCAGACGGGACGAGGACAAACGCCGGCGGCCCTCTTTCGTTCGAACAAACGGCGGGCGTTCGGCACGAGCCGTGCATGCTGTAACAGAGTCTTTAGAGGATTCTCGTAACCGAGCATTTCCGATTCGCTCGTGCGAAAAGGGTCAAGCGATCCAGCATCTCGGCATTGAGACAGGTTTGCCAAGTCTGTCAGGCACCAACGAGGCGCCTGCCACATCGACGAGCGGCTGGAGAGGTTGCGGCCTATCCTGGTCGGGCATCAATAACGCGAGCGAGTAGTGCAGTGGATGACGGCTGGATCATGCGGTCAGCGGTGGCGGTAACCGAAGACGACATCGATCAGTTCAAGCAGACCGTCCTCGCCAAGCTGACCTTGGCGGTCGGCAAGGACGCCTCGACCGCGACAGACCGGGACTGGTTCGTCGCCACCACGCTCTCCCTGCGCGATCGCGTGATCCACCGCTGGCTCGAGGCCGACCGCATCACCCATGCCCGCGGCCGCAAGCGCGTCTATTACCTGTCGCTGGAGTTCCTGATCGGGCGCCTGTTGAACGACGTCGCCGGCAATCTGCAACTCGACGACAGCGTGCGCCGCGCGCTCGGCGATCTCGGCGTCGATTTCGAGCGGGTGCGCTTTGCCGAGCCCGACGCGGCGCTAGGCAATGGCGGCCTCGGCCGGCTGGCGGCGTGCTTTCTCGAAAGCATGGCAAGCCTCGGCATCCCGGCCTACGGTTACGGCATCCGCTACGACCACGGCCTCTTCCGCCAGATCATCCAGGATGGCTGGCAGCTCGAATTTCCCGAGGAGTGGCTGTCCTTCGCCAACCCGTGGGAGTTCGAGCGGCCCGAAGTCACCTACGACATCAATTATGGCGGCTGGGTCGAGACGGTGGCGGCGCGGCGCGGCCACACCCGCTTTGTCTGGCATCCCGACGAGACGATCGAGGCGGTCGCCTACGACACGCCGATCGTCGGCTGGCGCGGCAAGCACGTCAATCCGCTGCGGCTGTGGTCGGCCCGCGCGGTCGACCCGCTGCGCCTCGACGTCTTCAACCGGGGCGATCATGTCGAGGCACTGAGCGACCGGGCGCGAGCCGAGGCGCTGTCCAGATCCTCTACCCGAGCGACGAGACCACCGCGGGGCGCGAGCTGCGGCTGCGCCAGGAGTATTTCTTTGTCGCCGCCTCGCTGCAGGACCTCGTGCAGCGCCATCGCAACGCTTACGGCTCGCTGCACACGCTGCCCGACCACGCGGCGATCCAGCTCAACGACACCCATCCCAGCATCGCCATCCCGGAGCTGATGCGCATCCTCGTCGATCTCCACAACATCCCGTGGAACGAGGCGTGGCAGATCACCGTCGCCACCTGCCGCTACACCAACCACACGCTGCTGCCCGAGGCGCTTGAGAGCTGGCCGGTGGCCTTGTTCGAGCGGGTGCTGCCGCGGCACCTGCAGGTCATCTACCTGATCAATGCGCGTCACCTCGAAGCCGCACAGGCGATATACGGGCTCGACGCGCAACAGGCGGCAGCGATCTCGCTGATCGACGAGCATTCCGGCCGCCGGATCAAGATGGGCCACCTCGCCTTTCTCGGCAGCGGCCGCACCAACGGCGTCTCGGCGATGCACACCGGGCTGATGCGCGAGACGGTGTTCCGCGACCTGCACGCCCACCTTCCCGAGCGCATCGTC
>JBBRPG010000120.1:0-12516 GCA_038228485.1 Alphaproteobacteria bacterium
AACGGGTTCGACCCGCTGGCGGAAGGTTTTTTCTGGCTGGCGGGGCAGGGCGGCTACGGCATCCAGACCGCCGAGGGCATGGCCCGCTTGGCCGTGGCGCTGATCGACACCGGCGCGCTGCCGCCGGACATCGCCGCAGCCGGCCTGATGCCGGAAACGCTCAGCCCGGCCCGGTTTCGCTGAATCAGATCTGCCGCTCGCGGACGCGCTCGTCCTCGGCGTCGTCGTCGAGGATGCGCTTGGCGTCCTTGAAGGCAGCGTCGGCATCCTCGGTTTGGCCGAGGCGGCGGAGCACGTTGGCGAGCTCCAGCTCCGCATAGGCGACGCGCGAGGTATCCTTGCCGGCCCCACGATTGAGCAGCTCGACCGCGTAGGTCAGCGCCTGAGCCGCCTCGCCGTCGCGGCCGAGCCCGGCATAGACGAGACCGAGATCGGCGAAATCGTCGGCGATCTGCGGATGGGTCGCGCCGAGCCGGCTCTGGTCGACGGCGATGGCTTGCTCGATCAGCGGCAACGCCTCGTCGAAGCGTTGCGCCCGCAGCAGTAAATTGGCGAGCTGGGCCAGGCTGCGTGCGGTTTCGAGGCTCGTCTCGCCGGCTTTGCGATCGCGGGCGAGCGCCATTTTCAGCACCTGCTCGCCTTCGGCAAAGCGCTGCTCGACGGCATAAACGGCGCCGAGCGCGCGCAGCGGCTCGCTCGACCGCATCGCGGGACTGCGCAAGGCGATGGCGTTGGCCTGGCCGGCGCGGGTTTCGGCAAGCGACACCTCGCCGCGGGCCAGCGCGATCCGGGCCAGTGCAGCGAGCGGCGCCGCCACCGCCGGATTGTCGGCGCCGAGGCGGGTCGCCAGCACATCGCTCGCGACGATCAGCAGCGGCTCGGCGTCGAGGTAGCGGTGCTGGAGGATGTCCAGATCCGCCAGGGCCACCATCGCGTTTGCCGCGTTCGGCGAGGCGCTGCCGTAAGCGGCGACCGCGATCTTCAATGCCCGCCGCCGCGATGCCGTCGCCTCGGTCAAGGCCCCGCCGTCGACTTGCGCCCCGGCGAGGCGCTCGAGCAGCGGCAGCAGATGGGGGCTCGCGGCTCCGCTGCGCCCTTCGGCAACCGTGAGAGCCCGCATCAACCCGGTGATTGTGCTGCCATCGGCGGCCATCGCGCGGTTGCCGCCGGCGATAGCCGCCAGCAGGCACAACGCGCCAACCCGCAACCGCGCCCGCAATTGTGCCACCCCTATCCGCCCTCATCACCGGCGAAGGACGCCGGCAACGCCTATGTAGGGGTTCGCCGCGCCGAGCAAAAGGCTCCCTGGGACGCCTTGAACCGCATCCGCGCAATCGCAAAAGTCTTCAATCGTTCTGATTGAGGACTTGACCGTTCTCGCGTCACGGCTGAGGCTTGTCCGAACGGCGCACTAGCGCTGGGGCAGGAGGGCAGATGGCACGGGTGCGTGACATCGCCGCGAGCGAGCTTTCACCGGCGCTTGCGCACATTTATGAGGAATTCGCCGGCTCGTACGGTCCGTTTCGCAACCAGGTCGCGGTTTTGGCCCATGTGCCCGCGGCGCTGCGCCATCTGATGCCGCTGCTGATGGAGCTGCGTGCGGCGGAGACTCTGCCGAAACGCTATCTCGAACTCGCCATCGTCGCGGTATCGCGGGTCAACGAGTGCGACTATTGCGTCGCCCATCACAAGCCGTTTCTGACCGTCGAGGGCATTTCCCCGGCCGGGGTCGACCGCATCCTCGACTACCGCGACCACCCCGAGTTCGACGAAGTCGACCGGCTCGTCGTCGAGTACGCGGTGGCGGCGACGGAACGGCCCGGCCGCTTGCCCGATGGCCTGTTCGTCCGGCTCCGGCAGCATTTCAACGAGGCGCAGATCGTCGAGCTGACGCTGCGCATCACGCTGTGCGGGTTCTTCAACAAGTTCAACGACGCGCTGCAGATCGAGGAAGAGGGCGAGGCGGCGGTGCGCCTCGCCGCCTTCCGGATGAGCCCGTGTGCTTGACCTGCCCGGCTTTGCGGAGGCACGATCCCGCCGATTTATCGGCCCATTCGATACCTAATTGGAAAACAAGGAAAATTAGAAATGGCTCAGGGGAGAAGCCGCGGCAGTAGAGCGGCCGCGAACGGGGCGCCGAACGGACCCGCAAATGTCGGTCTGACTGCCGAAGGCATTCGCCTCGAAGAGGCGCGAACCGGAACACGCTGGCGCCGCTGGGGCCCGTATGTCAGCGACCGGCAATGGGGCACGGTGCGCGAGGATTACAGCCCCGGCGGCAACGCCTGGGACTATTTCCCGCACGATCAGGCGCGCAGCCGCGCCTATCGCTGGGGCGAGGACGGCATCGGCGCGGTCGGCGACGAGCATTTGTTTCTCTGTTTCGGGCTCGCGCTGTGGAACGGCAACGACCCGATCCTCAAGGAGCGGCTTTACGGCCTCACCAACAGCGAGGGCAATCACGGCGAGGACGTCAAGGAGCTCTATTACTACACCGACAGCACTCCGACCCATTCCTACATGCGGATGCTGTACAAGTATCCCCATGCGGCCTTCCCCTATGCCCAGCTGCTCGAAGAAAACCGGCGGCGCGGCCAGACCGATCCCGAATTCGAGCTGATCGATACCGGGATCTTCGACGACAACCGCTATTTCGACGTCGAGATCGCCTATGCCAAGGGTGCGCCGGCGGACATCCTGTGCGAGATCACCGTGACCAACCGCGGCCCGGAGGCGGCAAGCCTGCATGTCCTGCCGCAACTCTGGGCGCGCAACATCTGGTCCTGGCACGATGGCGTCGTCAAACCGGAAATCGCGGCGCACCGCGACGGCTCGGTGACCGCCGCGCACCCCAATATCGGGGTGATGCGGCTTACCTTCGACGGCAAGCCCGAACTGCTGTTCTGCAACAACGAGACCAATACAAACCGGGTGTTCGGCTACCACACCGACGGTTACTTCAAGGACGGCGTCAACGATTACGTCGTTCACGGTCGCAAGGACGCGGTCAACCCGGAACGGGTCGGGACCAAGGTTGCGCTGCATTACCAGGTCGAGCTCGCGGCCGGCGCGAGCGCGAAGTTTCAGCTCCGGCTTGCCGACGAGACGATCGCCAAGCCGGCGCCGTTCGCGACGGTCATGCGCGACCGCCGTACCGAGGCCGACGATTTTTACGCCGCGGTGCAGGCCGATCTTGCCAACGACGACGAACGCAAGGTGCAGCGCCAGGCCTTTGCCGGCCTGCTCTGGTCAAAGCAGTTCTACGCGCTCGACGTGCGCCAATGGCTGCGCGGCGACCCCTCGCAGCCCCCACCGCCCGAGAGCCATCAGCACGGCCGCAACCACGATTGGGGGCATCTGTTCAATTCCGACGTGATCCTGATGCCGGACAAGTGGGAATACCCGTGGTATGCGGCCTGGGACCTCGCGTTTCACTGCGTCACCCTGGCAGTGGTCGACCCGGAATTCGCCAAGGAGCAGCTCGTGCTGCTGACCCGCGAATGGTACATGCACCCCAACGGGCAGCTCCCCGCCTATGAATGGGCGTTCGACGACGTCAACACGCCGGTGCACGGCTGGGCGGCGTGGCGGGTCTATGAGATCGACCGCAAGGCGCATGGCGGTAAGGGCGACATCGCCTTCCTCGAACGTGTCTTCCACAAGCTGATGCTGAACTTTACCTGGTGGGTGAACCGCAAGGACGCCGAGGGGCGCAACATCTTCCAAGGCGGGTTCCTCGGGCTCGACAATATCGGCATCTTCGACCGCAGCGCGCAGCTGCCGACCGGCGGACACATCAACCAGTCGGACGGCACCACCTGGATGGCGATGTACACGCCCAACCTGATGCGGATCGCGCTCGAATTGGCGGCGACCGACCATGTCTACGAGGACATCGCCACCAAGTTCTTCGAGCATTTCCTGCTGATCGCCGAGGCGATGACCAAGATCGGCGGCAATACCGTCGGGCTGTGGGACGAAATCGACGAGTTTTACTATGACGTGCTCGAGCTGCCGGGCAATCAGGCCGTGCCGTTGAAGGTGCGCTCGATGGTCGGGCTCATCCCGCTCTTCGCGGTCGAGGTGCTCGACAGCGAGGTGATGACGGGGCTGCCCGAATTCTCGCGGCGGCTGCACTGGTTTCTCGATCATCGGCCCGAGCTGGCGAATTTGGTCTCGCGGTGGACCGAGCAGGGCGACGACGAGCGCCACCTGCTGTCGCTGCTGCGCGGCCACCGGATGAAGCGCCTGTTGCGGCGGATGCTCGACGAGACCGAATTCCTCTCCGACTACGGCATTCGCTCGATCTCGAAATTCCATGACCAAAACCCGTTTATCCTCGACCACGGCGGCATTCGGTATGGCGTCAACTACGTCCCGGGCGAGTCCAATACCGGCGTGTTCGGGGGCAATTCGAACTGGCGCGGGCCGATCTGGCTGCCGGTCAACTTCCTGCTGATCGAGTCGCTCTATCGTTTCCACAGCTATTACGGCGACGATTTCCGCATCCCGTTCCCGGTCGGGTCGAACGAGACGATCAGCCTTTCGGAAGCAGCAACCGAGATCGCGCGGCGCCTCGGTCGGCTATTCCTGCGCGGCGAGAATGGGCGGCGCCCGGTATTCGGACCGCCGCCGCCGGCGGGCCGCCCCGATTTCCAGGACGACCCGCTGTTCTACGAATATTTCCACGGCGACACCGGCCGCGGCTGCGGGGCGGCGCACCAGACCGGCTGGACCTCGGTGGTGGCGCTCTTGCTGCAGGCGCGGGCAGATACAATTACGATGCCGCCCTACGTCCCGCTGCATCAGGTGGCGCCGGCCGGAACCGCCGATTGATGGCGCGCGGCGGCGATCCGCTCGACCGCCTGGCGCCGATCCGGTTCGGGCCGGAGACGCTCGGCGACCTGGCGGCCGCCGAGCGGCTCGAATGGTGGCTGGCCAATGGGCGTGGCGGCTATGCCGCCGGCACCGCCGCGCTCGACCTGACCCGGCGCTATCATGGGCTGCTGGTGGCGCCGGTCGATCCCCCGCTCGGCCGCTGCGTGGTGCTGACCAAGGCCGACGCGACGGTGACGATCGGCGGCCATTCCTATCCGCTGTTCACCAACCGTTGGGGCGGCGGCTCGGTCGGGCCCGCAGGCTATCAGTCGTTGGAGAGCTTTCACCTCGACGGCACGACCCCGGTCTGGCGGTTCCGCTGCGGCGATTGCGTCGTCGAGCATCGGGTGTGGCTCGAACCCGGCGCCGACACGGTCTATGTCGCCTGGCGGCGAGAAGGCGGGGAAGGCGAGGCGACCCTCGGGGTCACGCTGCTCGCCAACGGCCGCGACCATCACGGCGAGACCTGGCCGCCCGGCTTCAACCCCGAGATCTCCGCCGAGGGGGCGCGGCTGACCGTCAACGTGCCGGGGCGCTTTGTGCTGCATATCGCCGGCACCGGCGGGCAGATCGAGCCACGCTGGGACTGGTACGAGAATTTCGAGCTGCCGGTCGAGCGCGAGCGCGGCCTCGGCAACCACGACGCGCACCGTCATGTCGCCGACGCCTTCGCGCCGCTGGAGCCGGGCGGCTGGGTCGGCTATGTCGCCGGGACCGGCGATGTCGCTGCCGATCTCGACGCGGCGATGGAACGCCGCCGCGCCGCCGACCGCGCGGTGCTGGACCAGGCGATCGCCGCCGATCCCGTTTATGCCGGCGCGCCCGGCTGGGTGATGCGGCTGGTGCTCGCCGCCGATCTCTACCGCATTGTCCGGCCGATCCCCGAGGTGCCGGACGGCCGCTCGATCGTCGCCGGCTACCCGTGGTTCGGCGATTGGGGCCGCGACACGATGATCTCGCTGCCCGGTTTGTGCCTGGCGACGGGCCGCTTCCAAGAGGCGCGGCTGATCCTCGAAACCTTCGCCCGCTTTGTCGATGGCGGGATGCTGCCCAACGTCTTTCCCGGCGCCGGAGACGTGCCCGAATACAACACCGTCGATGCCGCGCTGTGGTACGTCGAGGCGTGGCGCGGCTATGTCGCGGCGACCGAAGACGATGCGGCGCTGCGCCGGGTGTTTCCGGTGCTGGCGTCGATCGTCGACGGCTACACCAACGGCACCCGCTACGGCATCGGGGTCGATCCGGCGGACGGGTTGGTGCATGCCGGCGAGCCGGGGGTGCAGCTCACCTGGATGGATGCGCGGGTCGGCGACTGGGTAGTGACGCCGCGGATGGGCAAGCCGGTCGAGATCAATGCGCTTTGGTACAACGCGCTCGTCGCGCTGGCCGCGCTGGCCGAGCGGATCGGCGAGTCGGGTGCGGCCTATCGGGCTGCCGCCGACAGAGCGAAAGCCGGGTTCGCCAAGTTCGTGCGGGCCGATGGGCGAGGGCTCTACGACGTGATCGACGGGCCGGGCGGCAACGATGCCAGCGTACGGCCGAACCAGGTCTTTGCGGTCAGCCTGCCGGAGACCCCGCTCGACCCGGCGCAGCATCGCGCGGTGATCGACGCCTGCGCGCCGCTGGTGACGCCGTATGGGCTGCGCTCGCTGGCGCCGGACGACCCGGCCTATTGCGCGCACATTACCGGGCCGCCGCCGCAGCGCGACGGCGCTTATCACCAGGGTACGGTGTGGGCGTTCCTGCTGGGGCACTGGGCGTTGGCGCTGCATCGCGTTACCGGCGACGCGCCGGCGGCTCAAGCGGTGCTGGCCGGGATCGAGACGCATCTGCGCGATGCGGGCTTGGGGCAGGTCAGCGAAGTCTTCGACGGCGACCCGCCGCACACGCCGCGCGGCGCCCCGGCCCAGGCCTGGTCGGTCGCCTGCACGCTCGAAGCGTGGTGGCGGCTGGAGCACGCGCGAAAGAAATCGTAGGGCGGGTAAAACCCGCCGCTCCGGTAGCGGCGGCGCGACGATGGCGGGTTGCGCTTCGCTTCACCCGCCCTACGGTTACTGCGCGGTCAGCCCGCCATCGACCACCAGCCCGGCGCCGGTCATGAAGCCGGCGTCGTCGGACGCAAGGAACACGATCCCCTTGGCGATGTCGTTGGGCACGCCGAGGCGGCCGATCGGGTGAGTGTTGAGCGCGATCCGGCGCGCCGCGTCGACATCGTTGCTGCCGTGGCTGCGGGCGCGGGCGGTGAAGGTCTGCTCGCCCATATCGGTCTGGATCACGCCGGGGTGGATCGAGTTGACCCGGATGCGATAGCCCTTGCGGGCGAATTCGAGCGCCGCCGACTTGGTGAACAGCGTCACCCCGCCCTTGGTCATCGAATAGAGCGGGTCAAGCTGCGACCCGACCAGCCCCGCTACCGAAGCGAGGTTGACGATGGCGCTGCCGTGCTCGCTGTGCTGCGCCCGCTCGCGCAAGGCCGGAATCGCCAGCTTGGTGCCGAGAAAGACGCCGGTCATGTTGATGCTGACCAGGCGGTGCCATTCGTCGAGGCTGGCCTCCTCGATGCCCTTGCCGAGAAACATCCCGGCATTGTTGACCAAGATGTCTATCCCGCCGAACCGCGCCACGGCCGCAGCGATGGCGGCGTTCCAATCGTCGGCGCTGGTCACGTCGAGGTGGTGGTAGAACGCGTTCTCGCCAAGCGTGCGTGCGGTCTCGCGGCCGCGCTCGTCGAGCACGTCGCCGATCGCCACCTTGGCCCCGGCCTCGATCATCAGCCGCGCGGTCTCGGCGCCGATGCCGCGCGCCGCGCCGGAAATGAACGCCACCTTGCCGTCGAGCCGGTTCATCGCGTTGCTCCTCATGCCTGCCAGACGATCATGACCGTCATTGCGAGCGCAGCGAAGCAATCTCGTGCGTGTGGCTTACATCGAGATTGCCGCGGCGCCTGCGGCGCCTCGCAATGACGCTCTCCCCGTGGCATGCTTATGGCCGCGAAAGGAGACTCTCATGCAGATCGCCCGGCTCGATCATCTCGTGTTGACCGTCGCCGACATCGCCAAGACCTGCGATTTCTACACCAAGGTGCTGGGCATGGAGGTGGTGACCTTCGGCGAACACCGAACCGCGCTGCGTTTCGGCCAGCAGAAGATCAACCTGCACCCGGCAGACGACATCCCCGGCCTCGTCGCCGACAAGCCGACCGCGGGATCGGGCGATCTCTGCTTCATCACAGAGACGCCGATCGCCGAGGTGGTGACGCACCTCAACAAATGCGGGGTGCCGATCATCACCGGGCCGGGCCCGCGCGCCGGCGCGATCGGCACGATCCAGTCGGTCTACATCCGCGACCCCGACCAGAACCTAGTCGAGATTTCGAATTATTAAAAAAAAGGACCGCGGGCGTCTCGCCCGCTCTGTCCGTCGAAAGAGCGGCCGGGACGGCCGCGGTCCAAGCGGAGCCCGCCATGAAAATCGAGAAGATCGACGTCTTCCAGGTGCGGTGGTCGCCGGACGACAAACCTCAGCAGAACAGCGCCTGGGTGCGTGTTAATTGCGAGGACGGCATTTCGGGGATCGGCGAGGCGTCGCCGATGCTGGGCGGGCTGGCCTCGCTTGGGATTATCGCCCGCGACATCGCGCCGGGACTGATCGGCCGGGACCCGCTTGACCACGCTGTGCTGCTCGACACCGCCTTGCATCGCCTGGTCAAGCTCGGCCCGGAGGGCGCGCTGACCGGGGCGCTGGCGGCGCTCGACATCGCGCTCTGGGACATCAAGGGCAAGCTATTCAAGCAGCCGGTCTACAAGCTGCTCGGCGGCGCGTGGCGCACGGCTCTCCCGTTCTATGCCTCGATCGGCGGCAATGGCGAGCGCAGCGTCGACGAGGTGCTGCGCGTGGTCGAGGCGCGCATGAAGCACCAGCCGGCGGCGGTGAAAATCCGCTTCGACGCCGACCGTACCAAGGCCGATGTCGACATTCCCGGCGATATCGCCAAGGCCAAGGCGGTGCGCAAGCTGGTCGGTGACGCGTTCCCGCTCGCCTTCGACGCCAACAAGGGCTACTCGGTCGGCGGCGCGATCCGGGTCGGGCGAGCGCTCGAAGAGCTCGGCTACTGGTGGTTCGAGGAGCCGGTGCAGCACTACCACGTCAAGGCGATGGGCGAGGTGGCGCAACGGCTCGACATCACGGTCTCCGCCGGCGAGCAGACCTACACGCTGGCGGGCCTCGCCGACCTGATCGCGGCCGGGGTGCGCATGGTGCAGCCGGACATCGTCAAGATGGGCGGCATCACCGGGCTGATGCAGTGCGCCGCGCTATGCCACGCGCATGGCGCCGAGCTGGTGTCGCACCAGACCCAGCCGACCATCGGCCACACCGCCAGCCTCCACATCGCCGCCTGCCAGATGGGCGGGACCAAACCGTGCGAGTGGAACGATCCGTCGTCGCGCACCCATGCGGTGTTCGAAAACCCACCGTTCCCAGCCGGCGGCCTGTTCCAGCTTTCGGACGAACCGGGATTGGGCCTGAGGGTCAACGAGGCCGAGCTGGCAAAGCGGCGAATACCGATCGGCTGAAGCGGTTTGCTCCAATGGCTGATCGCGCTTACATTTCTCCGCAATGGCGATCGATACGCTAAAAGTAGCGCGACGGCTGCGTGAGGCCGGATTTACCGAGCCTCAGGCGGAGGCCGTGGTCGAAGCGGTTCGTGGCGGAACGGATGAAGCAGAACTTGCGACCAAGCACGATCTGGCGCTGCTGACCGCTGAACTGCGCGCTGAGATCGCTGCGGTGCGCGCTGATCTCTCCGCCGAGATCGCCGCAGTAAGGGCGGAAATGCGGGAGATGGAGCAGCGGCTAATCGCCAAGATCGAAGCGGCGAACGGGGCGCTTTTCAATCGCGTCGTCGGCATCATTCTTGGCGCCCTGCTGGTGAATGTCGTGGCCATCATCGGCTCTGTATTTGCCGTCGCCAGACTGCTCGTGCATTGATGCTCGCCAGTGAAGGAAGTACGGCCATGAAGATCGAGCGTATCGACCATCTGAACATCACCGTCGCCGATATCGACCGCAGTCTCGCCTTCTACAAGCAGGTGCTCGGCATGGACGCCGAGATCATGGGCGAGGGGCGCGCCGCGCTGCTGTTCGGCCAGCAGAAGATCCATCTCGACCTTGCCGGCACCGGGATGACGATGCGCGCCGAACCGCGCATGCCCGCGCATATCTGTTTTGTCACCGAGACGCCGCTGCCCGAGATCAAGGCGCATCTCGCAACCTGCGGCGTGCCGGTGCGGATGGAGGGGCCGCGCGCCGGCGCGATCGGCACGATCCAGTCGGTCTATATCGACGATCCCGACCGGAACTCGATCGAAATTTCCTGCTACTAGCGAGGTCGGCGATGCCGCCTGACGTCCTGGACGAAGACGCCCGGATCATTGCCGCGGCCTATGAGGAGCGGGTCAAGGACCTGTTCAAGGTCTTTGCCGAGGGGGTCGCTACCGGCGAGCCGGATCGGGAAGGGATAATCCGTTTCAAGCGCAATCTGCTGGCGGCAAGGCGAGTGCGTGACCTCGCGCTGGCGGTGGTGGCGGAAGAAGACGAGCAGAACGCCTGAGATGCTCCGCTTCCGGGCGGAAGCCGGGATCCACTCATCCGCTGCGCGTAAGCTGACTGGTGGGCTCCAGCGTTCGTGTTTGGTCCCGGAGGGCGGCATGTTGAAATTCGGTGTTTGCTCTCTAGCCATCGACCGACATCGCCAGGATCAGGCTCAGCTGCGACAGCGGCCGCCCGGTCTCGGTGGCCCAGGCGTTGAACACCGCTTGGGCCATGGCGCGGTCGCGTTTGTTTTTCGGCGGCGGCATCTCGGCCCAGTGCTTGAGGCCGGCGATGACCGACGGCGACAGGATGAACGTGTCCTTGCCGACCATGCGCAAAAAGGTCGGCCCGGAATTGCCGCCCATCTGGCTGAACCGCGCCGCCAGCGTGTCCCACAGCCCGACAATGTCGGCGCCGGGCCAGCTGCCGAGCCAGGCGCCAAAGCCGCCGAACTCCTCGCCGACCGTCAGCATCGCGGCGGCGTTGTCGCGCACCGATTTCAGCTTGCCCCAGTGGCGGATCAACCGCGCGTCGCCGAGCAGCTTTTCCATCGCCTCGTCGGACATCGCGCGGACGCGGCGCGGGTCGAAGCCGGCGAACACCTCCTCGAAGGCCGGCCATTTGGCGTCGACCAGGCTGTGCTTCAGCCCGGCGCGGAATATTCGCAGCGACATCTGCGATAGATAGCGATCGTCGCGCGTGCCCTTGAGCTCCAAGGCCGAGCGCGGCTGCGGCAGACGCGCGTCGATCGCGGCGGCGCCGTGACGCTGGCGGGCGCTGTCGAGGATCGTGGCGAAGGGGGTGGCGGCCATCGGTACTCAGGTCAGTAATTCGATGGCGGGGTCGCGTTGGAGACATCGACTTGTGCGACCTGGAATTTTTCCTTGAGCCGCATCAGGCGGTAGCCGAGCCCGAGATAGATGCCGCATTCGGCGCGAGCGGCGATAAACGCTTCCGGCGTCGTGTCGTGACGCTCGCGCAGATGGGCGACGACGACCGAGTCGACCGGGATGCGGCTGAAATCGTGCAGCAGCATCCGGCAGTGGGCGGCGGCATAGGGGCCAATGCCTTTGAGGCTCACCAGGTAGTCATGGTCGAGCCGGTCTTCGGCGCCGTGTCCGGCTGCGTCGATAGTGCCCTCATCGAGCATGCGCTGCGTCGTCGACATCACCACCGGCGCGCGGAAGCCCAGCTTGGCGATCTGGCGCAGCCGTTCCTCGCCGTAGTCGATCAGCATTTGCGGCGTCGGAAACGCGCCGCCGCCGGGCTCGGCGACGAGGGCGGCGCTGGTGCGCTCGGTCGACGACCAGGTCGTGTTGATCGTCAGCACCGTCTTGATGAAGTCCTCGTAGAAGGTCGAGCAGCGCAGCAGCCGACCGCCGCCGCGGGCGATCAGCGCGGCCTCCTCGGCAAAGCCGGCGGCGAGCGCGGTGAGTGCAGCCTCGGGACTCCATTCCGCCGAGATCCAGCGCGCGGCGCGGCGGAGGATTTCCTGGCTCGATTTTGCGCCGAAACCGTCCGACGAGACGATCAGCGTCGTCGGATCGCGCTGTCGCATGGCGATCGTGCCGACCCGCCCGCCGATCCGCTCGGCGCGGGAGAGGGTGCCGGTCTTTGGGTCCCACCGCCAAGGTTCGAGGTGCACCCAGCCGTGGCTGGCCACCGTCAGGCCGAGATCGATCGGCCAGGGGAGTTGCAGCAGGGCTTCAGGCATTGCGATGACGGTGCGTCCTTCGAGGCCTCGCTTTGCGAGGCGCCTCAGGATGAGGGATGTTCTTCATGCCGTCCGATACCCTTCCTCATCCTGAGAGCCGGACTGGAAATGAATTGGGTGATTTCAGTGAGTTGTGGTTCCGTGTTGTTGCCAGACAAACAGGAGGCCACAACATGTGGACTGAAATCACCCGGGCGGAGTATCGGCGCGAGGAGCTGCGCTATGCAAGCGACCTGCGCGAGGCGGAATGGGAACAGATCGCACCGCTGTTGCCGCCGGCGCGGCGGCTGGGCCGGCCGCGCGAATGGGGTTTGCGGGTGATTGTCGAGGCG
>JBBRPG010000121.1:0-12496 GCA_038228485.1 Alphaproteobacteria bacterium
ACTTCGTCCAAGCCTACAATTACGCCAGGCGGCTCAAGACCCTCAAAGGCCTCACCCCCTACGAGTTCATCTGCAAAGCCTGGACAAAAGAGTCGGCCAGATTTACCCTCGATCCAACCCATCAAATGCCGGGACTAAACAACTAGGAGGCCATTTCCGAGAGGTCAAAGTCGGTCTCGGATAAAGTCGGAGAATCCGCCCTTCTCAACGAAGCGGCCTCCTGTGCTACAAACCCAACCCCCGAGGAGACCGGACCCGGTGTTCCATACGAAGGCATATCTGACGACGCAATCCCCGCCCCCGAGGAGGCCAGACCCGGTGTGCCAGATGAAGCTCTATCCGACGGCTCGATTCCGGTCCCTGAGGAGATCCGACCCGGTCTTCCACGCGAAGCCATATCACTCGGCTCAATCCCGACACCCGAGGAGCCCGGACCTGGTGTTCCCTACGAAGCCATATCCGACGGCTCAATCCCAGTCGCAGAGGAGACGGGAACCGGTGTTCCACACCAAGCCATTTTCGAGAGTTTAATCTCGGCTTCCGACCCCGCCGCCGAAGAACTCAAATTCCCGGAGGATGCACTAGGCGGCTGACCCCGACGCTACCCCCGCCCTGATTCAAGAAATTCAGCGCGGCGAAGATGTCGGCGGTAAGATTTATTACATGTTCTTACTTTCTAGCGGCGAAGAAATTCTTGTTGCGGGCGCAGAGTTAGTTGGTGGGCTGCTGGCGCGCCTCCTGGCGGCGAAGGGGATCATCGTAAACACTCAAGACAAACGAGAAATCTGGAAACAATTACAAGACGCCTCGATTTATTCCTCATTTATTGTAGTCCATCGGACGGGCTGGCATGACAAAGCCTACGTCACGTTGACCAAAGTATATGGGAAACACCAGATGCGAATAATACTGCGAAAATCTGAATAATTGATGCGGTAAACAAAATACACTGGGCTACGTACAGGAGATTCATGATGAAAAATGTTCGACGTTCTTCTAGACGCCCTGTGGGTCTATGGAGTGAAGAGGTTAGACAGTATGTCTGCGATAACTCGTTAGCAAGTTTCGCCCTTTTCGTGGCTGCGGCAGGTCCGGTTCTCCGCTTGCTGAAACAGAACGATGCGGTGTGATATTTTTCGATCCTCACTCGCGCGAAGATATTCTAGGCCCAATTGCTGCCTCTGTTTGGGACCGGTACAACAATTCCCGATTGCTTTCGCTTGGTAGAACTAAATCCACAGGAGGAAATTCGCCGGTAAGTAAGGGTGTTCTGCAATATTTACGAGAGCATTCGGAGGTTTTTTTCTTTTTAGACCAGGACTATTTACGAGCGCCCGCCAGGCGAGCTGGTCAGGTGCTACACGAGCTTGCAACGTACGCCAGCCAACAATCCGATGACAGCAATCCCGATTTAATTGGCCCCTTTATGTTTTTAGGCGAAACCAACCGCGCCCCCGAAATCCTTTTGGAGGCTGCAGGAGTAGAATTCGACCCGAGCCGGGTCGTTGTCGTTTTTGCAGGGACGAACCCTGGAAACGGTCCATTCCACAATCTTCACGGCTTTTCAAATGGAAGTCGTTTTGGTGACCATTTGAGGCAGATTTTATTGCCGATGTCAGGCACAGCAATCTCGGAGTATCTGACACATCTGGTTGATGAGAACCGGAGAGACCCAGTTGGGCTAGTTCGCGAATTCCAAAAGTGCATTAAATTCTATGAGCGGACCTATAGACAAATAAGTGTTGAACCGGCAGATAGGCACGTGGTTTCAATATTTCCCTTTATTTATGCCGTAGCGAAGAGCCTTGCTCATTGGCGAATATTTCCGTTAACCGACGAGGAAATTTTGGGAATAGTCAACGAAGTCGAGGAGAATAGCCTTAGTTATTATCTTGATATAAAAGGAAAACGGGATATCGTCATGTTAATGTTGAATTATATATTAAATAATAGAGAGGAATTCATGCAACTTCCCAACGATAATATCGATAACGGAGTGTTACAGCGAGCTGCGGGGTTTTATACACTCGATGTAGATGGAAATTATGATGAATTTCAGTTCTTTCCTGCTCGCTTGAAAGCTGTAATCGGCGCAGGTCTGCTGCCAAAGGTGCTTCGGTCTTGTGACGATATCGGATACTTAATCCGCGATGTCGGTTCATTCCTAAGTAAATGCCAAGTGAGATCAGGCGATGACGGTCGGCAGTACATGTATCGGCTGAGGCGTGATATTCCTTCATATCAGCCGCAACTGTTAAAGAATAGGTTCTAATACTTTGTGCTCGCGTAGGAGGGCGCGGCCGGTTCTGACCAACCGAGCGTTTGGACCATCCGCTAGTGTTCGTCACTGGGACTACGAACCGGATCTTCCTTAGCGGGAGCTGATCGTGGCACCGTAGCGCCGCTCTCGGCCGCCGAAATCCTCGATCGCTCGTTCGAGGTCGCCGCGGCCGAAATCCGGCCACAGCGTCTTGGTGAAGATCAGCTCGGAATAGGCGCACTGCCACAACAGGAAATTGCTGATGCGCTGCTCGCCGCTGGTGCGAATCAGCAGATCGGGGTCGGGTATCTCGGCGGTGAACAGATGCTGCGAGATCGCCGTCTCGTCGATCCCGTCGGGGGTCAGCGTGCCGTCAGCCGCCTTGCCGGTGAGCGCACGCACCGCGGCGACGATCTCGGCGCGCCCGCTATAGGACAAGGCGATGGTCAGGGTGACCCCGCTATTGCCGCGGGTCAGCGCCTCGGCGTTGGCGATCAGGGTGAGGATGTCGGGGGCGAGCCGCGCGCGGTCGCCGATTACCCGCAGGCGCACGCCGTTGCGGTGGAGCTCGGCGATCTCGCCGCGCAGGTAGTGGCGTAGCAGCCCCATCAGATCGTCGACCTCTTCGAGCGGCCGCTTCCAGTTCTCCGAGGAAAACCCGAACAGGGTCAGATAGGGATGCCGAGCTCGCCGGCCGCGGTCACCGTACGCCGCACAGCCTCTGCGCCGCGCCGGTGCCCGGCAATGCGCGGCAGCCCGCGAGCCTGCGCCCAACGGCCGTTCCCATCCATGATGATCGCGATATGCCGCGGCGTCGCGCGCGGCGCGGAACTGTCCGGGCTCATCAGACCTGAAGGATTTCCTTGTCTTTTTGCGCCAAAATCCGGTCGAGGCGCTTTGTGGTCATTGGTCAGTCGCCATAAGAAACCGAACGCCCTTTTCCTCCAGCACAGCGCAAGTCAGCCGGTCGGTCATGAAGGCGCCGGTGTCGACATTGACCCGGTTGGATCGGAGCTCCGGCTCTTCGGTTGGGGTGTGGCCATGCACGACGATCTTGCCGAAATCAACCCTTGCTGTAGAGGAACTCGTCGCGGATCCACAAAAGGTCGTCCTCGTGTTGCCGCTCCAATGGAACGCCAGGGCGCACCCCGGCATGGCACAGAAAATATCGCCCGACCGACAGCGACAGTTTGAGTGAGGCCAGAAACTCGACATGGCTTGGGGGCAGCGCCGCGCGAAACGCTTCGGCCGCCGCCGCCCGCGCATCAGCGGCCCGACATCGACCCCATAGGAATGCAGAGTTTCCAGCCCGCCGAGGCGGCGCCAATAATCTGCGGTCGATGAATCGCGCAGAAAGCTCTCGAGCAGCGACTCGTGATTGCCTTTGAGCGCGACAAAGCGGGTCGCAAACGGATTGCGCATGAGCCGTTCGATGACGCCGCGCGAATCCGGGCCGCGGTCGACATAGTCACCGACAGTCACCGTAAGCGCGTCGTCAGCCGGATGGGCGGATAGATCGCGCGCGATCTCGGCGACCATCCGGTCAAGCAAGTCGGCGCGGCCATGTGTATCGCCGATGGCATAAATTCGGCGCGGCTCGTACACGGCAGATATCACGATGATGTGCGGCTCGATCAGCCAGCGATACTGAGGCCGATCCTCCGCCTTTTCTCGACATTCGTCCAGTCCGGTGCGGCTCCGCGTCGCGGAGCCGCCGTTGGCTGCAAGGCTATCGGCGCTTGGCGAGCATGACCCCGGGCCGCAGCGTCTGACCGCGGAATAGCCGGGCAGGCTGGCCTCAAACTATTCGACAGCGATGGTGACGGTATCGTGGACGTAGCGTCCGCCGTGCTTGTCGCCGGGCATGATGAGGTGGAAATCCTCCAGCGGCTTGCCGTCGCGCTCGAACGCCACCATGGCGGGCTTGTCGCCGAAATCGGGGGCGATTTCGCCGGTGGAGGTGACAACCAGCCAGCCGTCCGTGGCGGTGATGCGGATGCCGTGGCGCAGCGCAGCGCCCCTGCTCGCATCGTCGAGGCCGCCCGCCGCCTGGATCAGCGCCCATAAGCGCACGCCGGTAAAGCTCGCCTTCACCGGGCCGCGTTCGGTCAGGTACGACACGTCGACGTGCTCGGACGGCATCTTCCTGAGATCGTCGAGCGTCCAATGCTGCGGTTGCTTGACCTTGCCTTCGAGCGACAGCACCGGCGATTGGGCCAGCGCCTGTCCGGCGAAGAGCAGCGCGGCGACGAAGATTGCTCCAGTGCGGGCCAGCATCGACACGGCCTATTTCGCGACCATGACGTCCGACGCCTTGATCACGGCGATCACCTCGTCGCCGACCGCGAGGCCGAGATCGTCGACGGCCTCGTTGGTGATCGACGAGGTGACGATGGCCCCGTTGCCGATATCGATGCGGACATGGGCTGTCGTCTGGCCCTTGGTCACCGCGACGATCTTGCCTTTGAGCTGGTTGCGGGCGCTGAGCTTCATCTGCGATCTCCTGTTAAGATTTTACGGCGCGATGCCGCGGGCCGCCCACGCGGTTGCCGCCATCGAACGCGGCCCATCCGGCGCGCCGGAGAGGTAGGCGCGGCGCACCGCTTCGGCCAGCACGTCGAGCTTGGCGGGTGCGAGCCGTTTCACGTAATCGCCGACCGGCCCCTGGGCGTTCCGGATCGGCTCCCAGTAATCGGCAAAGTCGCCGTACTCCATGCGCACGGCCAGCGACGTGGCGGCGATGTCGCGAAAGCCCACCGCTTCGAACGCCGCCAAAAGCTGGCCGGGTCCGGTGAGCGGACTGGAGTAATGGCGGCCCCGGGCGCGGTCGGCCTCGGGGTCGAGCGCCGCCGCGGTGTCCCAAAAGATGCGCTGATAAACCAGCCCGCCGGGGAAATCCCAAACGGCGGCGGCGACGGTCCCGCCGGAACGGGTAACGCGGCGCATCTCCCTGAGCGCGCGCAGGGGGTCCGACATGAAATTGAGCGCGATCAGCGAAAAGCAGCGGTCGAACGATGCCGCGGGAAATGTCAGCTCAAGCGCGTTGCCGGTGGCAAAGCCGAGGCGCGGGTCGTGCGACTGCTCTTTGGCGTAGTCGATAAAGGGCGCGGCGATGTCGATGCCGGTGACGGCCCGCGGCTCCGACCGGCCGGCCAGAGCCAACGCCAAGCTCCCCGTGCCGCACCCGACATCGAGAATGCGGTCGCCCGGCGCGATCCCGGCGAAATCGATCAGCTGGTCGGCGAGCGCGCCGCTCCATCGGCCCATGAGCCGCTGGTAGGAAGCGGCGTCCGTCGCCGTGTAACTCGAGGCGCTATCAGCCACTACCGCAAGTCCCTGGTGACGATATATCCGTATAGATATAACCTCTATCTGATCGGCCGTGGCAAGAGTGGATAGCGCGAGGTTGAAGTGGCGCTCGGCAAATGATCCGGCCGGAACGAAACCCGGCGCCGCTTTTTTGCGTACTTACGAAGCAGGGTATGGATGGAGTATCCGCGATGACGAGACGAGGCTTGCTCTTGAGCGGGACGGCGATCGGCCTTTTGGGCCTCGCGACCCGCCCGAGCAGCGCCGCCGGCGAGGCGTTCGAGGTCACTCACAGCGATGCGGAATGGCACAAGCTGCTGACGCCTCCGCAATATGCGGTGCTGCGCGAGAGCGCGACCGAGCGGCCCGGCGCCAGCCCGCTGCTGCAGGAGCCCCGCGGCGGGGGGTTCGCCTGCGCCGGCTGTGCCCGCGACATGTTCTCCTCGACCACAAAGTTCGATAGCCACACAGGTTGGCCGAGCTTCTGGGCGCCGCTCGACGGGGCCGTGGGCGAGGCGAGGGACACCAGCTTGTTTATGGAGCGGACCGCCGTTCATTGCGGTCGCTGCGGCGGCCATCTCGGGCATGTGTTCGACGACGGCCCGAAGCCGACCGGTCTGCGCTATTGCATGAACGGGGTGGCGATGATTTTCAAGCCCGCTGCGGCCTGATCCTCCGATTCAGCGGAAAGACGACCGGCGCGTCTCCGAAGTGGGCTTAAGAGTTGCGGCTAACTGCCGGTATAATCGTAGCGGATGAAGCCGTTGAACTTGGCCAGCCGGTCGTAGAGCAGGCGGGCGGTGGCGTTGTCCTGCTTGGTGGTCCAGTAGAGGCGCAGGCAATCGCGCTCGCGCGCTACTTGACCGACCCGCTCGATCAGCGCCCGGCCGCCGCCGGCGCCGCGCGCGCTCGCATCGACGAACAAATCCTGCAGGTAACATACCTGCTTCGGCGACCAGGCGTGGTCGTGGAACAGGTAGTGGGTGATCCCGACCAGCGGCGACTCGCTGCTGTCCAGCCGCGCGCCAAAGCCGCGAATCGCCCCGTCCGGCGCCATCAGCCGCGCCCAGGTATGGTCGTAGATCGCGTCCGGCAGG
Source organism: Alphaproteobacteria bacterium (assembly GCA_038228485.1). GTDB lineage: Bacteria > Pseudomonadota > Alphaproteobacteria > ATCC43930 > CGMCC-115725 > DATARH01. The sequence continues at coordinate 6,667 of JBBRPG010000121.1, forward strand.
CTGGTCTGGTAGAACTCGAGATACCCGCGCCATAGCGCGTTCCAGCGCTCGCGGTCGGCGGGGCGCAATTCGGTGACGACGATCTGGCTCATGGCGCTTCTCCGGGCTTGCCTCAGCCCCGCGACTCGCAGCATATCGGAGTTGGCCGCAAGCACGGTGGTGAAGAGGTCTCGATGCTGATCTTTCGCCAGTTGTTCGACCCGCAATCCTCGACCTACACCTATCTGCTGGGCGACCGCGCCAGCCGCGCGGCGGTGCTGATCGACCCCGTGTTCGAGCAGGCGCGGCGCGACGCGGCGCTGATCGACGAGCTCGGCCTCACGCTGACCGCGACCTTGGAAACCCACGTCCATGCCGACCATGTCACCGGCGCTTCGCTGTTGAAGCAGCGCACCGGCTGCAAGATCATGGCGTCAAAGGCCGGCGGCGCCGAGGGCGCCGACCGCTATCTGGTGCAGGACGACGTGATCGGCTTTGGCGGGCGGCGGCTGATGGTGCGCGCGACCCCCGGCCATACCGGCGGCTGCGTCACCTATGTGCTCGACGACGGCAGCATGGCGTTCACCGGCGATTGCTTGCTCATTCGCGGCAGCGGCCGCACCGATTTTCAGGAAGGCGACCCGGCGGCGATGTTCCGCTCGGTGCGCGAGCAGATTTTCGCCTTGCCCGACGAGTGCCTGCTCTATCCGGCGCACGATTATCGCGGGCTCACCGTGACCAGCGTCGCCGAGGAGCGCCGCTTCAACCCGCGGCTCGGCGGCGATATCGCGGTCGGCGATTTCACCGGCTACATGAACAATCTGCGGCTCGCGCATCCCAAGCTGCTCGACGTCGCGGTGCCGGCCAATCTGCGCTGCGGCCGGCCCGACGAGGGGGCGGCGATGGACCCCGCCGCCGACCCCGACTGGGCGCATCTGCGCTACAGCTTTGCCGGGGTATGGGAGATCGACCCGCACGGGCTCGAAGAGCATCAAGGGCCGCTGCAGATACTCGACGTGCGCGAAGCGGACGAGTTCACCGGGCCGCTCGGCCATATCGTGGGCGCGGTGCTGATCCCGCTGGGGCAACTCGCGGCGCGGGTCGAGGAAGTGGCGCGCGACAGGCCGATCGTGGCGGTGTGCCGCGCCGGCAGCCGCTCGGCGCAGGCGACGGCGATCCTGCAGCAGGCCGGCTTTACCGAGATCGCCAACCTCAACGGCGGCATGCTGCGCTGGCGCGCCGAAGGTTACCCGGTCGAAGGCGGCGCCGCATGAACGGACGGCGGACTTTCGAGAGGAGCGAGATCGCCGAGGGCGACTCCGACCCAGAGCGTGACGATGAACCCCAGCATCACGACCCACAGGATCGTGCGGCCGCGCGGCGGGACCGGGATCAGGATCGCTGCCAGGAGCAGGCAGCCGGTCACCAGAAAAAGGCTCGTTTCGCTCATGTTCGCGGCCAGCATTCACCTCTGCTGGCGGCAGCTTGCCCCGGCGCTGGTTAAAAAACCGGAAACCCGGGCCGGATTTACCCCGGCAGCGGCCGCTCGTTGCCGATCAGCGGAATGATCTCGGCGCTGTCGCCGCGCAGCCGGCGGGCTTCGGTCTCGACCGGCTTCAGTTCGGGCAAGGGCACCTGGGTACCGTCAAGCTCCAGCTCATTGAATTTGCGGGCCTGGATCATGACGCGGCCTTCCAGACTGCCGACCATCTCGTTGTATCGCTTCACCGCGCTGTCGAGCCCCGCGCCGACCCCGGCGACATGGCCGCCCATCGTAGCCAGCCGCTTGTACAGCTCGCGGCCCAGATCGCCGATCTTGCGCGCGTTTTCAGCCAGGCCCTCCTGGCGCCAGCCCATCGCGATCGCCTTGGCCAGCGCGATCAGGGTCGTCGGCGTGACGATCAGCACCTTGCTCGAAATCGCATCCTCGAACAGCTGCGGGTCGCGCTCGATCGCCGCGGCGTAGAAATTCTCGCCGGGGATGAACATCGCGACGAAGTCCGGGGTGACCGGCAGCGCGTCCCAATAGGCCTTGCCGGAGAGGAGGCGCATGTGGGTGCGCAGCTGCCGCGCGTGGGTGACGAGGTGCGCCTCGCGGACATCGTCGTCGACCGCCTCGACCGCGTCGAGATAGGCGGCCATCGAGGTCTTGGCGTCGACGACGATGCGGCGCTCGCCGGGCAGGCGAATGATCACATCCGGGCGCACCCGGCCGTCGTCGTTGGCGATGGTCTGCTCGGTGAGGAAGTCGCAATAGGGCGACATGCCCGACAGCTCCATCACGTTGTGCAGCTGATGCTCGCCCCAGCGGCCGCGGGTCTTCGGCGCGGCGCGCAGCGCGTTGACCAGCCGGCGGGTCTGCGCGCTGGCGTCGGATTGCATCAAGACCAGCGCTTTCATCTCCTCCGACAACCCGCCATAGGCGGCGGAGCGGGCCTTTTCGATCTCGCCGAGCCCGGTCTTGTATTCCTCCAGGCTTTTGGTGATCGGGGCGAGCAGCGCGGCGATGTCTCGCTGCCGCTGCTCAAGGGTTGCCGCGGCGCCTTCGCGGTGTTTGACGAAGACCTGCTCGGCCAGGGTCAAAAACGATTCCTGGTTGCCCTTTAGCGCTTCGGCGGCGAGCGCCTGCATCTTGCCTTCGATCTCGCCGCGCATGTCGGTGAGCGCGGCGATCTCGCGCTCGTGGCCTTGCTGGCGCAGCGCGGCGGTGGCCTCGGCGGCGGCGCGCTCGCCCAAAAGCTCGCGGCCGCGCAGCCACCATGCAGCCGCGGCGCCGACCGCGAGCCCCACAACCAGCATCAGCGAGGCGATAATCGCATCCATCCCGTTCCCCCCGAAACACGACCGATGGTAGGGCCAAAACGGGAACGCATACAAGGTGTTGTTTCAACGCCGGCGAATTTGCATCAGCGGGGATGACGATTGGGCACCAGTCGCATAGTGATCTAATCTCCGCGCATGGATTTCGATCTCTCCGACGAGCAGCGGGCGTTTCAGGAGACGGCGCGGGAATTCGCCCGCACCGAGTGGCTGCCGCACGCGCCGGGCTGGGACAAGCGCGAGGAATTTCCGGTCGCGGCGCTGCGCGCGGCGGCGGCGCTCGGGTTTGCCGGGATTTATGTCAAGGACGAGTTCGGCGGCAGCGGCCTCACCCGGCTCGACGCGGCGCTGATCTTCGAGGAATTGGCGACGGCCTGCGCCTCGACCGCCGCCTATCTCTCAATTCACAACATGGCGGCGTGGATGATCGACCGCTTCGGCGATGCCGAGCAGCGCGCGCGGTTCCTACCCAAGCTGATGTCGATGGAGCATTTCGCCAGCTATTGCCTGACCGAGCCGGGCAGCGGCTCGGACGCAGCGGCGCTGGCGACGAGCGCGCGGCGCGACGGCGGCGATTACGTGCTCAACGGCACGAAGGCGTTCATCTCCGGCGGCGGGTCGAGCGACCTTTACGTGGCGATGGTGCGCACCGGCGAGACCGGGCCGAAGGGCATCTCGTGCGTCGTCGTCGAGAAGGGCGCCAAGGGCTTGTCGTTCGGCAAGCACGAGGAAAAGCTCGGCTGGCATTCGCAGCCGACCGCGGCGGTCATCTTCGACGATTGCCGCGTGCCGGCGGCCAACCGGCTCGGCAAAGAGGGCGAGGGCTTCGCGATCGCGATGATGGGGCTCGACGGCGGGCGGCTCAATATCGGCGCGTGCTCGCTGGGCGGCGCGCGGGCCTCGTTCGAGGCGGCGCGGGATTACATGCTGGAGCGGCGGCAGTTCGGCCAGCGCCTCGCCGATTTCCAGGCGCTGCAGTTCAAGCTCGCCGACATGGCGAGCGAGCTGGAGGCGGCGCGGCTGCTGCTATGGCGCGCTGCCGCCAGCCTCGACAAGGGCGACCCCCAGGCGACCCTGCATTGCGCGATGGCCAAGCGCATCGCCACCGATGCGGGCTTTCATGTGGTCAATGAAGCGCTGCAGCTGCACGGCGGCTACGGCTACCTGCGCGATTTCCCGATCGAGCGCCATTTGCGCGATTTGCGCGTGCACCAGATACTCGAAGGCACCAACGAGATCATGCGCGTCATCATCGCCCGCCACCTGTTGCGGCAATGATTGCTGTGTAGGGTAGGGTGGGTAGAGCGGAGCGAACCGCGATCCGCCGCGTGCGCACTTGTAGGATGGGTTGAGCGCAGCGAAACCCATCGAGATGGCGCGGCGGCGATGGGTTTCGCTGCGCTCAACCCATCCTACGGATAGACGATCGGCCGCCTGCGGGAGCATAGTTCGCCCAGCGATCGCTTCAGCGAAGAGGGCTGCGATGTCGGTGCAAGACGTACGCTTTGACGGGGCCGTGTCGTGGCCGTCGAACGGGATCAGCGAGGTGCCGTTCCGGGTCTACACCGACCCGCAGCAATACGCGCACGAGCAGGAGACGATCTTCAAGGGCGAGACCTGGAGCTATCTGTGTCTCGCCGGCGAGATCCCCAATCCCGGCGATTGGGTCGCGACCACGGTCGGCGAGGTCGCGGTCGTCGTCGCGCGCGGCGAGGACGGTGCGGTCAACGCCTTCGTCAACCGCTGCGCCCACCGCGGCAACCTGTTGTGCCTTACCAACAAGGGGCACGGGCGCGAGATCACCTGCATCTACCACGGCTGGAGCTACGACCTTGCCGGCCAGCTGACCGGGGTCGCCTTTGAGAAGGGGGTGAAGCGCCAGGGCGGCATGGCCCCCGAGTTCCACAAGGAAGACCACCACCTCCAGCGGCTGCGGGTCGAGGAATTGTGCGGCCTGGTGTTCGGCACGTTCAGCGACACGGTAGCCGATTTGCAGGCCTATCTCGGGGATGTCGTGGTCGGCGGGCTCAAGCGGGTGCTCGACGGACGCCTGGTCCACGTCATCGGCCGCTCGACGCAGGTTCTGCCGAACAACTGGAAGCTCTATTTCGAGAACGTCAAGGACACCTACCACGCCAGCATCCTGCACTCGTTCCTGACGACGTTCCGCATCAACCGGCTGTCGATGCCGGGCAGCATCAACATCAGCGAAGACGGCGGCAACCATTTCAGCCAGGCGAAGCTCGACTACGCCGCCGAGGACGCCGACTACAAGGCGGCCAACCTGCGCTCCGACAGCGACCTCAAATTGGCCGACAATTCGGTGGTCGAGTCGGTGGACGAGTTCGGCGACCAGGTCTCGGTGCAGATTTTGACCGCCTTCCCAACCATGGTGCTGCAGCAGGTGCGCAACACCATCGCGGTGCGGGTGATCCGGCCGCGCGGGGTCGACAAGACCGAGCTCGACTGGGTGCATCTCGGCTTTGACAACGACGACGAGGCGATGACCGAGCGCCGCCTGCGCCAAGGCAATCTCATCGGCGCCGCCGGCTATATCTCGATGGAGGATGGCTGCGTCGGCGGCTTTGTCCAGCGCGCGCTGCAATACAACGACGAGGGCAGCGGCGTCGTGATGATGGGCGGGCACGACGCCCAGTCGCAGAATTTCCGCGCCAGCGAGGCGGCGATCCGCGGCTTCTGGAAGAAATACCGGGCGCTGACCGGGATTTGATCGAGCTCGGACAAACGCCAATGCGTCCTTCGAGACGGCCGCTTTGCGGCCTCCTCAGAGCCGGACTGGAAATGAATTGGGTGATTTCAGTGAGTTGTGGTTCCGTGTTGTTGCCAGACAAACAGGGAGCCACAACATGTGGACTGAAATCACCCGGGCGGAGTCGACGCGAGGAGCTGCGCTATGCAAGCGACCTGCGCGAGGCGGAATGGGAACAGATCGCACCGCTGTTGCCGCCGGCGCGGCGGCTGGGCCGGCCGCGCGAATGGGGTTTGCGGGTGATTGTCGAGGCGATCCTCT
>JBBRPG010000122.1:0-12313 GCA_038228485.1 Alphaproteobacteria bacterium
CAAGAACTCCGGCGTGATCGTGCGCACGTGATGCGCCAAATGCTGCCACTTGCCGCGCGGGTCGGTGAAGCGAAAGTCGACATACTTGACCTCGTGCTCCTTGATCTGCGCCATCACGTCGTCAATTGCAGACATCGCTCAGTTCCTGTTGGTTGATTGAGATCGGGGTAGGGCTCACGCGTGGCCGAACCAAACGGCGTTGCGCCGCACCTGTCAAGCGCGGGCGCCGGTGTTCGGAGGCGGGGGTCAGATCGCGTCCGGCCCGCGCTCGCCGGTGCGGATGCGGATCGCCTCGTCGATGCTCGACACGAAGATCTTGCCGTCGCCGATGCGGCCGGTATGCGCTGATTGCTGGATCGCCTCGACCGCGCGCTCCACCATCGAATCTTCCATGACGACCTCGATCTTCACCTTGGGCAGGAAGTCGACGACGTACTCGGCGCCGCGATAGAGCTCGGTGTGGCCCTTCTGCCGGCCGAAGCCCTTGGCTTCGACGACGGTGATGCCCTTGATCCCGACCTCGTGCAGCGCCTCTTTCACCTCATCGAGCTTGAACGGCTTGATGATCGCCTCGACCTTTTTCATCTCACCCAACCCTTCTTTGCCCGCGATGCGGCGGTCGCCCCGACCCTGAGCATAACCCATGCCAGCGCCGGGATTCTTCAGCGAGGCTCAACGATCTGGCCAAACCGCGTAAATTCGCAGCAGAATGCCTATTTTATAGGCAAATTCAACGCCAATCGCCCTAGGCCGCGTCGCCGCGCGGCAGATTGCCCAGAAAGCGGCGGATGCGCTCGACGGCCTCGCCGATCGCCTCGATGCTGTTGGCGTAGGAGATGCGCAGATAGTCTTCGCCAAACGCGCCGAACGCGGTGCCGGCGAGGGTGGCGACCCCGGTCTGGTCCAATAGCTCGGTCTGCAACGTCTTGGCGTCGTAGCCGGTGCCGGAAATGTTGGGGAAGGCATAGAACGCGCCGCCGGGGTTGATGCAGCTTATTCCCGGCAGGGTGTTGAGCGCCTTGACGATCATCTGCCGCCGTTCGGCAAAGGCCTTCATCATCCGCTCGACCGGCTCGCGCGGACCGGTCAGCGCGGCGATCCCGGCGAACTGGGTCGGCGCGTTGACGCAGGAATGGCAGTTGATCGCCAGCCGCTCGGCGTGGGGGAACAGCGCCTTGGGCCATACCCCATAGCCGAGCCGCCAGCCGGTCATCGCATAGGTCTTGCTCCAACCGTCCAGCAGGATCACCCGGTCGCGGATTTCGGGATAACGCAGCAGGCTGTGATGCTCGGCGCCGTCATAGATCATCTCGCCGTAGATCTCGTCGCTCATGATCGCGACTTGCGGATGGCGGGCTAGGCCGGCGACGAGCTTATCGAGCTCGGCTTTCGGCACGACGCCGCCGGTCGGGTTGGCCGGGCTGTTGATGATGATGAGCCGGGTGCGCGGCGTCACCTTGGCCAACACCTCCTCGGCGCTGAACGAGAACCCGGCGCTCTCGTAGAGCGGCATCGGCACCGCGGTCGCGCCCGAGAAGCGGATGACGCTCTCGTAGATCGGGAAGCCGGGGTTGGGATACATGATCTCCGCCCGGGGCTCGCCGAACATCATGATGGCGAAGAACATCGTCACCTTGCCGCCGGGGACGACCAGCACGTCGGCGGGCGACACCTGGACCTGGTGGCGGCGGTAGAGGTCGGCCGCGACCGCCTCGCGCAGTCCGGGGATGCCGTTGGCCGCGGTGTAGCCGTGATGGCCGTCGGCGAGCGCCTTGCGGCCGGCCTCGACGATATGGTCGGGGGTCGGAAAATCGGGCTGGCCGATGCCGAGATTGATGATCGACTTGCCTTGCGCGGCGAGGGCATTGGCGCGCGCCAGCACCTCGAACGCGGTTTCGGTGCCGAGCATCTTCATGCGGTCGGCGATCTGCAGCATCCTACTTCTCCGTATGACTTCCCGGAATTTAGCCTTATCCGGCCTGGGATGCGATGAAGAACAGCCGCGGATAGGGCAGCAGGATCTTGCCGTCGGCTTGCGCCGGATAGGCGTCGGCGAGCAAGGCCGCGTAGCGTTTCAGAAAGACCGGGCGCTCTTCTTCGGTGAGGCGCGCGAGAAACGGCCGCAGCCCAGTGCCATGCAGCCAGTCGATGATCGCGCCGACCCCGTCCATGATCTGGATGTAGTTGGTCTCCCAGATCGTGAAGCCGGCCGAGCGCGGCGCCAGGCAATCGTAATAGAACTCCGGCGGCTGCACCGGTGAGAGGTCGCGCGCCCCGGCGAGCCGGTCGCGCCACGCACTCTCGGCGGCGACCTGCCGCATCAGCGCATGCGTTGCGAAATCGTGGTTGCGCGGCATCTGCACCGCCAGCACGCCGCCCGGCGCGACCTGATCGAACAGCCGCGGCAGCAGCGCGTCATGCCCGCCGACCCATTGCAGCGACGCGTTGGCAAAGATGACATCGGGGGGCTCGGCCGGCGCCCAAGCGGCGATGCCGCCCTCGGCGAAGTCGATGCCCGGATGGTCACGCCTCGCCGCGTCGAGCAGATTGACGGACGAATCGAGCCCCGTGACCGCGGCGTCGGGCCAGCGTTGCTTCAGTAGCGCCGCACTGTTCCCCGGCCCGCAACCGAGATCGACCACAAGCTGCGGCGCGGCCAGCTCGATCCGCGACAACAGGTCGACCGCCGGCAAGGTGCGCGCATCGGCAAAACGCAAATAGTGCCCGGCATCCCACTCGTGCGCCATCGCTTTGCCCGCGCTATTGTCGCGAATTCGGCACCAACATGGCATCGCCGCTGGCGGCATGCCAGCCCGACGGCCGCACCCAGCTTTCGGGAAGCGTACAATTTACCAGGTAGTCAAATGCGATCCAAAAATTCTGGAGACGCGTTGAAACAGTTCTCGGAAATACTGGACTGATCTGTTCATGATTTCGTGGTCACTGGAATTTTGAGTATTGGAAGCTCTGCCAAAGCAGATAGATAAAGATGCCGGATTTACGATCCCACTAAACCTTCATGGGACCGTTATTTATCTAAATTTTCTCTATTTTTGGAGTATCAATATATTATTTTGGCTGGGGCTCACGCTTTTTTTCTAGCAGTATTCGTTGATGCTCGTAAAGACCCGTTTGAATGGCATAATCGCATCCGTTAGTTTCGACAGGCTCCCTCTTCACAATCCATCACCGCCAGCACCTCTGGAGACGCAAGATGATCGACCTTTATGCGATGGGCAGCCCCAACGTCGTCAAGATCTACATCGCGCTCGAGGAGATGGGCTTGCCCTACAAAATCCATCCGGTCGACGTGTTCGCCGAGGGGCAATTCAGCGCCGATTTCCTCAAGCTCAACCCCAACGCCAAGGTGCCGGTGATCGTCGACAGCGACGGGCCGGGCGGCAAGCCGTACACGGTGTTCGAGTCGGGTGCGATCCTGCAGTACCTCGCCGACAAGTCGGGCAAATTCCTGGCGAGGGACGGGGCTGCCCGCTACGACGCGCTGCAATGGATGATGGTGCAGATGACCACAATCGGCCCGATGTGGGGCCAGTACGTGCATTTCTGGCGGTTCGCGCCCAAGGGCAACGACTATTCGCTCGACCGCTACCGCACCCAGGTGCGCAAGACGCTCGACGTGGTCGAGCAGCGGCTGGGCGCGGCGGCGTATCTCGGCGGCAGCGAATATTCGATCGCCGACATCGCCACTTTCCCGTGGCTGCGGGTCGCCGGGATGTTCCTCGGCAAGGGCGTCGAGGCCGAGTACCCGAAGATCATGGCCTGGGTCGCCGGCATCGCCGCGCGCCCGGCGGTGGTGGAGGCGCTCGCCGCGGTCGACGACGTGCGCACCAAGACGACGCAATTCGACAAGGCCAGCGAAGACGCCAAAGACCGCACCTTCGGGCGCGGCCGCTACACCGCGGCGGCTTAGCCGCCATGAACCGGGACGCCCAAGGACACAGCCTTTCCGGTGCGACGCAGGCGGCTGTCGGCGTCTATGACGAAGCCGTACGGGCGTTCAACCTCGTCAACGGCGATGCCATCGGCCTGTTCGACGCGGCGAGCGAGGCCGCGCCCGATTTCGTCATGGCGCATCTCGGCAAAGCCTGGGTGTTCAGCGCGGCCAACGACCCCGGTCTGTTGCAGCAGGCCCAGACGCTGGTCGAGACCGCGCGGACCCTGGCCTCGAACGAGCGCGAACAGGCCCACCTCGCCGCGTTGTCCCATCAGGTGCAGGGGGCCAGGGCCGCCGCCGTCGCGGTGTTGGACCGCCATCTAATGCACTACCCGCTCGACATCCTGGCGCATCAGGTCGCGACCTTGGCCGATGGGTTCCTGGGACGGTTCCGCTGGGTGCGGGACCGGTCGGCGCGGGCGCTGCCGTTCTGGTCCAAGGACCGGCCGGGCTATGCGACGATGCTGGCCTTTCACGCCTTCGGGTCGGAGGAGGCCGGCGATTACGGCCGCGCCGAAGACGAATCGCGCGAGGCGGCCGAGCTCGAGCCGACGAGCTTCTGGCCGCATCACACGGTCTCGCACGTCATGGAAATGACCGGGCGGCCCGAGGACGGACTGGGGTGGATGGCGGCGCGCGAGGCGCTGTGGTCGAGCCCCGGTCATACCAATCAGGCGCACATCTGGTGGCACCGGGCGCTGTTCCATCTCGAGCTCGGGCACTACGACGCCGCACTGGCCCTGTACGACGGCCCGATCCAGGCGACACAGCGCCGGGTCGGCAACAGCCTCACCAACGCCTCCGCGCTGCTGTGGCGCCTTGATACGCTGGGCTGTGAGGTGGGCGACCGGTGGCGGGATTTGGCGGCTGTGTGGGAAGGCCACGCCGACGGGAAGTGTCTCGTCTTTACCGACATCCACGCAGCAATGGCCGAGCTGCGGTCCGGCCAGGAAGCGCTGGTAGAGCGCCGGCTGGCGGCGATGCGCGAGACCGCCGCCAGCGGTGTTGAGGCTGCCGGCCTCTACCGCACCGTCGGCATTCCCGTGGTCGAGGCGCTGTCGGCGTTCCACCGCGGCGCCTACGACGAGACGGTGGCCTTGCTGCTGCAAACTCGCTTCGACCTGTGGCAGATCGGCGGCAGCCACGCTCAGCGCGACGTGATCGACTGGACCCTGACCGAAGCGGCGGTGCGCGCCGGTCAGCGAAACATCGCTTTGTCGCTGGCGCATGAACGTCTCGGGGCCCGTGCGCGCAGCGCGCCGAACCGGCGGTTTCTCCGCCACGCAACGGAAATTGCGGCCTGATCGCACACGAAGCGGTCGCGGCAATCATGTCGACGCCGGCTTGCCCCCCAGGTTAAGGGTGCAGGAGAAAGCGGACGAGAGCTACGATTGCTGCGCCCTGTGCGACCAGTAAACCGGCGACCCATTTGATTGTGTCGGCCTTGCTATCAGCGATCTTGATCTCAAGATCAGAGCGGACCTTTTCGACATCCAACTTTAGCTCGGACCGGACTTTCTCGATTTCCAATTTCAATTCTGCGATGTCATCCTTGGTCGCCATCTGGGAGTCGAAGTACTCGGCCAGCGCCGACACCTGAGCATCGGTGAAGCCGGCTTTCGATAGGTTGAGAAGCGCGGTGGCGGACATCGTGGGTGATATTCTAGTCCACCTCCGGTTCTGCGTCATCCGGCCCTTAAATACTGCACCGCCTCGTCGCGCTGGAACAGATAGAGCAGCGTGCGCAGCGCCTCGCCGCGCGGTGTCGTGAGTTTCGGGTCGCGCGACAGCGCCAGACGCGCGTCGTCGTGGGCGATTGCGATCAGTGGCTCGTGCGCGGCCAGGTCGGCGAGGCGCAGCGCCGGCAGGCCGCTCTGTTTCGTGCCGAGCACCTCGCCGCCGCCGCGCAGCCGCAAATCCTCCTCGGCGATGCGGAACCCGTCCTCGGTCTCGCGCAGGATCGAGATGCGTTCGCGCGCGATCGCGCCGAGCGGGCCCTGGTACAGCAGCAGGCAGGTCGAGGCCCCGCTGCCGCGGCCGATCCGCCCGCGCAGCTGATGCAGCTGCGCCAGGCCGAAGCGCTCGGCATGCTCGACCACCATAATCGTCGCCTGGGGCACGTCGACCCCGACCTCGACGACGGTCGTGGCCACGAGGAGGTCGCTGCCGTCCCCGGCGAAATCGGCCATCGCCTTGTCCTTGTCGGCGCTCTTCATGCGGCCATGAACCAGCCCGGCCCTGCCGCGGAAAACCGGCATCGCCGCCAACGCGCGGTGGCGTTCCTCGGCGGCGGCGAGGTCGGTATCTTCGCTTTCCTCGACGATCGGGCAGATCCAATACGCCTTGGCGCCGCGCCCGATGGCGCGCGCCACCGCCTCGACCACCTCGCCGAGCCGGTCGAGCGGCATCGCTCGCGTGTCGATCGGTTGGCGCCCCGGCGGCTTCTCGATCAGCCGCGAGGTGTCCAAATCGCCGTATACTGTCATCATCAGGGTGCGCGGGATCGGCGTCGCGCTCATCAGCAGCGTATCGGTGCCCTTGCCCTTTTCGCTCAGCGCCAACCGCTGCTCGACCCCGAAGCGGTGCTGCTCGTCGATCACCGACAGCGCGAGGTCGCGGAACAGCACATCGATCGTCAGCAGCGCGTGCGTCCCGACGACGATCGGCACCGTCCCGGCGGCGAGCCCGGCAATGAGGGCTTCGCGCGGCTTGCCGCGCTCGCGCCCGGTCAGCAGCGCCACCTCGATCCCGGCCGCGCCGGCGAGGCGCTGCAAGGTCGCGTGATGCTGGCGCGCGAGCACCTCGGTGGGCGCCATCAGCGCCGCCTGCGCCCCGGCCTCGACCGCGATCAGCATCGCCAGCAGCGCCACCACCGTCTTGCCGCTGCCGACATCGCCTTGCAGCAGGCGCATCATCTGATGCGGCGATTTCATGTCGGCGGCGATCTCGGCGATCGCCAGGCGCTGGCTTTGGGTGAGGGGAAAGCCGAACCCGGCCTCTATCGGTGACGCCAGCTTGCCCGTGCCCTCCAGCACCCGGCCGCGACGGCGTTGGCGCCGCGCTCGCACCAGCGCCACCGCGAGCTGGCTGGCGAAGATTTCGTCATAGGCGAGGCGCTCGCGCGCCGGCGTCGACGGCGCCAGGTCGGCCTCGCTCTGCGGCGCATGGACCGCCGCCAGCGCCTCGTTCCAGCTCGGCCAGCCGCGTTGTTGCTGCAGCGGTCCGTCGATCCATTCCGGCAGCTCGGGCACCCGCTCCACCGCCGTCGCGACCGCGCGCTGCAGCACCCGCGGCGGCAGCCCGGCGGTCAGCGGATAGGTCGGCTCGACCGGCTTGATCCGGTCGGCCTGGTCAACGGCGACGACATGGTCGGGGTGGGCGATCTGCGGGATGCCGACATAGAACTCGACCTTGCCGCTGACGATGCGCTCGGCGCCGACCGGCAACAGGCGCTGCAGATAGTCGCCCTTCACGTTGAAATAGATCAGCGTGATAAAGCCGGTGCCGTCGTAGCAGATCACCCGGTAGGGGCGGCGGCCCATGCCCGGCTCGTGCCGCTCGACCTTGAGCTTCAGGGTCACGGTGCTGCCGTCTTCCAGCGCGGTGACCGAGGGTGCGGCGCGGCGGTCGATGAGGCCATTCGGCAGGTGCCACAGCAGGTCGACGACCAGCTTCCCGGCCGCGCGCTCGACGAGCTTGCCGAGCTGCGGGCCGATGCCGGGCAGGGTCACGACCGGGGCAAAAAGCCTGTCAAGAAGGGCAGGGCGCACTTATCGGGGTTCCGCCATTCGCCGTCGCGGGCTGACGCGGCGCGCGCAACCGTCTATATCGATCCGCGAGCAGCAGCGCCAATCCCGATCCGCCAACACTACCGCACAATGACACTCCCGCCCGATCCTCGCCGCAAGCGGCTCCTGTTTCGTTCCTGGCACCGCGGCACGCGCGAGGCCGATCTGATCCTCGGCTCGTTTGCCGAGCAGCACCTCGCCGGGTTCGACGAGGCTCAGCTCGACCGCTACGAGGCGCTGCTCGAAATGCCCGACCCCGACCTGTTCGACTGGATCACCGGCCGCGCCCCGCCGCCGCCCGAATGCGACCATGACGTGACCCGATTGCTGCTCGCTTTCCGCTACACCCCGCGCCCGACGTGACCACCCCAATCCTTGACTTTAGCGGCTGCCCCCCATTCTCCCTCTCCGCCCCCGGGGGCGGAGAGGGTCGGGGTGAGGTGGGGAAAACGCCGAAACATGCCCACCTCACCCTCCCATCGCGTTGCGATGGGCCCCTCCCTCTCCCCCCAAGGGGCGGAGAGGGGTTTTTACGAGCATCGCTTTGACTGCGCTGACCGATCTGGCCGGTTCGCTGGGTGACGCGCCGCGGCGCGTGACCCTTTACGGCGCACCCGAGGGCCACGACGCGGCGACCATCGGCGCGTTGCTGGCCGGGGCCAAGCTCGAACGCTGGCTGCATGTCTGCCGCGACGACGGGCGCATGTCCCGCTTCGCGGCGGCGCTGCAATTCTTCCATCCCGGGCAGACGGTGCTGACCTTCCCGGCGTGGGATTGCCTGCCGTACGACCGGGTCTCGCCCAACGGCGAGATCGCCAGCCGCCGTATCGACACGCTGACCCGACTGGCCGGCGGTGGCGATGAGTTGCCGCTGATCGTGCTGACCACGGTCAACGCGCTGGTGCAGCGGGTGCCGCCGCGCAACCTGTTCGAGGGGCGGGTGCTGACCCTCGGCCCCGGCGGACGCATCCCGCTCGACCGGCTGCAGAGCTTTTTCCGCAACAACGGGTATTTCCGCACCGACACCGTGCGCGAGCCGGGCGAGTTCGCCATTCGCGGCGGCATTGTCGACCTCTATCCGGCGGGCGCCGCGCAACCGGTGCGGCTCGATTTTTTCGGCGAGTCGGTCGAAAGCCTGCGCAGCTTCGATCCGCTGAGCCAGCGCTCGACGGGCGCGTTGCCGTCATTGGTGCTGCGCCCGGTCAGCGAGGTGCTGCTCGACGACGTGGCGATCCAGCGCTTCCGCAGTCGCTACCGCGAGCTCTTCGGCAATGTCGGCGGCGACGACGCCTTATACGAGTCCGTCAGCGCCGGGCGGCGGCTCGCCGGGATGGAGCATTGGCTGCCGCTTTATTACGAGAGCCTGGAGACGCTGTTCGATTACCTGCCGGGTGCGGCAGTGTCGTTCGATTGGCAGACCGAGGAGGCGCGCTCGCATCGGCTGGAGTCGATCGCCGATTTCTACGCCGCGCGGCAGAGCCTGGCGGCGGTGGGTGGCGGCGCTGCGCCGCTCTATCGCCCGGTCAAGCCCGATCAGATGTTCATCGCCGACGCCGAGTGGGAGAGCGAGCTGGCGGGACGCGCGGTGGTGCAGCTCTCGCCGTTCGCCGCCCCCGAGGCCGACCGCGACGCCTTCGATGCCGGGGCGCGGCCGGCGAAGAGTTTCGCCGCCGAGCGCGCCGACCCGAAGATCCAGCTGTTCGAGGCGGTGCGCGACTATCTCGACACCGAGCGTAAATCCGGCAAGCGCGCCGCGATCGCCGCGTACAGCGCAGGGTCGGCGGACCGGCTCGCCACCGTCCTGCGCGAGCGCGGGCTCGGCGATTTGCGCCCGGTCGTTGACGGCGACGCGCTCGGAAAATTGGCCAAATCCGCAGTCGGCCTTGCGATCCTGCCGCTGGAGCAGGGGTTTGCCACCGACGCGCTCGTGGTCCTCGGCGAGCAGGACATCCTCGGCGACCGGCTGGCGCGCACGCCGCGCCGCCGCCGCAATCTCGACGAGTTCATCGCCGAGGCGGCGAGCCTCGCGGCGGGTGACCTCGTCGTCCACGAGGAGCACGGCATCGGCCGCTACGAGGGCCTCGAGACCATCGATGTGGGCGGCGCGCCGCACGATTGCCTCAAGGTGCTGTATGCCGGCGACGACCGCCTGTTCGTCCCGGTCGAGAACATCGAGGTGCTGTCGCGCTACGGGTCGGAGGAGGCCGGCGCACAGCTCGACCGGCTCGGCGGCGCGGCCTGGCAGGGCCGCAAGGCGCGGGTCAAACAACGCATCCGCGAGATCGCCGGCGAGCTGATCCGCGTCGCCGCCGAGCGCCAGCTTCGCCCCGGCGAGGTGGTGACCCCGCCCGAGGGCATCTACGAGGAATTCGCCGCCCGTTTCCCCTATCCGGAGACGGAGGATCAACTCCGCGCGATCGAGGACACGCTCGGCGACATGGCGTCGGGCAAGCCGATGGACCGGCTGATCTGCGGCGATGTCGGCTTCGGCAAGACCGAGATCGCCTTGCGCGCCGCCTTTATCGCCGCGTTCTCCGGCGCGCAAGTTGCCGTGGTGGTGCCGACGACCTTGCTGGCCCGCCAGCATTTCCGCAGCTTCAGCCAACGGTTCGCCGGTCTGCCGGTGCGCATCGCCCAGCTGTCGCGCTTGGTCGAGCCCAAGGAGGCCAAGCAGACCAAGGAGGAACTTGCCGCCGGCCGGATCGAGATCGTGATCGGCACCCATGCGCTGCTCGCCAAGGATGTGCGCTTCTCCCATCTCGGCCTCGTCATCATCGACGAGGAGCAGCATTTCGGCGTCGCCCAGAAGGAGCGGTTGAAGCAACTCAAGGCCGATGTGCATGTGCTGACCCTGACCGCGACCCCGATCCCGCGCACCCTGCAACTGGCGCTCTCCGGTGTACGCGAGATGAGCATCATCGCCACGCCGCCGGTCGACCGCCTGGCGGTGCGCACCTTCGTGACGCCGTTCGATCCGGTGGTGGTGCGCGAGGCGATCCTGCGGGAACGCGACCGCGGCGGGCAAATCTTCTACGTCGCGCCGCGCATCGCCGATCTTGATGAAGTGCGTGAGGAATTGCGCAAGATCGTCCCCGAAATCCGCGTCTGCATGGCGCATGGCCGGATGGCGCCGACCGAGCTCGAAACCGTGATGACCGCGTTCGACGACCGCGCCTACGATCTGTTGTTGTCGACCAACATAATTGAGTCGGGACTTGATATACCATCCGCTAACACATTGATCGTGCATAGAGCCGACATGTTCGGTCTGGCGCAGCTCTACCAGCTGCGCGGGCGCATCGGCCGCAGCAAGATGCGCGCCTATGCCTATCTGACCCTGCCCGAAAAGAAAAAGCTGGCGCCGACCGCGCAGCGCCGGCTCGAGGTAATGCAGACATTGGACACGCTGGGCGCCGGGTTCCAGCTCGCCAGTCACGACCTCGACATCCGCGGCGCCGGCAACCTGCTGGGCGACGAGCAGTCGGGTCATATCCGCGAGGTCGGCATCGAGCTCTACCAGCACATGCTCGAGGAGGCGGTGGCGGCCGCGCGCACCGCCGAAGGCGGCGGCCCGATGCGCGAAGAGGACTGGAGCCCGCAGATTACCATCGGCACCCCGGTGCTGATCCCCGAGAATTACGTCGCCGACCTGTCCGTGCGCCTCGGGCTTTACCGCCGCATCGCCGGGCTCGCCGACACGCGCGAGAGCGAGGCGTTCGCCGCCGAGCTGATCGACCGCTTCGGCAAGCTGCCGGCCGAGGTCGAGAACCTGCTGCAGATCATCTCGATCAAGCGCGCCTGCCGCGAGGCCGGGGTTGAGCGTTTGGAGGCGGGCCCGAAGGGCGCCGTCGTCGCGCTGCGCGGCAACCGCTTCGCCAATCCGGGTGGCCTTGTCGAACTGATCCAGAAACACGCCGGCACGCTGCGCCTGCGCCCCGACCAGAAGCTCGTCTATCTGCGCAATTGGGACGACGAGGCGACCCGGCTCAAAGGCGTCGCCGGGCTGATGCAGGCGCTGGTCAAGCTCGCGCGCGCCGGCAAGGACGACGCGGCCATGCCGCCGCCAACACCGGCTCTGGTCAAGAAACCGCAAATGGCTAGCCGGGGCTAGCAGTCTTTACGCCCCGGCCGGTTTGGCTCATTGATACCCCTGCGGGTCGGAGATCGGGTGGCGATGGCGGAGGCAGCAACGACCGCGGCGGCCGGTGTCGGCCGCGGTGCGGTCGAGGACATCGTCAAGATACTGGCCTCGCTGCCGATCTTTGCGCTGCTCGACCCGGCGTCGTTGGCGGCGGTGGCGGCGCGCTGCGGCTTTGTCGAGCATCGCGCCGGCGACACCATCATGCAGCAGGGGCGCATGAGCACCTTTGCCGACGTGATCCTCGACGGCGAGGTCGATGTCCTTGTCGATACGCCGGCCGGCCAGGTCCATGTCGCGACAGTGGGGCGGCATCACATCGTCGGCGAGCTGGGCGCGGTCGCGGCGATGCCGCGCGACGCCACCGTGATAGCCCGCACCGACCTTTCGGTGTTGCGCATTGAACGCGGCAGCCTGTTGAACCTGACCGTC
>JBBRPG010000123.1:0-12263 GCA_038228485.1 Alphaproteobacteria bacterium
AACTTTACCGAGCTGTAGCCGCGCGTCGCCCAGGCACGGTCCATGAACTCTTCCGCGACCCGCTGGGCGCCTGCGGTGCCGCCGCGCAGCGTGTCGACCGTCACGGTCACCGAGGGACCGACATCGCTGATATTGGCGAGCGAGAAGCCGGCGCAGACGCTGACCGCCAGCACCTCGCCGGAGCGCTCCAGCGCCTCCCCACGAGCGATCAGCTCGGACATCGGCCCGCCCGGGGTGCGGCCCCAGTCGAGGCCCCAAATCATCGGCCGGCGGGCGATCACGGTGCGCGGCTTGATCTCGCCCGACATCGCGCGCTGCAGCAGCTCGGCGCCCTGCCAGGCGCGCTCGTACATGTCGATATGCGGGTAGCTGCGGAACGCAATCAGCGCGCTGGCATTGTCGGCCATCTTCCGGGTGACGTTGGCGTGCAGGTCGAGGGTGACGACGATCGGCACGTCGGGTCCGAGCACCCGGCGCAGCCGTTCGAGCAGTTCGCCTTCGCCATCCTCATAGGCCTCGGTGACCATCGCGCCGTGCAGGTGAAAGAGGACGCCGTCGAACGGGCCTTGGCGCTCGGCGGCGGCGAGCACCATCCCGCCGATGGCCTCGAATGCGTCGTCGGTGACAGTGCCCGAAGGGTTGGCGTTGGCCGAGACCGGATGCACCAGGGTCCAGCCGTATTTGTCCGCCGCCTCGAAGGTTGCGCCAAGCGCCGAGCGGGTGCCGCGGAACACCGCGGGGATCTCGTTCCCGGTGTGAAAGTCGCGGCGGCGCCACAGCGCCATGTCGGTCTTGACGATGCTGAACGTATTGGTCTCGTGCATGAACCGGCCGGTGAGGACGCGCTTCACGGAATTGGCTCTCCTTCCAGAACTCAGAATTGCTTGGGCAGGCCGGCCTGCTTCAGAATTCCGTTGGCCGTATGGCGCGACTTGATTTTGCTGTCGACGACAATCGGGCGACGGCGGTCGGGACAAAGCCAGATTTCGTGATCACCCTTCCCATGCCGATCAAACCGGCATCCCGCGAGGCGTAGGGCCTCGCGGACAGGATCGGCATAATCGGCCATCAGGCCGCAGCAAGCGCGATCGCGTCGCGGCGAACCAACGTCACCAGGATTTCCGGCAAGAACTCTCCGGCAAGCTTCCCGTCATAGGAGAGCAGCTCGGGCACCATAGTCCGAAGCTTTTCGAGCAGCAGTTCAACGGTTTCCGCCTCGGTCACGAGCCCGGCCAGATTGGCACCCTCGGCCACCCAGACCTTGGCCTCGTCATCCCATTCGGCCCGTACCTTGATGGCGGCTCGTCTTTTAGCCATAGCGGGGCTCTCGCGTTGTCGAGTGGGGGTGAATTTGTGCCTAGAGTGGGCTCAGCACAAGGCTCGGTTCACCACGCCAGCGCCCAGCCGTCGCGGCGCGGGTCCGAGCCGGCGAGCAGCATGCCGTCGCCCTGGTTGTCCTCGTCCCGGCGGATGATCTCGACGCTGCACGGGCCGTCGAGGTCGCCGACCGGGTTGACCGGATGTCCGCGGCGGGCGAGCTCACGCCGCACATCGTCGGAGAAGCGGCGCTCCATCGTCAGCACGTCGGGCCCGTCATGCGGGTAGTTGGCGTATTGGCCGGGCACGTTCGAGGTCCAGCGCGGCATCTCGGCGGCTTGTTGTGGGTCGAGATCGAAATCGATCATCGCCGTGGCGATCTGGAAATTGATTTGCACCTGGTTGTCGGCGCCAGGGGTGCCGAAGACGCCCCACAACTTGCCATCCTTCAGCGCCAGCGGCGGGTTCATCGTGTGCCGTACCCGGCGGCCGGGGCGCAGGAAATTCGGATGGTCCCGCTCCAGGTGCCAATACGCCATGCGGTTGTTGAGCAGGATGCCGGTGTCGCCGGCCATCACCCCCGAGCCCCAGCCGCTGTTGATGCTCTGGATGCCGGAGACCGCGTTGCCGTCGCCGTCGGCGGTGCAGAAATAAGTGGTGTCGCCGGCCGCGTCGGCCAGCGCGCGGGTCGGGGCTGCCTGCTTCATGTCGATGCGGGCGGCGAGGCGGGCGCAGTATTCGGCCGACAGCAGCTCGTCGAACGGCGGTTGGACGGTGCGCGGGTCGCTGCCCCAGCGCTCGCGGTCGGCGAAGGCGAGCTTTTTGGCCTCGACCATGACATGCACCAGATCGGCCGAGCCGAGCCCCATGCGGGCGAGGTCGAAATTCTCGACGATCTTCAGCTCCTGCAGCAGTACGAAGCCGGTCGAGTTAAGCGGCGCTTCGAGGATTTGCAGGCCGCGGTAGTCGACCGCGATCGGCTCTTGTTTCTCGGCCTGGAATTCGGCGAGGTCGGCCTCGCTAATGAGCGTGCCGCAATCGGGCAGCGCCTTGGCGAGCCGGCGGGCGAGGGCGCCGCGGTAGAAGCATTCGGCGCCGTCGGCGGCAATTTCCTCAAGGGTTCGGGCAAGCTCGGGCTGGACGATCGATGTACCGACCCGGGGCGCTTCCCCGTCGCGCAGGAAGATCGTGGCGCTGCGCCGGTCGGCGCGCAGGCAGTCGAGGTGGTCGCCGGCGAAATGGCGGTAATGCGGGGTAGCGCCAAAGCCTTCCTCAGCCAGGCGGATCGCCTCGGTGCAAAGCTGCGCCCAGGGCAGGGTGCCGTAGTCGCGATGCATCGCGTCGAGCCCGGCGAGCATTCCGGGCACCGACGCCGAGAGCGGGCCGGTGCGGGGGATGCCGCCGGCATAGCGTTCCGGGGTGGCGGCGCGCGGCGCCGGGCCGGTGCCGTTGAACACCACGGCCTTGCCGGTCTTGGCATCGAAGACATGGTAGA
This sequence comes from Alphaproteobacteria bacterium, assembly GCA_038228485.1. Taxonomy (GTDB): domain Bacteria; phylum Pseudomonadota; class Alphaproteobacteria; order ATCC43930; family CGMCC-115725; genus DATARH01. The sequence goes on from JBBRPG010000123.1 coordinate 2,813, forward strand.
ACGCGTCGCCGCCAAGCCCCGACATCATCGGCTCGACGACGCTGAGCGCCAGTGCCGTCGCTACCGCCGCATCGACCGCATTGCCGCCGGCGCGCAACGCCATCAATCCGGCCTGGGCGGCGAGCGGATGATTGGCCGCAGCGGCGCCGCGCCGGCCCGCGATTAGGGCGCGGTAGGCTCGAATGTGATCGATCATCGGTGTTGGCCTCGGAAGGGAACGCGTCCCATTCATTGTCATTGCGAGCGTAGCGAAGCAATCTCCTTCCGCCTCTAGACCGGCTGAGGGGGATTGCTTCGTCGCGTTGCTCCTCGCAATGACGAGGGCTATTTTGGAGGCAGGCGACCGGAGAAACCGCATGGGCAAAAGGCTTTCCGACACGGAAATCGCGCGTTATCACCGCGACGGGTTCCTGTCGCCGATCGACGCCTTCAGCCCGGAGGAGGCGCGCGGCTTTCGCGACCGGCTCGAAGGCTTCGAGCGCTACGACGGCAAGCAATTCGGCAAAGGTCACAACTTCAAGCCGCATTTGCTGTTTCCCTGGGTCGACGCGCTGGTGCGGCATCCGGCGGTGCTCGACCCGGTCGAAGACATCATCGGCCCCGACATCCGCCTGTTCTACTTCACGATCTGGCCAAAATCGCCGGGCGACCCGGCCTTTGTCAGCTGGCATCAGGACGCGACCTATTTCGGGCTCGAACCGGCGGTCCACATCACCGCCTGGGTGGCGCTGACCGACGCGCCGGTCGAATCCGGCTGCATGGAGGTGGTGCCCGGTAGCCATCAGCGCGGGCAGCTTCATCACGGTCAATTCAACGCACCCGATAATCTACTGTCGCGCGGCCAGACCCTGACGGCCGATTTCGACCGTAACAACACGGTCTTCATGGCGCTGAAGGCCGGACAGATGTCCTTGCACCACACGCATCTGATCCACCGCTCCGGGCCGAACGTTTCGAGCGACCGGCGCATCGGTTTCGGCATCAGCTATATCCCGACCTCGGCAATTTGCCGGGCAAGCCTGCGGCAATCGGCGATGCTGGTGCGCGGCATCGACTGCTACGGGCATTTCGACGACGAAGCACGGCCGCAGACCGATTACGGCGCGGCGGAGCAGGCGGCCCACGCCGAGGCGGTGGAGCGCTTCCGCGTGCAGAATCTCGAAGAGATGGCCCGCTACGAGGCGGCGCAATGACCCGATGGCTGGCCGTGGTCCTGACCGCGTTGTTGGTCGCCGGTTGCGGCCCGGCCGCCTATCAGGTCCAACCTAACGAGCCCATGAACACCGGCCATGTCGATTCCGGCGGTGGCGGCGGAGGGTCGATGTGATGCGCTGGTTTTCAATTTTGGCGGTTCTAACCTGCCTCGCCGTCACCGGCTGCGCGAGTAGCGATAATCGCTCTGACGAAAACCGCTATGGCGGTTTTTACGGCGGCATGTCGGGTGGGATGGCCCGCTGAGCCGCGGTTCGAAATGCCGGTAAAGACCGTCAGTTGCGGCGTCATTGTCACCGATGGCGAACGGCTGCTGCTCGGTCATGCGACCCGCTCGCCGCGTTGGGACATTCCCAAGGGCGGGGTCGAGCCGGGCGAAACCCTTTGCGCTGCGGCCTGCCGCGAGCTGCTTGAGGAAACCGGCCTTGCCGCGCCCGAAGCCGACCTTATACCGCTCGGGGTGAAGGCTTATCTTCGCTACAAGGATTTGGCGCTGTTCGCCTGGATCGTGCCGGCGCTGCCCGATCCGCGCGCCTTGCGCTGCTCGGGATTGATCGGGGGGACGCAGCTCCCGGAATTCGACCGCTTTGGCTTGTTCACCATCGACGAAGCGATGGCGCGGGTGGGCAAGAACCTGGCCCGCCTGCTCGCCGAGATTTCGCTTTCAGCATTAAGCGGGGCTTCGAAATAAGCCGCTGATCGTGGTAGAAACGTCGCAGACCGATCCAAGGAGGCCGCCATGCCCAAGCTCCGTCATATCGCGATCGCCGCCGAAGACCCCGAGGCGATGGCCGAATTCTACAAGCGCGCGTTCGAGTTCAAGGAAGTCGGCCGGCCGAACGGCCATCTCGCCGACGGCGTGTTTTTGTCGGACGGGACGCTCAACCTGGCGATCCTCAAGTTCAAGACCGACCAGCTCGGCAAGGGCATGGACTACCGCGGGCTGCATCATTTCGGTGTGCTGGTCGAGGATGTCGAGGAGTTCACCAAGAAGCTCGACAGCCTCGGCGCCGAGCATTACATCGACCAGGGCCAGGACGGCCACCAGGCCGGCTATTTCGAAAAGAAATTCTTTGGCCCCGAGCGCGTGCTGTTCGACATCGCCGAGCAGGGCTGGGCCGGCGCCGAGCCGCTCCCCGCGCCGATGAAAGACGCCGCCGAATAAACTCCGATCTCTGTCAAAAGGACATCGTCATGGCCAAGTTGCGCCACCTCGCCATCGCCGCCAAAGACCCGGACAAGATGGCCGAGTTCTACATGAAAGCCTTCGATTTCAAGCTGGTACGCTCGAATGACGGGCCGCTCGCCTATGGCCACCATTTGAGCGACGGCACCATCGACCTGGCGATCCTGCGCTTCAAGAGCGACCAGATCGGCCGCGGCATGGACTACACCGGGCTGCATCATTTCGGCATCCTGGTCGAGAACGTCGATGAGGCCGCGAAGGCGGTCGAGGCGCTCGGCGGCACGCACTACATGGACCAGGCGGAGGCCGACCGCGTCGGCGGCTTCGAGGTTAAGCTCTACGGCCCCGAGGGCGTGCTGTTCGACGTCGCCGAGCATCCCTGGACCGGCACCGAGCCGCTGCCGGCGAAGGAAAAAGTCAAGGAAGCCGCAGACTAGCCTTCGATCACGATCGTGTCGCACCTCGGAGTGGCTCCCTGTCCGGGGAGCCATTCCGGCACGCCTGCGGCGGCCCGTTAGAGGGGGCTCGACGGAGATTGACGATGCCCATCAGAACCGGCGGCTGCCTGTGCGGCGCCATTCGTTACGAGAGCGGCGGCGAGCCGGCGTTCTCGCTGCAGTGTCATTGCCGCGACTGTCAGCGCCAGAGCGGCACCGCCTTTGTCGCGGCGGTGCGGATGCCGTCGGCAGGGTTCCGGATCGTCAAGGGCACGCCCAAGCGCTACCTCGCCAAATCCGATGCCGGCAATGAGATCAGCCGCGTGTTCTGCGGCGATTGCGGCGCGCCGCTCTATGTCCAGGTCTCGACGCGGCCCGATCTGGTGGGCATCCGCGTCGCCAGCTTCGACGACCCGAGCTGGTTCAAGCCCGACGCCGATATCTTCGTCAAAAGCGCCCAGCCGTGGGACTACATGAACCCGGCGGTGCCGAAATTTCTCACCTATCCGGCGGGAAAATCGTATTAACGGGACGCCTCGTCGAGCAGGCGTACGATATGGCGGGCATCGCGGCCGGCACCGTCGGCGATCTGATGCCGGCAGGAGGTACCGCAGGCGGCGAGCAGCGTGTCGGGGGCGGCGGCGCGCATCTTCGGCAGCACTCCGAGCTCGCCGATTTTGAGCGACATCGCGTGGTGCTCGGCCTCGTAGCCGAACGAGCCGGCCATGCCGCAGCACGTCGAGTCGAAGGTCTCGACCTTTAGCTCGGGGATTAGCTGAAGGGCGGCGGCCGCGGCGCCGGCGGTGCCGAAGGCCTTCTGGTGGCAATGCCCGTGCAGCAGCGCGGTCCTGCCCGGCATCGGGGCGAGGGCGAGATCGAAGCGGCCGGCCTTGCGTTCGCTGTCGACGAACTCCTCGAACAGCTGTGCGTGCTCGGCGAGCGCCTTGGTGTCGGCGCCGGGGAGCAGCGCAGGGTATTCGTCGCGAAGGGTCAACAGGCATGACGGTTCGAGCCCGACGATCGGCGTGTCGGCTGCGACGGCAGCCTTGAGTGCATCGATCATGCGGCGGGCTTCGGTGCGCGCCTCGTCGACCAGGCCGGCGGCGAGGAATGTGCGGCCGCAACACAACGGCCTCCCGAGCGCGGGTTCCGGCGTCGTCACCCGATAGCCGGCGCGGGTCAGCACCCGCTCGGCGGCCTCGGCGTTCTCGGGCTCGAAATAGCGGTTGAAGGTGTCGACCAGCAGGAGCACTTCGCGCCCGTTGCTGGCGCCGGTCGCGCCGCGATAGAGGCGCGACGACCAGCGCGGCAAGGCGCGCTTGGCGCTGAGGCCGAACAGGCTCTCGCCCAGCCTTGCCAGCAACCCGTCCGACCTGCGCAGGTTCAGCAGGCCGGCGAATTTCGCGGCCCGCGGCGCATAGCGCGGCAGGTAGGCGATCAGCCGGTCGCGCAGGGTCAAACCGTGCCGCTTCCTATACTGGGCGAGGAATTCGAGTTTCATCTTCGCCATATCGACGCCGGTCGGGCATTCGCGGCGGCAGCCCTTGCACGACACGCACAGCGACATGGTCTCGGCCATCGCCTCCGAGGTCAGCGCGTCGGGGCCGAGCTGCCCCGATAGCGCTAGCCGCAGGGTATTGGCCCGGCCGCGGGTCAAATGCTGCTCGTCGCCGGTGGCGCGATAGGACGGGCACATCACCCCGGGATCGGATTTGCGGCAGGCGCCGTTGTTGTTGCACATCTCCGCGGCGCTGGCGAAGCTGCCCCATTCCGACCAGTCGAACACGGTGTCGACCGGCACCTGCCGGTAGCCCGGCTTGAAGCGGAACAGGGAACGGTCGTCCATTTTCGGCGGCCGCACGATCTTGCCGGGGTTGAACAGGCCGGTCGGATCGAAAGTGTCCTTTACCTCCTCAAAGGCGCGGACGATGCGCGAGCCGAACATCGGCTCATGGAATTCCGAGCGCACTAGCCCGTCGCCGTGCTCGCCCGAATGCGAGCCCTTGTATTCGCGCACCATCGCAAACGCCTCTTCGGCGATCTCGCGCATCTTTTTGACCTCAAGCTCCTGCTTGAGGTTGAGCACCGGCCGCACATGCAAGGTGCCGACCGAGGCGTGCGCGTACCAGGTGCCGTAAGTGCCGTGCTTGTGAAAAACCTGAGTCAGCCGGTCGGTGTATTCGGCGAGGTCTTCCAGCCGCACCGCGCAATCCTCGATAAAGGAGATCGGCTTCCCGTCACCCTTCATCGACATCATGATATTGAGGCCTTCCTTCCGGACGTTCCACACCGCGCTCTGAAAGGCCGGGTCGGTTGCCTCGATCACCGCGCCGGGAAAGCCGAGATCGCCCATCAGCTCGACCAGTTGCTTGAGCCGGCGCAGATTGTCGTCGGCGTCGTCGCCGGCGAATTCGGTGAGCAGGATTGCTTCGGGCTCGCCCTGGACGAAGCGGTCGACCGTGGCACGGAACATCGGAATGTCGCGCGCCAACTCGATCATCGTGCGGTCGACCAGCTCGACCGCGGCCGGACCCAGCTTGACGATGTGCTGGGTCGCCTCCATCGCCTTGTAGAAGCTGGGGAAATGGCAGATGCCGAGAACCCGGTGCGGCGGGATCGGCTGCAGGTCGAGCTCGATCTCGGTGAAGAAGGCGAGAGTGCCTTCGGAGCCGACCAGCAGATGGGCCATGTTATGGCCCTCGTCGCTGATCATATCGATGTTGTAGCCGCCGACTCGGCGCAGCAGCTTGGGAAAACGGGCCGCGATCTCGCCGGCCTCGCGGCGGTGCAGCGCGCGCATGTCGCGGGCCAGCGAGCGATAGCGCTCGGGCTGTACGTCCTCGCCAAAATTGCCGGGCAGCTCGCCGAAATGGGCCGCGGTGCCGTCGGCGAGCAGCGCGTCGATCGCGCGGACATTGTGCACCATGTTGCCGTAGCGGATCGAGCGCGCGCCGCAGGAATTGTTGGCGGTCATGCCGCCAATCGTCGCGCGGTCGCCGGTCGAGACGTCGACCGGGAACCAGAGCTTATGTTGTCGCAGCCGCGCGTTGAGCCGTTCCATGACGACGCCGGGCTGTACCTTGACCCGGCGCGCCTCGGTGTCGAGCGACACCACCTCCTGCATGTATTTGCTGCACTCGACGACGAGGGCGCGGTTGACCGTCTGGCCGCATTGCGAGGTGCCCCCGCCGCGCGGCAGTACCGGCATGCCTTCCTCGCGGGCGATCTGGATCGCGGTGGCGATATCGTCTCGGTCTTTGGCGACGACGACCCCTAGCGGCTCGATTTGGTAGATCGAGGCGTCGGTCGAATAGCGTCCGCGGGTAAACGGGTCGAAGAACACATCGCCCTTGATCTCGCGCTTGAGGCGGGTTTCGAGGGGAGAGACCGGCAGCGTATCAAGCGGCATGACAAAACCGTCAGGAAGGGCGGACAGAAGCCAGGATATGCCGTCAACCGCCTGTGGTGCGCAAGTAATCGGCGACCGCTAATCCGCCGATGTTCGCTTCTTACGGAGAGCCGCCCTCGCCCCGCTTGGAGAACGCGGCCCCCGTTCGGTAACAGGAATGTAGCAGCGGCGTGATTGATTGTAGCAGTCCGGAACCATCGCGTTTGGCGTTGTTTCTTCTGTACTCGTAAACGACAGGGCGGGCGGCCTGAGTTACCTTCAGTGGTGGGACTCATTGGCGCCAGCCGTATCGAACGATGCCACAGAAGCTGCAGGAGCGGTGATGACGTTGCCGACCCAGGAGATCAACAACCTCTGCTCGGAGCCCTCAGACCGGACGATCTGGCTCTGCTTACCCGCGATCTCGAGCCGGTCGTGCTGGCCAAGAAGCAGGTGCTCTACGAAGTCGGCGAGCCGCTCGACCATGTCTATTTCATCGAGGAAGGCGTCGCATCGGTGATGACGATGATGGAGGACGGCGCCAGCAGTGAGGTCGGCATGGTCGGGCCGGACGGGCTAGTCGGTGTTTCGGCGCTGCTCGGCGGGGACACCTCGGCGCAGCATGTCGTCGTCCAGCTAGCGGGTACGGCGCATCACATTCCCGCCGCGCGGTGCCGCGCCGCGTTCGAGCGCAGCGCCGGAGTGCGCCGGGTGGTGCTGCGGTTTATCGAGGACCTGCTGAACCTGAGCTCGCAGACCGCGGCGTGCAACCGCCTCCATTCGGTCGAGCAGCGCACCGCGCGCTGGCTGTTGATGGCGGCTGACCGGATCGACTCCAACCTCCTGCCGCTGACCCAGGAATTCCTGGCCGCGATGCTGGGGGTGCGGCGTTCCGGGGTCAGCGAGGTGGCCGGCGAGCTGCAGCGGTCGGGACTGATCCGCTATCGCCGCGGCGAGATCACCATCATCGACCGCGCCGGCCTCGAAGCCGTCGCCTGCGAGTGCTACGGGCTCGACCGGCAGCGGATCGAGCGGCTGCGCTAGCGGAACTATTTGGAAACAAATTGTAACTGAGTTGACTCGCTCCTCACCAACCTTCATCTCGCCTCATCGTGGCGTTGATGTCAGCGGATAACGCGGGTATATTGCTTTCACGCGGCCTCACGACACGTCCCTGTTGTTCACTTCAAATCTAGGGACGGCCTAGGGATAAAATCAAACCGGGGTTCGTATTGGCATCTGAATGGACCACGGTGGCGCCGGGCATCCGCGCTCGAAAGCACCCAAAGCGAAAGCACGGCGCCCGGCTGGATCGGTACTTCACTCTCCGTTTTTCCGTGAAGGGTCGACAGGTCGAGGAGGCGCTAGGCTGGGCCTCCGAGGGCTGGACGGTCGAGCGGGCTCAGGAAAAACTCGGCGAGTTGCGTATGGCCAAGCGGACCGGCCGTGGTCCGGCAACTCTTCGAGAGCAGGCCGACGCGGAGCGCAAAGCCGACCAGCACCGGGCCGAGGAAGTGGCCGCCCGTGTGCTTCGGGAAAGGACCGTGGCCGATCTATGGGACCGCTACAGCAAGGAAGTGGTGGCGGTCGCAAACAAGCCGCGCACCGTCGCTGAGAAAACTCGATTGTGGAACAGGCGGATCGCCCCGGCGATCGGCGCACTGAGGATCAACGACGTATCCGAGGAAGACGCGGGCGCAGTGGTTCGATCGGTGTTGCGCCTCGACAACGCCGGCTCCGTAATCGGCGGCAGAGCCCAGGCCGGCAACATGTACCGGTTGCTCCATCATCTCTTCGGTAAGGCGTTGGCGTGGAAGCTTCGCCAACGTGATCTCGGCAATCCGCTCGACGACATCGACGAACCGAAGGTGCGGAGGCGCGAAAGGCTGCTATCTGGGGTCGAGATCGGGGCATTGCTGAAGGCGCTAGATAATGTGGCCGCGGTAAGCAGGGAAAAGCCACAGGTCCTGGCCGTTATCAGAGCGGCAATCTATACCGGCGCGCGGATATCCGAGTTACTTGGGTTGCAGTGGGAATTTATCCGGCGAGACGAGATGGAGCTGCATCTGCCGGATACGAAAACCGGCTTTTCGCGCCGACCGATGTCGGTCCAAATTCTCGCCCTTGTAGACGGCATCGAGCGGATGCCGGGTGTGCCGTTCGTGTTCCGCGGCCTAAACAACCCGCGGACGAAGCTTTCCTACCATACGACGGAAAGAGCCTTCGGTCGCATAGCCGACGCCGCTGGCGTGAAGGACTGCACCCTCCATACCTTGCGGCATTGGGTTGCGACCATGACGGCCAACAGCGTCAGCAATCCGCGCGTCGGCATGGCTATCACAGGCCACAAATCGCATCAGGCGTACATGAATTACGTTCACGGCGATAAGGATCAGGCTCAGGCGCTCGTCGAGCAGCTCGGCCGCCTCGCCGATGGTCTCGCAAAGGCTGAGCCGAACGTGGAAGAGATGCCGAAGCGCAATAGCGCCTGAACGACTACTTGGTCGGCGCGGATAGGCTGGCCAGCTGACAAGCGCGGACAGCTGAACCACGTTTGCTTGCCGACGATTTGCGGCGGCCCAAGCGGGAGGCATGGTGCATCACGGTCAACTGCCACATTGGACCATCGAGGAGGCCTTGAATTATCTTGATGGTCTGGATCAATTTCGGGGTAATGGGAAGAGAGCTTTAGAGGCGCTCGAGCGCGCTGCGATTGACAAAAAAATCAGATTCACCGGCTGGCGCTGTAAGTGGGTCGGCGACGAGCCGCACGAGATTGAAGAGAAGCGACATATTATCGGCGAACTAGATTGGGTTGATCTGGTTCTCGTGCGTCTAGGGTGGAAATGCACTGCTGTTGATGCCGAGCAATGGCGTAGAAGCCATGGTATCCAGTTTAGAGCCATCGCCCAGTTCTTAAGCCAAGGAATGAAGCACGAAGAGAAGGCAATGATCAGGGGATGGTGCCGTCTCAGCGTGTACCGCAATGAGGTGCTGACAGCATTCCCAAAGCCTTTATCGCCAAGTGTCGAGAAGAACTTGGCTTTTCTAGTCCAGCACGCGACCTCGCCGCCGGCGAGCCCATTTGTCGGTGAAGCTTTTGCGCCAGGGCGCCCTACTGACGAAAATCGTCCTAACAGCCCGTTGCTGAAGTCGCGTTTTGATCACGCGGGGTCGGCGGTGAGGGCCACGACCAGGACGGCGAACCCATCGGGGGACGCGGCGACC
>JBBRPG010000124.1:0-12201 GCA_038228485.1 Alphaproteobacteria bacterium
TGAGGACCCGCTCCACCGACACCATCATGGCCAGCGGCCTGGTGCCGCACGCAACAGGCCGGACACATGAATGAACCTGACCCGATCGTCAAAGCGCCGCCAACCCTCTTGCCCAACGGGGGCCGTCCACACATGAATCACGGCTGAGCAGGCCGAGGAGAGTTCGAGATGGCACATAAGAAAGCAGGCGGCTCGTCCCGCAACGGGCGCGACAGCCGCGGACGCCGGCTCGGCGTCAAGAAGTTCGGCGGCGAAGCGGTGATCGCCGGCAACATCATCGTGCGCCAGCGCGGTACCAAGTTCCACCCCGGCGGCGAAGTCGGCATGGGGCGCGACCACACGCTGTTCGCGCTGATCGACGGCGCGGTCAAATTCCACAAGGGAGTCGGCGGGCGCACCTATATATCGATCGTGCCGCAGGGGGACCAACACCCGACGGCGGAAGCCGCCGAATAGCCGTTCCCCGTACGAGATCGCCTAAGGGGAGCGGCTCGCCGCTCCCGTTTTTCGTTGCCGAGCCCCAAGAAATCTACCGATGAAATTTCTCGATCAGTGCAAGATCTACCTGAAAAGCGGCGATGGCGGCTCCGGCTCGCCGAGCTTTCGCCGCGAGAAGTTCATCGAGTTCGGCGGGCCGGACGGCGGCGACGGCGGCAAAGGCGGCGACATCATCTTTGTCGCGCAAGACAACCTCAACACGCTGATCGACTACCGCTACCAACAGCATTTCCGCGCCCAGAACGGCCGCGGCGGGGCGGGTCGCGACCGCACCGGCGCCGGCGGGCGCGACATCGTGCTCAAGGTGCCGGTCGGCACGCAAATTCTCGACGAGGACAACGAGACCGTCATCGCCGACCTCACCCGGGTCGGACAGCGTCGGGTGCTGCTGCGCGGCGGTGACGGCGGGTTCGGCAACAGCCATTACAAGAGCTCGACCAACCAGGCGCCGCGCCGCGCCGATCTGGGCTGGCCGGGAACCGAGCTGTGGGTGTGGCTGCGGTTGAAGCTGATCGCCGACGCCGGGCTGGTCGGTCTGCCCAATGCCGGCAAATCGACCCTGCTGGCGCGGCTGTCGCATGCCAAGCCGAAGATCGCCGACTATCCGTTCACCACCTTGCGTCCGCAGCTGGGGGTGGTACGGCTCGACGACCGCGAGTTCGTGCTGGCCGATCTGCCTGGGCTGATCGAGGGCGCCAGCGAGGGCGCCGGGTTGGGTACGCGATTTTTGGGCCATGTCGAGCGCTGCGCGGTGATCCTGCATCTGATCGACGGCACCGCCGACGACATCGTCGACGCCTACACGACAATCCGGCACGAGCTGGCCTCCTACGGGCATGGGCTTGCCGACAAGCCGCAGGTGATCGGCCTCAACAAGATCGATGCGATCGACCCCGAGGACGTGAAGCGCAAATGCCGGACCCTGACGCGCGCCGCCGGCCGCGGCGCGACGGTGTTGCCGCTTTCAGGAGTGAGCGGCGCCGGCGTCAGCGAAATTCTGGGCGCATTGCTCGGCGCCATCGAGACCGAGCGGGCCGAGACCGACGCCGCGGCGCTGGTGGCGGTGTGATGAGCCGCGGACAGGCCGGCGCCGATGCCGTCATTCTTCGCACACTGGAGGAAGCGCGCACGGCCCTCGACGCGCTGCTGAGCAACGCCGCGGCGCTCGCTGCGATCGCCGAGACCGGGCGGGTCATGGCGGCGGCGCTGCGGAGCGGCGGCAGAATCTTCAGCTGCGGCAATGGCGGATCGATGTGCGACGCCATGCATTTCGCCGAGGAATTGTCGGGCCGTTACCGAAACGACCGCAAGGCGCTCGCCGCCGTTGCGATCAGCGATCCCAGCCATCTCAGCTGCGTCGCCAACGATTACGGCTATGAGATGGTGTTCAGCCGCTATCTGGAGGCGCATGGCCGTGCGGGCGACTGCCTGCTGGCGATCAGCACCAGCGGCGTCAGCCGTAACGTCCTCGCCGCCGCCGAGGCCGCCCAGGCGCAGGGGCTTACCGTGATCGGGTTGACCGGGCGCCCGGGCTCGCCGCTTGGCGCGCTGTCCGGGATCGAGATCTCCACACCGGGCGGGCGCTTCTCCGACCGGGTGCAGGAGCTTCACATCAAGGTCATCCATATTCTGATCGAGCTGATCGAGCGCGAATTGTTCCCGGAAAATTACGGCGGCGGACAATGAGTGGCGAGGCGACGACCCCGGCGGCCGCCCTGGCCGGGGCCAAGCGGCTGATCGTGAAGATCGGCTCGGCCTTGCTGGTCGACGATGGCGGGCTGATCCGCCGCGCCTGGCTCGATGCGCTGGTCGACGACATCCTGCGCTGCCGGCTGCGCGGCCAGGAGGTGATCGTCGTCTCGTCCGGCGCGATCGCGGTCGGCCGGCGGCATCTCGGCCTCGGCGGCCGGGCGCTGCGGCTCGAGGAAAAGCAGGCCGCCGCGGCAACTGGGCAAATCCGCCTTGCCCACGCCTACCAGGAGGCGCTGGCGCGGCACGGCATCACCGTCGCGCAAATCCTGCTGACCCCCGAAGACACCGAGGCACGGCAGCGGCACCTCAACGCCCGCGCCACCTTTGCCCAGCTGCTGGCGCTCGGCGCGGTGCCGGTGGTCAACGAGAACGACACTATCGCCACCGCCGAAATCCGCTTTGGCGACAACGACCGGCTCGCCGCGCGGGTCGCGCAGATGGTCAGCGCCGACATGCTGGTGCTGCTTTCAGACATCGACGGGCTCTACACCGCCGACCCGCGCCACCGGGCCGAGGCGCGGCACATCCCGGTGATCCGTGAGATCGGCCCCGAAATCGAGGCGATGGCCGGCGACGCGCCGCCGGGCTACAGCTCGGGCGGCATGGTGACCACGCTCGCCGCCGCCCGGATCGCGATGGGCGCCGGCTGCCACATGGTGATCGCCCAGGGCCGCCCCAGCCGCGGCCGCGGGCCGCTGCGGGCGATCGAGGAAGGCGGCAAGGCGACCCTGTTCCTGCCGCGGGCCGAGCCGCGCTCGGCGCGCAAGGCCTGGATCGCCGGCGCGGTCAACCCCGCCGGCGCGGTGGTCGTCGACGACGGCGCGGCGGGTGCGCTGCGCAAGGGTAAGAGCCTGCTGCCGGCCGGGGTGGTCGGCATTGAAGGCGCGTTCGAGCGCGGCGATTGCGTCATCGTCCGCACCAAGACGGGGATCGAGGCCGGGCGCGGGCTTTCCGCCTATGCCAGCAGCGACATCCACCGCATCGCCGGGCACAAGAGCGGTGAAATCGCCACCATCCTCGGCTATCGTGGCCGCGATGAGATCATCCACCGCGACGATCTGGTGCTGAGCGAATTGCCGGCCGATGTGACATGAGCGCCACCAACACCATCGCCCGCGAGAAAACCGCCGCGCCGACTTTGGCCGCGACGATGGCCGAGCTCGGCCGCAAGGCGCGCGAGGCGGCAGCGGTGCTGGCGCTAGCCCCTTCCGAGGCAAAGGTGACCGCGCTAATCGCCGCGGCCACGGCGGTGCGCCGCCGGCAGAACGAGATCCTCGCCGCCAATGCCGAGGATGTGTCGGCGGCGAAGGCTGCCGGCATCGGAGCGGCGCTGATCGACCGCCTCGCGCTCGACCCGAAGCGGCTCGAGGGCATCGCCCAGGGGCTCGAAGACATCGCCGCGCTGCCCGACCCGGTCGGCACGGTGCTGGCGGAATGGACCCGACCGAATGGGCTCGCCATCTCGCGGGTCGCCGTACCGCTGGGGGTGGTCGGGATCATCTACGAGAGCCGGCCCAACGTCACCGCCGACGCCGGCGGGCTGGCGCTCAAATCCGGCAATGCCGCGATATTGCGCGGCGGGTCGGAGAGCTTTCATTCCTCGCGCGCGCTGGTCGATGCGCTGGGGGAAGGCTTGCGCGCCGCCGGTTTGCCCGAGGCGGCGATCCAGCTGGTGCCGACGCGCGACCGCGACGCGGTCGGCATGATGCTGGGGATGAGCGGGGTTATCGACATCATTGTGCCGAGGGGCGGCGCTTCGCTCATAGAACGCGTGCAGCGCGAGAGCCGCATCCCGGTGATCGCCCACCTCGAAGGCCTCTGCCACACCTATATCGACGGCGCCGCCGACCCGGAGAAGGCGCGGGCGATCGCGCTCAACGCCAAGATGCGCCGCGTATCGGTGTGCGGCGCGACCGAGACCCTGCTGGTCGACCGCAAAGCGGCAGCGATGCTGCCCGCTATCCTCGCCGATCTGCGCGCCGCCGGCTGCGAGCTGCGCGGCGACCCGGAGGTGCTGAGGCTCGACCCCGCGGCGCTGCCGGCGAGCGAAGACGATTGGCGCACCGAATATCTCGACGCCATCCTCGCGGTGCGGCTGGTCGACGGGATCGCGGGCGCGATCGAGCATATCGAGCGCTACGGCTCGCATCACACCGATGCGATCGTCACCGAGGACCAGGCCGTCGCCGAACGTTTTCTACGCGAGGTCGACAGCGCCATCGTGCTGGTCAACGCCTCGACCCAGTTCGCAGATGGCGGCGAGTTCGGCATGGGCGCCGAGATCGGCATCTCGACCCAGCGCCTGCCGCCGCGCGGGCCGGTCGGCGCCGCCGAGCTGACCACCTACAAATATCTGGTGCGCGGCAACGGGCAGGTGCGCCCCTGACCACTCGCCTCATATCGGTAAAACCCCTCTCCGCCCAATGGGGGGAGAGGGAGAGGCCCGACGCAAAGCGGCGGGAGGGTGAGGTGGGCGTGTGCGTGCGCCTCTGGAATCCCCCACCTCACCCCGACCCTCTCCGCCCCCAAGGGCGGAGAGGGAGAGGGCTTTAGATGGCGCGACGCCGCCGCATCGGCCTGTTAGGCGGGTCGTTCAACCCGGCTCATGGCGGCCATTTGCACATCAGCCGGTTGGCGCTGCAGCGCCTCGACCTCGACGAGGTCTGGTGGCTGGTGTCGCCGCAGAACCCGCTGAAGCCCGCCCGGGGCATGGCGTCGTTCGCCCAGCGGCTGGCGGGAGCGGAAGCGCTGGCCAAGGGTTACCCGCGCATCAAGATCAGCGCGATCGAGGACAAGCTCGGCACCATTTTCACCGCCGACACGATCGCCGCCTTGCAGCGCCGCTTTCCGCAGACGCGGTTTGTCTGGCTGATGGGCGGCGACAACCTCACGCAGCTGCCGCGCTGGCGGCGCTGGACCGAGATCGTCGAGGCGGTGCCGATCGCCGTGTTCGACCGGCCGCGAACCGCGCTGAAGGCGCTCGCCGGCATGGCGGCGCAGCGCTACGCGCGGGCGCGGTTGCCGGCCGAGGCGGCGCGCCGGCTGGCTGAGATCGAGCCGCCGGCTTGGACGTTCTTTCATGCAAGGCTCGATCCCCGCTCCGCGACCGAAATCCGCGCCAAGCCGGCGAGCCGCCCCCAGAAGCCGCCACGAAAGCCAAAGGAGACCGCCACGGTTACCGCCCTACCCACCCGCCGTTCCCGGAAGACGGAACCCGCGCCGATTGCGCCCGTCGCCGCGCTGCCCGCGCGCCGCCGCCGCAAGGCTCAGCCTGCCGACCCGCCGGCCCCGGATTTGCTGGCGCGCATCATCGCTAGCCTGGAAGACGGCAAGGCCGAGGAAATCGTCACCATCGACCTCGCCGGCAAGACGCAGATCGCCGACTACATGGTCATCGCCAGCGGCCGCTCGGCGCGCCAAGTCGTCGCGCTGACCGAGCATCTGATCGAGATCTTGCCGCGCCGGTCACGGTCGCTGGTCGAGGGCAAGGCGCAGGGCGACTGGGTGCTGATCGACGCCGGCGACGTCATCGTGCATCTGTTCCGGCCGGAAATCCGCGCCTATTACAACCTCGAAAAGATGTGGGGGTCGGCTTGGCTGGAAATCGCGGCCGACGCCGAAGCCGCACGAAATTAGACGGCCGATAGGACCGAGGGCTATCCGCACCGTCATCCTCGCCATCGGCAGGCAGCGTCGCGGCCCCCTGGGCGAGCTCCAGGCCGAGTACGCCAAGCGCCTGGTGCCCCCTGCCGCCATCGTCGAGCTCGAGGAAAAGCGCAAGCTGCCGCCCCCGCAATTGAAGGCGCGCGAGGCCGAGCTGATCCTTGCCGCCCTGCCCGCCGGGACACGGCTTGTCGCGCTCGACGAGCGCGGCCAGTCGTGGTCGAGCCGCGAGCTGGCCGAGCGCCTTGCGGCCTGGCGCGACCGGGGTGTCGCGGCCCTGGCCTTCGCCATCGGCGGCGCCGACGGCCTCGGGCAGGCGGTGGTCGATCGTGCCGACGCGGTACTGTCGCTCGGGGCGATGACCTGGCCGCATTTGCTGGTGCGCAGCTTGCTGCTCGAACAGCTCTACCGCGCCCAGCAAATCCTTGCCGGCCACCCCTATCACCGGGATTGATCGCGCCGGCTGATCGCGGGAAATCTATCGCGCTGCGGGGTGTTTCGCGTTATATCGCCGGCTATAAATCCGAGAGGTTCGGCGCCGATGCCCAATCGTCCCCGCCCGGTCGTGCTGTGCATCCTCGACGGTTGGGGCGAGCGGCCGGACGCCGCCGACAACGCGATCACCCAGGCCAAGACCCCGGTCTGGCACCGGCTGATGCGGCGCTGGCCGCACGCGCATCTCAACGCCAGCGAGCACTATGTTGGCCTGCCCGACGGGCAGATGGGCAATTCCGAGGTCGGCCATACCAATCTCGGCGCCGGCCGGGTGGTGATGCAGGATTTGCCGCGCATCGACGATGCGGTCGCCACCGGCAGGCTCGCCGAGATGCCGGCGCTGCGCGAGTTCATCGGGCAGGTGAAGGCCAAAGGCGGCACCGCGCACGTCATCGGGCTGATGTCGCCCGGCGGGGTGCACTCGCACCAAAGCCAGATCGCGGCGCTGTGCCGCATCGTTGCCGGCGCCGGGGTTAAGGTTGCGGTGCACGCGGTGCTCGACGGCCGCGACACGCCGCCGCAATCGGCGCTCGGCTACCTCAAACAATTCAAGGCGGATACCGAGGGCGCCGGCGATATCGCTGTCGCCACGGTCAGCGGCCGCTATTACGCGATGGACCGCGACCAGCGTTGGGACCGGGTCGAGAAGGCCTATCTGATGCTGACCGAGGCCGCCGGACACAAGGCGCTGGACCCGCTGGCCGCGGTCCAAGCCGCCTATGCGCGGGGCGAGACGGACGAATTCGTACTGCCCACCGCGATCGGCGATTTTGCGGGAATGAACACCGGCGACGGGTTGCTGCTGGCCAATTTCCGCGCGGATCGGATCAGGGAGATCGCCGCGGCGCTGCTCGACCCCGGCTTTTCCGGCTTCACCCGCAATAAGCTGGTCGATTTCTCCGGCGCGCTCGGCCTCGTCGAGTATTCGGAGGCGTTGAACCCGTTCCTCGCCACCTTGTTCGCGCCGTACGACCTCGAAAACACGTTCGGGGAGGTGGTCTCGCGCGCCGGCCTCACGCAGCTACGCATCGCCGAGACCGAAAAATACGCGCACGTCACCTTTTTCTTCAATGGCGGACGCGAGACCGTGTTCCCGGGCGAAGAACGCATCCTGGTGCCCTCGCCCAAGGTTGCGACCTATGACAAGCAGCCGGAGATGTCCGCGCCCGAGGTCACCGACAAGGTCGTCGCCGCGATCCAATCGGGAAAATTCGACGTGGTCGTGCTCAACTACGCCAATACCGACATGGTCGGGCACACCGGCATCGAAGCCGCGGCGGAGCACGCGGTCGAGGCGGTCGATACCTGCCTCGGCCGGCTGTCGCAGGCGGTCGAGGCGGCGGGCGGCACCCTTGTCGTCACCGCCGACCACGGCAATGCCGAGATGATGCGCGACCCCGAGACCGGCGCGCCGCATACCGCGCATACCTTGAACCCGGTGCCGTTCCTGATGGTCAACGCACCAGCCGCGGTGCGCCAGGTCGAGAACGGCCGCCTCGCCGATGTCGCGCCGACTCTGCTCGCGCTTTTAGGGCTCAAGCAGCCGGAGGCGATGACCGGGCATTCGCTGATCGCCGACCCCTCGGCGCTCGGGGCGCGACGTTCCGCCGCCGAGTGAAAGGCCGGTGATCCGCCTTCGCTTGCTGCCCGCGCTTTTCGCCGCGGCTCTCCTGCCCTTTTGGGCAGGGCCGAGCCGCGCGGCGGCGTCGAAGCCAAAGCCGAAGCCGCCGTCCCTCGAGGCGCAAATTACCCAGCTCGAAACGACGCGCGAGCAATCCATCGCCACCGCCCTCGTGGTGAAGCAGCGCGAGCGGGCGATCGGCGCACTCGACCTCGCGGTCGGGGTTATGTCGCGCGGCGCCGATGCCAAGCTGCAGGAGCTGGCCGAGAGCCGCAAGGAGCAGGAGCAGCTGATCGGCGCGCTGGCGCGGCTGGCGCGGGCGCCGCCCGAGGCGCTGGCCTTCGCGCCCGAGGGTCCGGTCGACCGTCAGCGCAGCGGCGTGCTGATCGCCGCGGCGGTACCCGCGCTCGCCAACCAGGCACGCGCGCTGAGCGGGCAGATTTCGGCGCTCAATAGAGTGAAGACCCACATCACGACGCGGCGCAAGGAGGTCGACGACGCCCGCAACGCCCTCGACAAGAGCCGCGAGACGCTGGCGCAGCTGCTCGTCAAGCGGGCCGACCTCACCAGCCAGATCCTGCGCGACAACGGCAAACCGCCCACCGGAGACAAGCTGGCCGAGAAGGCAACCGACCTCCTCGACTTGATCAAACGCGCCGACGCCGAAACCGACCAGCGCGACAAGGAGCTGCTGATCCGCCTGCACACCAGCGGGCCGATAGCAAAAGGCGCCTCGCCCCCGCTCGATCCGACCAAGCCCAAAACCGTGCGCAGCCTCGACGCGCCGAAGACCATGATGCTGTGGCCGGTATCGGGCGACCTGGTCCACCGCTTCGGCGAGGCCGACCAATACGGCCGCCCGAGCCTGGGCGTGACGCTGAGCGTGATGCCGAAGGCGCTCGTCGTCGCACCGTTCGACGGGCGGGTCGAATTTGTTGGAATATTCCGCGGTTATGGGCTGATCTTGCTCATCCGGCACGCTGGCGGATATCATTCGCTGTTGGCGGGGTTGGGCCGGGCCGATGTGACGATCGGCCAGTGGCTTTTGTCGGGCGAGCCCGTGGGCACGCTGGCGGCGGCCGACGACAAGAACGCCAGTGCGACGTTTAACATGGAATTGCTTCGCGACGGACGCCCGGTCGACCCGCAATCGCGGCTCGCCAGCCGCGACGAGAAAACCGAGGACAATAGGGTGCGTGAATGAAACGATTGGGGTTGATTGCGGCGCTCTCCGCAACGCTGTTCGTCCTGCCGATGCACCGGGATGCCGGCGCCGCGTCGGGAAACACGGCCGAGACCTATAAAGAGCTCAACCTGTTCGGCGACGTGTTCGAAAAGGTGCGCAGCGACTATGTCGATACGGTCACCGACGACACGCTGATCGAAGGCGCGATCAATGGCATGCTGACCTCGCTCGATCCGCACTCGAATTATCTCAACGCCAAGAATTTCACCGACATGAAGGTGCAGACTCGCGGCGAGTTCGGCGGGCTCGGGATCGAGGTGTCGATGGAGGGCGGGTTGATCAAGGTGGTGTCGCCGATCGACGACACGCCGGCAGCGCGCGCCGGGCTGAAGCCGGGCGATTTTATCACCCATCTCGACGGCACCGCCGTGCAAGGCCTTACGTTACCCGAGGCGGTCGAGAAAATGCGCGGCCCCGAGAACAGCGAAGTAACACTCAAGATCCGCCGCGCCGGACGCGATCCGTTCGACGTCAAGCTGGTGCGCGCCAAGATCAAGATCCAGTCGGTGCGCTCGCATCTCGAAGGCGACTCGATCGGCTATGTCCGCATCACCAGCTTCAACGAGCAGACCGATGTCGGGCTCAACAATGCGCTGAAAAACCTGAAACAGCAGGCCGGCAACAAGCTGTCGGGGATCATCCTCGATCTGCGCAACAATCCCGGCGGATTGCTGGATCAGGCGGTCGCGGTCTCCGACGCGTTCATCGAAAAGGGCGAGATCGTCTCGACTCGCGGGCGGCGCGCCGACGACGCGCAGCGCTACAACGCCCATGCCGGCGACATCACCGGCGGGCTGCCGCTCGCGGTGCTGATCAACGGCGGCTCGGCCTCGGCCAGCGAGATCGTCGCCGGGGCGTTGCAGGACCATCACCGTGCGATCCTGGTCGGCACGCGCTCGTTCGGCAAAGGGTCGGTGCAGACGATCATCCCGCTGCCCGGCCACGGCGCCATGCGGCTGACCACGGCGCGCTATTACACGCCGTCGGGACGCTCGATCCAGGCCAAAGGCATCGACCCCGACATCATCGTCGAGGCGGCGAAGATCGAGCGCCCGGCGGGCGAGGCCGATACGAAAAAAACCCCGGGCAAGGAAGACGGCGAAACCGCCGAGCAAAGCGCGGTCGACCCGTCGGTGATGGGCACCAACGACGACTACCAGCTCGCCCGCACCGTCGACATGCTGCGCGGCATCGCGCTGTTCAACGGGCGGGTGGTCAACTGACCGCCGACGATCTGTCCGCCTATCGACCCAACGTCGGGATCATCCTGTTCAATCGCGACGGCAAGGTGTTTGTCGGCTGCCGCAACGACATGCCGCCCGGCCTGTCGGCCTGGCAGATGCCGCAGGGCGGGATCGACCCCGGCGAATCCCCGGCCGAAGCGGCCATGCGCGAACTGGAAGAGGAAACCGGCACCGACAAGGCCGAGATCGTTGCCGAAAGCCGCGACTGGCACTGCTACGACATCCCGCCCGAGGTTGCCCGGTCGCGCTGGGGCGGAAAATATCGCGGGCAGCGCCAGAAATGGTTTGTCATGCGGTTTTTGGGCGGGGATAACGATATCAATATCGATACTCGCGATGCTGAATTTGCCGATTGGAAATGGGCCCCACCGGCCGAGCTGCCCGATCTGATCGTCGGCTTCAAGCGGGCGATCTACATCGCCTTGATCGAGGAATTTCGCGAACATCTAGGGTTGTAGGCGGCTGACCGCAGCGTCGATCGCGGCGCGGCCGGGCATCGCCGCCTGCGCGCCGGCCGCGAGGCAGACCAGGGCGGCGCCGACGCTCCCTCGCCGCAACGCCAGATCGAGCGGCAGCCCCGCGTCGAGCCCGGCGGCAAAAACACCGCCGAACGTATCGCCGGCGCCGGTGGTGTCGACCGGATCGATGGTCAGTGTGGGGACCGAAATCGTCGTGCCTTCGGTCAGGTGAGCGACGGCGCCCTCCGCGCCCCGGGTGACCACCAGCCCTTGCCGCAACTGCCGCGCCACCCTGGCCGCATCGCCGCGCAGGGTCGCGGCCTCGCCCTCATTGGCGATCAGGAAGTCGATGTCATCGAGCTGCGCCGGCGCGATCGGCCCGGCCGGGGCGAGGCTCATCACGATACGCGCGCCGCGCTCGCGGGCTCTCCGGATCAGCGCGGCGTTCTCCACGTCGGGCACCTCGCGTTGCAGCACCAGCACGGTCTGCGGACTGAGCAGGCGGTCGGGCACCTGCGCCGCCTCCGTCAGCAGATTGGCGCAGGACGCGACCGCAATCTGGTTTTCGCCCACGGGATCGACGGTGACGGTCGCGCACCCGGTCGGCCGGCCGACCTCAGCGACGAGGCCCAGATCGACCCCATCGCGGCGCAGCAGACTGAGCCCGATCTCGGCGAACGGATCGCGCCCGACCGCGCCGATCATCGTCACCGCCGCACCGGCACGGCGTGCTGCCAGCGCCTGGTTGGCGCCCTTGCCGCCCGGCGCAATGACATAATCGCCGCCGAGCACCGTCTCGCCCCGTGCCGGCAAATGCGGCACCGGCACCACCACATCGACATTGATCGAACCGAACACGACGATCATGGCGGCATCTCCGCGCGATGGTTAGATTGATCCCGAATAACGGAGTTTCTGCGTGATGTTGGATATCGCCAGGCTCGGCCGGTTCGTCGATCAATGCTGGGGCGACGAGATCGTCCCTGCCCTCGTCGAATACATCAAGATCCCGAACAAATCGCCGATGTTCGATCCCGATTGGGCGGCGCACGGCTATATGGAAGAAGCGGTGGCGATGTTCGAGCACTGGGCGCGCGGCAAGCTCGCGCAGTTGCCCGGCGCGACGCTCGAAATCGTGCGCCTGCCGGGTCGGACACCGCTTATCGCTATCGATATTCCGGGTACGGGCAGCGATATCGTCCTGCTATATGGCCCTCTCGACAA
>JBBRPG010000125.1:0-12191 GCA_038228485.1 Alphaproteobacteria bacterium
GCCAGATCCTCGATGGAATAGATGTCGTGGTGCGGCGGCGGCGAGATCAGGCCGACGCCGGGGGTCGAGTGGCGCACCTTGGCGATGTTCTTGTCGACCTTGTCGCCGGGCAACTGGCCGCCCTCGCCGGGCTTGGCGCCCTGGGCGATCTTGATCTGTAAGACGTCGGCGTTGACCAGGTATTCGGTGGTGACGCCGAACCGGCCCGAGGCGACCTGCTTGATCGCCGAGCGCTTTGAATCGCCGTTCGCCATCGGCTTGTAGCGCTCGGCCTCTTCGCCGCCCTCGCCGGTGTTCGACTTGCCGCCGATGCGGTTCATCGCGATCGCCAGCGTGGTATGCGCCTCGCGGCTGATTGAGCCAAAGCTCATCGCCCCGGTGGCGAAGCGCTTGACGATCGACGCGGCCGGCTCGACCTCGTCGAGCGGCACCGGCGCGGCCGCCGGCTTTAGCTTCATCAGCCCACGGATGGTGAGCAGCCGCTCGCTCTGGTCGTTGATGATGGCGGCGAAGGCCTTGTAGTCGGACGCCGAATTGCCGCGCACCGCGTGCTGCAGCCGGCCGATGGTCTGCGGCGTCCAGGCATGCGCCTCGCCGCGCAGGCGGAACGCATAGTCGCCGCCGACATCCAGCATCTCCTGGTACAGCGGGTCGTCGCCATAAGCCTGGGCGTGGCGCACCAGCGCCTCGTTGCCGATGGCGAAGAGGTCGGCCCCTTCGATGGTCGTCGCGGTGCCGGTGAAGTATTTGTCGACAAACGCGCTTTCGAGCCCGACCGCGTCGAAGATCTGCGCCCCGCAATACGACTGGTAGGTCGAGATGCCCATCTTGGACATCACCTTGAGGATGCCCTTGCCGACCGCCTTCAGATAGTTCTTCTGGACGTCGTAGGCGCTCAGCGCCAACCCGGTCTCGGTGCGGATTTGTTCGAGGGTGGCGAAGGCGAGATAGGGGTTGATCGCCTCGGCGCCGTAGCCGGCGAGCACACAGAAATCGTGCACCTGGCACGCATCGCCGGTCTCGACGACGATGCCGGTGCGGGTGCGCAGCCCTTCGCGGATCAGATGATGGTGCACCGCCGAGGTCGCCAGCAGCGCCGGGATCGGCGCGCGCTCGGCCGACACCGCCCGGTCGGAGAGGATCAGGATGTTGTGACCGGCCAGCACCGCCTCGGTCGCCTCGTGGCAGAGGCGGCCGAGCGCCGGCTCGATCCCCGCCGCGCCTTCCACCGCGGCCCAGGTGATGTCCAGGGTGTCGGTCTTGAACCGCCCCTCGGCCAGCCGCTCGATATTGCGGATCTTGTCGAGGTCGCCGTCGGTGAGGATCGGCTGCGATACCTCGAGCCGGTGATGCGTCCCGACCTCGTGCCCGAGCAGGTTCGGCCGCGGCCCGATCATCGAGATCAGCGACATCACCAATTCCTCGCGGATCGGGTCGATCGGCGGGTTGGTGACCTGGGCGAAGTTCTGCTTGAAGTAGTTGTAGAGCACCTTGGGCTTGTTCGAGAACGCGGCGATCGGCGTGTCGGTGCCCATCGAGCCGATCGGGTCGTCGCCCTCGCGCGCCATCGGCTCGAGGAAAAACCCGATATCCTCCTGGGTGTACCCGTAAGCCTGCTGCAGCGCGAGCCGGGTCGAGGGGTCGTTGGCGCGCGGCGGGGTGGTGTTCTCGGCCGGGTCGGGCAGCTCGGAGAGCTTGTATTGGGTCTCCTTGAGCCAGGCTTCGTAGGGGTGCTCGGCGGCGAGCTTCCGCTTGATCTCGTCGTCGCCGATGATGCGGCCCTCTTCGAGGTCGATCAGCAGCATCTTGCCGGGCTGGAGCCGCCATTTGCGGACGATCTTCTCCTCGGGCACCGGCAGCACGCCGGCTTCCGAGGCCATGATCACATGGTCGTCGTCGGTGATGATGTAGCGCGCCGGGCGCAGGCCGTTGCGGTCGAGAGTCGCGCCGATCTGCCGCCCGTCGGTGAAGGCGATCGCCGCCGGCCCGTCCCACGGCTCCATCAGCGCCGCGTGGTACTCGTAGAAGGCGCGCCGCTCGGGGTCCATCAGCGGGTCGGCCCACGCCTCCGGGATCAGCATCATCATCGCGTGCGACAGCGAATAGCCGCCGGCGGTGACCAGCAGCTCCAGCGCGTTGTCGAGGCACGCCGTATCGGACTGGCCGGGCAGGATCAGCGGCACCAGCTTGCCGAGATCGGCGCCCATCAGCGCCGACGACATCGCCTGGCGGCGCGCCTGGATCCAGTTGACGTTGCCGCGCACGGTGTTGATCTCGCCGTTATGGCAGAGGAACCGGTACGGGTGCGCCAGACGCCACGACGGAAAGGTGTTGGTGGAAAACCGCTGATGCACCAGCGCCAGCGCCGACACGGTCAGCGGGTTGCGCAGATCCTCGTAGAAGCTGCCGACCTGCGGCGCCAGCAGCAGGCCCTTGTAGACCACGGTGCGGGTCGAGAACGACGGAATGTAGAAATCGCGCAGCCCCGGCAACCCGCGTTGCTCGGCCAGGATCGAGACGCGGTTGAGCGTCTGCTTGCGGATGGTCAGAATCTTGCGCTCGAACCCGTCCTGGTCGGCGATGTCGGGCCCCGCGCAGACGATCGCCTGGGCGATGTAAGGCATCGTCTCGATGACCTTGGCGCCGAGCCCGGTCGGGTCGACCGGGACCTCGCGCCAGGCGAGCAGTTCCTGGCCCTCGACCCGGATGAACCGCTCCATGTGCGCGACGGCAAAGGCCCGCGCCTTTTCCTCCATCGGCAGAAAGCACATCGCCACCGCGTAGCGGCCGGGCGGCGGCAGCACCAGGCCGAGCTCCTCGGCCCAGTGGCGCAGCAGCGCGTCCGGGGTCTGCACCAGGCAGCCGGTGCCGTCGCCGACCAGCGGATCGGAGCCGACCGCGCCGCGATGGTCGAGATTGACCAGGATCTCCAGCCCGCGGCGGATGATGTCGTGCGATTTTCGGCCCTTGATGTTGACGACAAAGCCGACGCCGCACGAGTCATGCTCGTTGCGTGGGTCGTAAAGTCCGGGGAGCCCGGGTCCTCTCGCCTCTGCCATGGCCGATGCTTTCAGAAACCGCGGAGTTCCGCGGATTTAGCGCAGGTGCCGGCCAGCGTGGCACAGCACGTCAGGACAGTATGCCTGACATGATCGGCGAACGCGAATCGGCTTTGCGCCGCCGAGGCGTTTTCCTCGGCAGCGGTTGATTTACTGCGGGAAAGACCCCGATTTAGGTCAGCTAGCCGCCCTTTGGCTGTAGCGGCGCCCCGCGAGATAGCGTGCGCCCGCGGCGCCGCAAAGCTCGGTATGGGGCGTCCCCGCCGCCATCGTGCAGACATCGCCGGCGCGCATAACCTGCGGCTCGCCGCGGCGGGTAATGGTCATCTCGCCCTCGACGACGAGCACGCAGGCATCGAATTCATGCGCGTGCTCGGGGTTGAAATGGTTGGCTTCCATGCTGCGGTCGACCGTTTCGCTATAGCCCTCGGTCTTGAGCTTCGCTTCGAATTCCGCCTGGTTCATCGATCGGCCTCCTGTGTTCGACCTCATCCTAGCATGCCCTCGACCGCGGCTGTAGGGCTTGGCCTGCGATGACCTTGCGCCTGGACGACAAGCGGATCGAGGCTTACGCTCGCTCCCTACAATCGGGAGATCGCCGATGACCGCGCAACCGCAACTCCGCCCCCTCGGGCAAGCGCTCGGCACCGAGGCATTGGGCATCGACCTTGCCCGGCTCGACGATGCCGGTTTCGCCTGGATCGAGCGCGCCTTCGCCGAGCACCCGGTTTTGGTGTTCCGCGAACAGAGCCTCGGCGCCGTCGAGCTCGCCGCCTTTGGCCGCCGCTTTGGCCTGCCGCGGCCGCATTCGCTGATCAACTACCGCTATCCCGGCCATCCCGACGTCTCGTACCTGCGCAATGTCGACGATGGCGGCAAGATCGACTGGTTCGGCGTCAAGCGCGCCACCGCCTGGCACACCGACTCGACCTACGAGACCGAATTGCCGCTGCTGGCGATTCTGCACGCGCTCGAGGTGCCCTCGCAAAAGGGCGGGACGATCTTTGCCGACATGTGCGCCGCCTATGACGAGCTGCCGCAGCCGATGAAGGACCGGCTGGCCGGCCTCACCGGGCTGCACGGCCACACCTCCGGCCCGGCCGGCGGCGAGCTCTACCGCAACAACGAGGCGGCCAAGACCGCCGACAAGGAGTATGCCGAGAAGCCCTGGCCCGCCATTACCACGCATCCGGTGACCGGCCGGCCGATCCTGTTCGTCAACCCGATGCACGTGCACGGGTTTGTCGGCATGGAGCGGGACGCGGCCTGGGATCTGATCGAGGAGCTGGCGCGTCACGCGACGCAGGACCGCTTTGTCTACTACCACTCCTGGCGGGTCGGCGACGTGGTGATGTGGGACGAACGCGCGACCATGCACCGCGGCGCCGGCGATTACGCCCCCGAAGAGCGCCGGGTGATGCTGCGCACCATCGTCTACCCCGAAGGCGCCACCGCGCACTGAGGCATGGTCGCCTAAACCTGTCATTCCGGGGCGCGCCGCCGGCGCGAACCCGGAACCCATGCACACGGGCCAAGTACCGCTATGCGCGAGCGGTTGCTTTAGGATGTGGATATTCAAGGCAACAACAATACAGTTAGGCAGTCACCCAGGGCCATCGAAGGTCAACGCCCGCGCGGCGCAAGCGACGGACGCCGAAGGTAATACCCGCTGCCTTGATGACCACGGATACAAGCATGGGTAGCCAAACGAAAATTTCGAAGTCGCCCTTCGAGTAAGCGATGTTAATGCCCGTGTTCCAAGCACCGTCTGCGAGTGCTGCAACGACAAAAGCACCGAACGCTCGCGATATCCCCCGAGCTCCTCCCTCAGAGACCGCCAAAGCAGTCCAGAGTCCCACGATGTACCCTGTACAGATGTCTGAAGGTATGAAAAGGAGTTCTCGCGCAGCGGATGTTAGAAGCCAATCATTGAATGTTCCGTTGATCTCCCCTAATACCAGGTAATTACCTAGTCCCGTGAACAACAGGGCGGAACCCACCATACCGAATATTATTTCGCGGGGGCGCAATGGACGTCCAAAAGAAACCTAACATACGAATGGGATGACCCGAAATACGTCCTCTATTGAAGAAAATGCAAATGCTTTGATTATGGGACGATAAGTATCCAAGAAAGCGTGGTCAATATACGCATTGGCCGCAGCGCCTGCCATCACGCCAACTATAAATGCAATAACCGAGAAACACACAAGCAAGGAGTAGCTTAGCCGTTCCGGTGGTGTCACGAGGTACGCCAGCGCGGCAAACATGCCGGGAATGCCAAATGCCGCAATCGCTAAAGCCCAAGGCGGCGGCGCGCTATGCATGTAATTTTCCTTGTTGTGTGCGTCCTTACGACAGCCCGTGTTCATGGGTTCCGGGTTCATCGCTACGCGATGCCCCGGAATGACATCGCGAAGAGCTACCCGATCCCGTACCGCTTGGCCCAGCCGAGCCCGGCGACGGTGTCGCCCTTGGGCCGGTATTCGCAGCCGATCCAGCCCTGGTAGCCGATCTCGTCCAATAGGTTGAACAGGTAGGGATAGTTGATCTCGCCGACATCGGGCTCGTGGCGGCCGGGGGTGCCGGCGATCTGGACGTGCGGGTACATCCCGGCCAGCTCGCGGATCGTCGGCGCCAGGTCGCCGCGCATGATTTGCACATGATAGAGGTCGAGCTGTAGCCGCAGGTTGGGCCGGTCGACCGCCTCGATGATCGGCATCGCCTGCGCGGTGGTGTTGAGGTAGTAGCCGGGGATGTCGCGGGTGTTGATCGGCTCGACGATCGCGGTGATGCCTTCGGAGGCGAGCCGGTCGGCGGCCCAGCGCAGATTGTCGATATAGGTCGGCAGCGCCAGGGTCTTGTCACGCCCCTCGGGCCACAGCCCGGCCATCGCGTGGAGGGTCTTGCACTTGGTCGCCCGGGCGTAGGGGATTGCGGTCTCGACCGCCGCCATGAACGCCTGCTGCCGGCCCGGGATCGCGGCAAACCCGCGCTCGCCCTTCGCCCAGTCGCCCGGCGGCAGGTTGAACAGCGCCAGGGTCAGCTTGTTGCGCTCCAGCCGCTCGGCGATCGCCTCGGGCGGGAAGTCGTAGGGGAACAGGAACTCGACCCCCTTGAACCCGGCCTTGGCCGCCGCGTCGAAGCGGTCGAGGAAATCCGGGATTTCCTGAAACATCATGCTGAGGTTGGCGGCGAAATTCGGCATGCGAGCGGCTCCTCACGGCGATCGGCTACTGTTTCCCGTCGAACATCCGAACACAAGCCTGTCCGACGCCCTGCTTCACAGCCGCGCGGCGAGCCGCTAGTGATTGCCCAGAGGTTTCCGGCCGGGAGGCGAACGCCGATGTCCACAGGGCGCGCACTAACGCGGGCTTTTCTGTTTGCGCTGACGGCCATTGCTGCCGCAGCGGCATCGGCGCAGCAGCAGCCGGCGGCGGTCACCGCTCTGCCGGCCGCCGACGACTGGAAGCGGCACCTGGAGCGCGACATCCTGCCGTTCTGGGAAACCCCCGCTGCGCTGGGCGATCCGGTGGGAAGCTTTCCGACCTTTCGTTGCAACGACGGGTCGGTCGCCGATCCGCGCGCGCCCTGCGCCGAATTTCTGGCCGCTCCCGATTGGATCCGCACCGCAATCGGCCGGCAGTACACCCGGATGATATCGCGGCAGATTTATCTCTACGGCGTCGCCTATCACCTGACCGGCGACCCGAAATACCTGGCCTGGGCGCGCGCCGGCGTCCGCTACATCGTCGACCGCGCGGTGAACCAGAAAACCGGCGACGTGGTCTCTTATTGGTCCGACGGCAAGCCGGTGATCGACCCGGACGACCAGACCAGCCAAGACCTCGCCTATGCGCTGGTCGGGCTGTCCTTTTACTACTACCTGACCCGCGAGGCCGACCTGCTGCCGCCGATGCTGCGTATCGAAAGCTACATCCGGCAGCATTATTACGATCCGCATTTGGGTCTCTATCGGCAGGCGCTGAAGGGCTGGGAAGCCGATCGGATCGAACTGGTTTCGCAACTCGACCAGGCCAATGCCTACATGCTGTTGCTGACCCCGCTGCTGCCGCCACCGGATCGGCAGCGGTGGCGCGCCGAGCTGGCGCAGATCGCCCAGATCATCCGCGGCCGTTTTTACGACCCGGCCTCCACCCTGTTCGTCGGCTTACTCGACCCGAAAGCCAAGAGCGGAGACTGCGTGTTCGCCCGCGACGACACCGATTTCGGCCACACGATCAAGACGTACTGGATGCTGCATTTCATCGGCCGCGTGCTCAACGACGACGGTCTGGTGCGCTTTGCCCGCGACAAGGCGCCCGGCATCCTCGCGCGCGCCTTTCTGCCTGCGACCGGCTCGTGGGCGACCCAGGCGACCTGCAATGCGGCGCCCGACAACCTCAACCGCACCAGCACCTGGTGGATGTCCGCCGAGCTCGACCAGGCGGCGCTGACCTTCGGCATCGGCGACCGCGGCCTGCTCTCCTACATTCCCAAGACCAACGATTTCTGGCTCAAGCACATGGTCGACCCGCGCTACGGCGAGGTCTGGGACGAGGTCGCTCTGCCCGACTACACGCCGCGCCTGCCCAAGGTTCATCTGTGGAAAAACGGCTTCCACACCGCCGAGCGCGCCTTGATCGGCTACATCGCGACCAGCGCAGCGCGATCCGAGCCGGCGGTTCTCTACTACGCCTTCCAGGGATGTAAATTGCCCGCCGAGGTGCGGCCCTATTACTACGACGGCCGGGTGACCGCGCATGCGGAAACGCCGCTGCCGGATATGCCGGGCTTCTGCCAGGCGAAAGTGACTTTCTCCGGCATTCACTGAAGCGTCCTTGCCGGTTTGCGGGGTCGCCTGCGGACGGCTACGACTCCGCGGCATTTGCTGGCGAGACGGCAGGCCGCTACTCTCCTCGACGCGACGGCGGAGAAGCCCCAAGGACGCCTCCCCCGTAACGCCGTTGTCGGTTCGCCGGCATACGGCCTCGCCGATCTCTCACCCTGGAGGATGCGCCGATGATCTACGAAGTCCGCACCTACACCCTGCGCACCGGCACCGTGCCCGAATTCGAGGAGCGCTACGCCAAGCGGCTCCCGGCACGCGTGAAACATTCCAAGCTGGGCGCTTTCTGGCACACCGATTTCGGCCCGCTCAACCAGGTCGTCCATGTCTACCCCTATGACGATCTGAACCAGCGCACCGCGGTGCGCGAAGCGCTGGCGAAAGACCCCGAACGCAACGCGCTACCCGGTGGCCAGGACCTGATCGTGGCGCAGGAGGCCGAGATCATGATCCCGGCGCCGTTCATGCGCCCGCTCGGCAGCCGCGATTACGGCTCAGGCAATGTCTACGAGATGCGCACCTACACCTATGCGGCGGGCGACCTGCCGAAGGTGCTGGAGGCGTGGGCTAAGGCGGTTCCGGCGCGCGAGGAGTTGTCGCCGCTGGCGGCGTGCTGGACTAGCGAGCTCGGCGGCCTCAACAAGTTCGTCCATACCTGGGTCTACAAGGACTTGGCCGAGCGCGACCGCGTCCGAGCCGCCTCGCGCGCGCCCGGCCGCAACTGGCCGCCGCAGAGCGGGGTGCGGCCGCTTCGGCAGGAAAACAAGCTGCTGATCCCGGCCGCCTTCTCGCCGGTGCGCTAGCCGGCCCCGCCGCTTCGGTTTCCCGTAGGGCGGTTCTCGATCCGCCGCGAGCGTGCGGCGGGTTAACACCCGCCCTAGGGTCATCTGTCCGCCGGGCGCTCTCGACCCCTATGCTGCGACGGCGTACGGTGCCGCGCGGGACAGCCGGCGGTGTCGGCGGATAACGGGAGGCCACCATATCCGGCCGGATCATCTACGAGGCGCCACGGCTCGCAGCACAGCCCGGCGAGGCGGTGGTCACCAGCACCTGCGGGCATAATTGCGGCGGGCGCTGCGTCGTCAACGCGCATGTCCGCGACGGCCGCATCGTCCACATCTCGACCGACCAGCGGCGCTGGAACCCGGAACTCCCGCCGCTGCCCGCCTGCGCCCGCGGGGTCGGCCAGATCGAGCGCACCTATCACCCCGACCGGCTGCAGCACCCGATGCGGCGGGTGGGGCCGCGCGGCTCGGGACAATTCGAGCGCATCTCGTGGGAGGAGGCGCTCGCCACCGTGGCGCGCGAGATGAAGCGGGTGCGCGAGACTTACGGTAATGCCGCGATCCTCGACGCCTCGCGCAGCGGCAGCTTGTCGATGCTGCACGGGCGAGCCGCGGCGCAGCGCTTTCTCTACATGTTCGGCGGCTGCACCGAGCTCTGGTCGAACATGTCGGCCGAGGCGGAAATCTTTGCCGTGCATATGACCTACGGCGCCAAGGCCGACTACAAGAGTTCGGGGCGCGAGCCCTCCGACTACGCCAATTCCAAGCTGATGCTGATGTGGGGCTGGAGCCCCGGCGACGGCACTTTCGGCACCGGCACGATGCCGTATCTGAAATGGGCCAAGCGGCACGGCGTGCGCGTCATCTGCATCGACCCGCGCCGCACCGAGACCAGCCGCCAGCTCGCCGACGAGCATATCTTCATCCGCCCGGGCACCGACACTGCGGCGCTGATCGCGATGGCCTATGTCATCGTCAGCGAAGGGCTGCACGACCAGGCCTATTGCGACCGCCATGTGCTCGGTTTCGACGAGGATCACCTGCCCGAGGGTGCGCCGGCCGGCGCGTCGTACCGCTCCTATTTGCTCGGCCTCGCCGACGGCGTGGCGAAGACCCCCGAATGGGCCGCCGCGATCATCGGCATCCCGGCCGAGACGATCCGGCGGCTGGCGATCGAGTTCGCCACCGCCAAGCCGGCGGCGCTGCAGGCGGGCTATGCCCCCGGCCGCACCGAATTCGGCGAGCAGTTCCACCGCGCCGCCTACGCGCTGGCGGCGCTGACCGGCAATGTCGGCATCCGAGGCGGCAATTCGGGCTCGAGCAACGGCGCCACCGGCCGCTCCGGCGTCAAGATGCTGGCCACCGGCAAGAACCCAATCGAGGCGCGGGTGTCGTCGCCGCTGCTCGCCGACCTGCTGGTGCGCGGCAAGGCGGGCGGCTACCCGGCCGACATCAAGCTGATCTATTCGGTCGGCGGCGACCTGTTCAACCAGTGCCCCAACGTCAACAAGATGATCTCGGCGCTCGACGGGATCGAATTCATCGTCGGCCAGGACAACTTCCTCACCCCGACCGTGCGCTACGCCGACATCGTGCTGCCGGCGACGACGTTCTGGGAACGCAACGACGTGCACACGCCGTGGGCCGGCGCGCAGCACTACGCAATCTTCATGCGCCAGGCGATCGCGCCGATGTATGAGTGCCGCAACGACATCGACATCTTCGCCGACCTCGCCGCGCGGCTCGGCATCGACGGCTACAGCGACAAATCCGAGATGGCGTGGCTCAAGGAACTGACCGCCGACGCGGTCGACGATTTCGACGCTTTTGTCGAACAGGGGGTGGCGCGTTTTCCGGCGCCCGAGGATGCGGTCGCCTTCGCCCGCGAAATCCGCGATCCCGCCAACCACAAATTCTCGACCCCGTCGGGCAAGATCGAGATCTACTCGACCGTGCTCGCGGCCAACCCCGACCCGTACGGGCTCGGGCGCATCCCGCCGATCCCGACCTGGATGCCGCCGGCGCCGCGGCCGCAGGGCTATCCGCTGGCGCTGTGCACCCCAAAATCGCGCGCCCGCACCCATTCGATCCACGGCAACCAGCCGAGCCTGGCGCGGGTCGACCGCGACTGCGTCTGGCTGCACCCGGACGATGCGGAAGCGCGAGGCATCGCCGACGGCGAGCCGGTGCGCGTGTTCAACGAGCGCGGCGTGACGATGCTGCCGGCGCGGGTCACCGACCGGATCGCGCCGGGCGTGGTCTCGATCAAGGAAGGCGCCTGGCACACCCCCGGCCAAGGCGGCACCGACACCCAAGGCTGCGCCAACGTGCTGACCGCCGACCGCTCGGCCCCGAGCGGCGCGACCACCTACAACACCAACGAGGTCGAGATCGAGGCGGTCGAGCCCCGCCATTAACCCGCGGACGCGGGTGTCGGTGCGCTGCCCGGCGGGCATAAGGGACATTCGCGTCGTCAGGCCGTTCTTTCGGTAAGCGTGACAACCGGGAGACGGAAATGAATGGTCGATTTCAGGTGACGATCCTTGCCGCAGCTCTTCTCGCGGGATCGACCGCCGGCGGACTGGCGGCAAACACAAACAGCGGCTCCGGGGCGGCAGGCGGCAGCGCGGCGGGGCCGGGCGCGGCTGCGTCGACTGTCGGAACCGGAGCGGCGAGCGTAGCCCCAGGCAGCGCCAGCGGGGTGGGCGGGTCGGGCGGGCGCGCCGCCGCAGGGGGCACCGCCGCTTCCTCGCTGGGCCTCGGCGCCACCTCGACCGCGCCGTACGGAAGCTCGTCGACGCTGGGCACGGGCGGCAGCGCCGCCGCCGGCGGCGATGGCCATGTCATGAGCCACAGCGCCGTTCACGGCAACGGCAACAACCTCAACGGCCAGTCGATGGATCAGGCGCACGAGCCGGGCGGGGTATGGAGCAAATCGC
This sequence comes from Alphaproteobacteria bacterium, assembly GCA_038228485.1. Taxonomy (GTDB): domain Bacteria; phylum Pseudomonadota; class Alphaproteobacteria; order ATCC43930; family CGMCC-115725; genus DATARH01. The sequence goes on from JBBRPG010000125.1 coordinate 11,633, forward strand.
ACACCCACACCAAGGTCCATGGCGACGAGCTGACCAGCCGGACCAAGGCGATGGCGCATGAGCCGGGCGGTCCGCCGGTGAAATCGACGACCGAGAGTTCGGTCGATCTCGGCCGGTAAGATACCGGGATTAAAAACGGGGCGCCTCGGCAAGGGGCGCCCCGTCGTTTTGCGCAAGCCTTCGCGGCCAGCCGATGCGATGGCCAAGCACCGCACCGGCAAGCCCTGGTAAAGGAGGATTCCGGCTTACGCCGGAATGACCCTTCGGGTAAGGGTTCGCCTGCAGCCGCTTGCGACCCCGGCCATGCCGCTCGACGTGCACCGCCCCGCGCCAGCCGCTTCGGCTCCCCGCTGGTCGTGAGCCGCGTGCAAAGGGTGCCTTAGAATCTGACTATTCGCCGAACTGGGGTATACGGCCGTCTAGTGGATCGATTCTAACGCTTGGTACCCGCGCTTGACCGAGGCGATGATCTTCTCGGGATCGGCGGTCCAGGTGAAGGGCTTGGGATCCTCGTTGGTTTCCCGGAGGAAGCGGTTGATGGCAGCCTGGAGATCTACGA
>JBBRPG010000126.1:0-12096 GCA_038228485.1 Alphaproteobacteria bacterium
GGGTCAGCCGGTTGAACAGGGTCGATTTACCGGCATTGGTGTACCCGACCAGAGCCACAACCGGGTACGGCACGCGGCGGCGCGCCTCGCGGTGCAGCGCCCGGGTGCGCTTGACGTCGTCGAGCTCGCGTTTCAGCTTGCCGATGCGCTCGCCGATCAGCCGTCGGTCGATTTCCAGCTGGCTTTCGCCGGGGCCGCCGAGAAAGCCGAAACCGCCGCGCTGGCGCTCGAGATGGGTCCACGAGCGCACCAGTCGCGAGCGCTGATACGATAGCGCCGCCAGCTCCACCTGCAGCCGGCCTTCATGGGTGCGGGCGCGCGCGCCGAAGATTTCGAGGATAAGGCCGGTGCGGTCGATGACCTTGGCCTTCCACCGTCGCTCGAGGTTACGCTGCTGCACCGGCGACAGGGCCCCGTCCACGACGACAAGCTCGATCTTCTGCTCGGCGATCAGCGCGCCCAGATTGTCGACGTTGCCGCTGCCGAGCAAAGTCCCGGGCACGGGCCGTACGAGGCGCACGATCTCGCCGCCGACGACATCCAGATCGATCGCCTGCGCCAGGCCGATCGCTTCGTCGAGCCGAGCATCGAGCGAGCGCGCCGACCCGTTGCCGGGGCGGCGGCCGGGCGTCGTCTTCAAGGCAGGGTGAATGACGAGGGCGCGGCCCGTCGTTGCGGCAGCAGCCGGTTCGGCGTTTCTCAGGGCTGGTCTTCCTCTCGCCCGCCCTCAAACAGCTGGATCGGCTGCGCCGGCATCACCGTCGAAATCGCGTGCTTGTAGACGAGCTGCGAATGCGCGTCGCGGCGCAGCAGCACGCAGAAATTATCGAACCAAGTGATGATGCCCTGGAGCTTGACCCCGTTGACGAGGAAGACCGTAACCGGTGTCTTGTTTTTGCGAACATGGTTCAAGAACACGTCCTGAACGTTCTGCGATTTATCCGAGGTCATTGTTGCCCCATTCTGCTCTTGGACTGGCAAGGGGCCTGGGGCAAAGCGGAGCCACCGGCCGCAGCAGTCGTCTAGGCTAGAAATGTGGGCGCGATGGGGCGATCACAAGGCCCGCAATGCGCGGAACAGCCCTGCCGCATCGGCAACCGTGAGGTGTGGCGGGAAGCGATCAAATTGGTCATTTGCTTCCGGTTCGCCCAACAGCACGGGGATGCAGCCCGCCGCGAGCGCGCATTCCATATCGACCGCGGTGTCACCGATAAACCAGACATCGGCGCCGGGCGCGATCCCGCTTGGATGCAACGCCAGATCGACCGGGGCGCAATGCGGCTTATCGGTATGGGCATCGCCGGCGCCGACAATCGCACCGAACAGCGGCGACCAGCCGAGATGATCCGCCTCGCTGCGCAATACCGCGCCGGTCTTGTTGCTGACGACGGCGAGGTAATGCCCGGCCCCCGCCAATTCCCGCAGCATGTCGGCCCGCCCCGGCAGCGGGGTCAGACGCTCGAGATGGATCGCGCGAAAGCGGTCAAGATAGATCTTTTGCGCCTCTTCCCAGCGCTCGCCGAAGATGCGCGGAAAACTCTCGCGCAGGCTGAGACGCACCCGCTCGCGGGTCTGCTCGATCGTCCACAACGGCTGCGCCATCGCCTCCATCAGGAAGTTGAGCGCGTCGTGGATCGTGCCCCAACTGTCGACCAGCGTGTTGTCCCAGTCGAAAATGATCGCCCGCGGCCGTTTCAACGTCGCCGCCATAACCAGCGGCTCGCTCATGTGCGTTCCGTCGCATGGGCGAGATAGGCGGCCCGCAAGGTTTGGCTGAGCGGGCCGGGGGTGCCGTCCGCTACTGCTTCACCGTCGATCGACACCACCGGCAGTAGGTCGGCGGTGGTGCTGGTGAGAAAGGCTTCGCGGGCGTATTTGGCCTCGGCCACGGTGAAGGGCCGCTCGGCGAGCTCGTACCCGGCGCGGCGGATGATCGCGATCAGCGCCTGGCGGGTGACGCCATTGAGGATCGCGCTGTCGGCGGCGCGGGTGATCACGACATTGTCGCCGGTTACGATCCAGGCATTGGTCGAGGTGCCCTCGGTGACGCGGCCGACCCCATCGACCTGCCAAGCCTCATAGACGCCGGCCTCCCGCGCCTGCTGCTTACCGAGCACATTGGCGACCAGCGCGATCGATTTGATGTCGCAGCGCTGCCAGCGGATGTCGGGGATGGTGATGACCGCGATGCCGTTCTCGCCGAGCCTCGGGTCCGGCGCCCGCGACCGGCGCGAAGTAACGACGACGACAGGGCGTGCCGCCTTGGGGAAGGCATGATCGCGCGGCGCGCCGCCCCGGGTGACCTGCAGGTAGATGATGCCGTTGACGACGCCGTTGCGCCGGATCACCTCGCGGAAAACGACCTTGAGCGGTCCGTCCGCAAGCGCGTTTTCAATACGCAGTTCGGCGAGCGAACGGCGCAGCCTCACCAGATGCAGCGCTTCGTCGATAAGCTGGCCGCCCCTGACCGAAATCACTTCATAGACGCCGTCGGCGAACTGATAGCCGCGATCCTCGATATGCACCGCCGCCTCGCGATGCGCGCGGTAGCTGCCGTCGACATAGGCTATGCGCGACATGCCAACCTAGGTACCTGTCTTGAGGGTCCGGTCATTGGTAAAAACGCCCAGCGATTTGAGCTTGCGGTGCAGCGCCGAACGCTCCATCCCGACAAAGGCGGCGGTGCGCGAGATGTTGCCACCAAACCGCGTGACTTGCGCGAGCAAATATTCGCGCTCGAACACCTCGCGGGCGTCGCGCAGCGGCAAGGTCATGATCTCGCCGCCCTTGTCCCATTTGACCACGGTCGGGGCGATCGAGGTGATCTCGTTGGGCAGCATGTCGGCGTGGATCGCCTCGCGCGGATCGCCCGGCGCCATGATCAGCAGCCAGTCGGCGACGTTGCGCAGCTGCCGGACGTTGCCGGGCCAGGTATAGGCCTGCAGTGCGGCCAGCGCGTCTTCGCCGAATTCGCGCGGCGGCAGGCGCGCCGCCTCGGCGCCGCGCTTGATGAAATGACGGACGAGCACGGGAATATCTTCGCGCCGCTCGCGCAGCGCCGGCACCCGGATCGGAACGACGCTCAACCGATAGAACAGATCCTCGCGAAAACGGCCGTTGGCGATTTCGCCGGCAAGCTCGCGGTTGGTCGAGGCGACGACCCGGACATCCACCTCGACCCGGTTCGAGCCCCCTACCCGCTCGAAGGTCTGCTCCTGCAGCACCCGGACGATCTTGCCCTGGGTCTCCAGCGGCATGTCGGCGACCTCGTCGAGAAACAAGGTGCCCCCATGCGCCCGTTCGAACGTGCCGACTTTGCGCGGGGCGCCGTCGTTCGCCGTCTCGCAGCCGAACAGCTCAAGCTCCAGCCGGTCGGGATGCATCGTCGCGCAGTTGATCGCAACAAACGGGCCGCTGGACCTGCGCGACCGGGCATGGAGCATCCGTGCGACCACCTCCTTGCCCGCCCCTGGCGCTCCGCTGATCAACACCCTGCTGCCGGTGGGAGCTACCCGCTCGATCTGCTGGCGCAGCTGGTTGGCGGCGTAGGAGGCGCCGACCAGATCGATGTCGCCGCCGGCGCGCAGCCGCAATTCCTCGTTCTCCCGCCGCAGGAGGGCGGTCTCGATGGCCCTCGCCACGATCAGCAACAGTCGATCCGACTTGAACGGCTTTTCGATAAAGTCGTAGGCGCCGATTTTTATCGCCTCGACCGCGGTCTCGATCGTGCCGTGGCCGCTGATCATCACGACCGGAACCGACGGCATTTCGGCGCGCAGCTGTCGCAGGATCTCGATGCCGTCGAGCTCGCTGCCCTGCAGCCAGATGTCGAGGATTACCAGCGTCGGTTGGCGCGCCCGCAATTCCGCCAGCGTTTCTTCGCTGTCGGCCGCCTCGCGGGTGGCATAGCCCTCATCCTTGAGGACCCCCGCGATCAGCATGCGGATGTCGGCCTCGTCATCGACGATCAGGATGTCATGCGCCATGGGTGACCACACTCAGATCCACCGCGGCTTCCGGGTGATCGCCGCGGACGACGCCGCGAGCTTCGGCCAGGAATACCAGCTTCACGCGGGCTCCGGCGGGCTCTGCATCTTCGAGCAGCAGCTCACCCTGGTGATCTTCCATGATCTTTTTAACGATGGCGAGACCCAAACCGGTCCCCTTCGTCCGAGTCGTCACGTAGGGCTCGGTGAGGCGGTCGCGGCCGCGCTTCGGCAGTCCCTTGCCATTGTCTTCGACGGTGACGACGACCCTGCCCGCCCCTTCCTCGACAAACACCGAAATCTGTCCCTTCGGCTCGGGGCCGCTTTCGACCAAGCGCCCCTCGATCGCTTCGACTGCGTTCTTGACGATGTTGATCAGCGCCTGGCCGACCAGACGCGCATCGCAGCGCAAGGTCACCGGGCGCGCGACGAAGTCGGTTTTGAAGGCGATCTCGGAATGCGCGGTGCGTTCTAGGAACACCGCGCGCTCGACGATCGCGGTCAAATCCTCGGGCTTTAGCACCGGCACCGGCATTCGCGCGAACGACGAGAACTCATCGACCATCCGGCCGATATCCTCGACATGCCGCACGATCGTATCGGTGCAGATACGAAAAGTTTCGGGGTCTTTCTTGATGTCTTTCAAGTAGTTGCGCCGCAGCCGTTCGGCCGAGAGCTGGATCGGGGTCAGCGGGTTCTTGATCTCGTGAGCGATGCGGCGGGCGATGTCGGCCCAGGCCGCCTTGCGCTGTGCCGACAGCAATTCGGTGATGTCGTCGAAGGTCACGACAAAACCGGTGACCCCGGCCTCATCCTGCTCGGCGGCGATGCGCACCAACAGCGTCCGGGTGTTGTTGCCGACCGCGATCTGCACCTGCGACTGCGCCAGGCGGTCGGGACGCCGCTGCGCGCCTTCGACGAGGTCGGCCATCTCCGGCACGACCTCGGCGAGATCGAGTCCGTGCGAATTGTCGAGATCGACATCCAGCAGCGCTGAGGCCGAGCGATTGGGCAGATGAATGCGACCGTGCCGGTCGAGCCCGATCACCCCTGCGGTCACGCCGGTCAGCACTGTTTCGGTAAATCGCCTTCGCTCGTCGAGTTGGTTGTTGGCCTCGAGCAATTGTTGCTGCTGGCTTTGAATCTGGTTGGTCATCCGGTTGAAGGCACGGCTCAACGTGGCCATCTCGTCGTCTTTTTTGCCTTCGGGGACGCGCGCCGACAAATCGCCGGCGCCGACTTTCTCGGCCGCACCGACCAGTTGGCTGATCGGATCGGCTAGTTGTGCGGCGAAATTGACGCCGATCGACACCGCCGCGGCGAGGAACAGCATCGCCACCACGATGAAGATGACCGAAAAGGTGATCTGCAGCCCTGCCCGCTTGCCTTCCAGCTGTTCGTATTGCGCGGCCGCGAGCTGGGTCTCGCGGCGGTGGGCCAGCACCTTGGGTTCGATGAACCGCCCGACATAAAGGTAAAGACCGCTAAAGGTGCCGAGACTGACGAGGGCACGGACGCGTTCTTCCTCGTCGTCGGTCATGATGACGACTTCGCCATCCTTGGCGCGCTGCAGCGCGTCGGCGCTGACCTCCTCGAAACCAAGGGCAAAGACAAAGGCGGTACGGGCCACCATGTTGCCCTTGCTGTCGAGCACCGCCGCTTCGGTGAGCCCGCGCATCGACGCCTGCGCGGTCAGGATCGGCGCCAGCAATTGAGGGTTGATCTGCAAAGTCGCGGCATACTGGTCGAGGCCGTTCGCCATCCCCAGCGCATCGGCGCGGATCGCCTGCTGGTGCTCCTTGACGTAGGCGTCGGCGACCTCGACCGATTCGGATATAGCTGTACGGACCTTGTCGCTGAACCAGCTTTCGATGCCGAAGCTGAAGAACAAGTAGGAAAACACCGCGACGATGATCGTCGGCAGCACCGCGATCAGGCTGAACAAAACGACGAGGCGCACCTGCAGTCGCGAGCCGGCAAGACCACGGCGCCGCTCGGCCCAGATCTCGACCAGCCGCTTCACCACCAGCGTGGCGAGCACCAGCAACAGCACCAAATCGATATTGAGCAGCGCCAGGACGACGATCGGCCGCGGCCCGAACGGCGGCGCGCCGGTCAACGACAGATAGGTGGCGATCCCCGATAGCAGCGCCGCCACCGCGAGAGCTATGGCAATCTTGCGCCGCAGACCGATCCGGACAGCCCAGGTTCCCACCTGCTGCGCCACGCTCATACCGCGTTCCCCAGAAACCGCCACTTGGCATCGCCGCAAGCCAGCCGAGCATAACGGCCAGTGCAGCAGCCCCTATTTTAGGCCGCGCACCACGGGGATGTCCAATTCACGGATTTTCTTGCGCAGGGTATTGCGATTGAGGCCGAGTACATGGGCGGCCTTGATCTGATTGCCGCGGGTCGCGACCAGGGTCGCGATAATCAGCGGCCGCTCGATCTCCCGCAGGATTCGGTCGTAGAGGCCTGCCGACGGCATCGCGCCCTTATGAGCAACAAAATATTGGTTGATGTGGCGTTCGACTGCGGCGCCCAGCCCCTCGTCTGCGACCGCCTCCGCCGACGCGGGGGCCGGCGGAGGCGCAGTCGCCAGCTCAGTCTCGACCACCTCGACGCCGATCACTTCCTGCGAATAGAGCGCAGCGAGGCGCCGCACCATGTTTTCCAGCTCGCGGACATTGCCGGGCCAGCGGTGGCGGCGCAGCCGCTCCATCGCCGCTTCGTCGAGCACCTTCGCCGGCAGGCCCTCGCGCGCCGCCTGCGCCACGAAATGACGCACCAGCGCCGGGATATCGGCCGTGCGCTCGCGCAGCGGCGGTATCCGGATCGGCGCAACGTTGAGCCGATAGAATAAATCTTCGCGAAAGATGCCCTGCCGAATCAGCTGCGACAGGTCGCGATGCGTGGCGGCGACGATGCGGCTGTCGGCACGGATTGGCGAGCGGCCGCCGACCGCGGTGTATTCACCCTCCTGCAGGACGCGCAGAAGCCGGGTCTGCGCCTCGAACGGCATGTCGCCGATCTCATCGAGGAACAAAGTACCGCCTTTGGCCTGCTCGAAGCGGCCAGCGCTGCGTGCGGTCGCGCCGGTGAAGGCGCCGCGCTCGTGGCCGAACAGCTCGCTTTCGATCAGCTCGCGCGGGATCGCGGCCATGTTGATCGCGACAAACGGACCGGAGCGGCGCTTGCCGAAATCGTGCAGTGCGCGGGCGACCAGTTCCTTGCCGGTGCCGCTCTCGCCGGTGATCAGCACCGACAGATCGGTCCCCATCAGCCGGGCGATCGCGCGGTAGATGTCTTGCATTGCCGCCGATCGGCCGATCAGCGGCAGCTGCTCGTCGTCGACCTCTCCGTCCGCCGGTGTCGCCTCGGCCGGGGCGGAGAGCGCCCGCTCGACGACATTGACCAGCTCGCGCAAGTCAAACGGCTTCGGCAGGTATTCGAACGCGCCGCGCTCGGTCGCCTTGACCGCGGTCATCAGCGTGTTCTGCGCGCTCATCACAATGACCCGCAGGTCCGGCCGCAGCTTTTTGATGCGCGGGATCAAGTCGAGCCCGTTCTCGTCCGGCATGATCACGTCAGTAATGACGAGATCGCCTTCGCCATCTGCGATCCAGCGCCACAAGGTGGCGGCGTTACCGGTCAGGCGCACGTCATGGCCCAGCCGCGCCAATGCCTGATTGAGCACCGTGCGGATCGCACGGTCATCGTCAGCAATTAGTATCGTTGCGCCCATCGACATTACTGTCCCGTGGACTGTCCCGTGGACTGTCCCGCGATATGTCCCGGGGAACCACCGGCAGAAACACCCTAAAGACCGTCTTCCGCGGCTGGCTGTCGAACTCGATGATGCCGCCGTGGTCGCCGATCACCTTGGCCACCAGTGCAAGACCAAGGCCAGTTCCATTGCGCTTGGTCGTGACGAACGGATCGAACAAATGCGGTTTGATGTCGTCGGGGATGCCCGGGCCGTTATCGGCGATGGACACCATCAGCGGCACCAACTGCGGCCGGCGCGCGCCCGGCGTCGCCAAACGCCGCCCGTGACGGTAGGCCGTGGTCACGACGATCTCGCCGCCGCTCGCCGGGCTCGCCTCCGCCGCGTTCTTGATCAGGTTCAAAAACACTTGGACGAGCAAATCGTGATTGCCATGCACCAGCGGCAGCGACGGGTCGTATTCCTCGCCGACGCGCACATGCCGAGCAAAGCCGGTCTGGGCTATGCGACGAACCCGCTCCAGCACCTCATGGATGTTGACCGCCTCGCGATCGATCGGGCGATGGTCTGAAAACGCCTCCATGCGGTCGACCAAGGCGACGATGCGGTCGGTTTCGTCGCAGATCAGCTGAGTCAGCTCCCGCCCGCCGGGGTCGGCGTCCTGCTCCAACAGCTGAGCCGCGCCGCGAATGCCCGATAGCGGGTTCTTGACCTCATGCGCCAGCATCGCCGCCATCGCGGTGATCGAGCGCGCCGCGTTGCGGTGCGTCTGCTGGCGATCCATCTGCTCGGCGATTGCGCGCTCGTGCAGTGACAGCACCAGCAGGTCCGCCCCTTCTCCCGTCAGCGCGCCCTGGATCGTCATCGGTCGCGCGGTCAGGCGGGGCCCTTCCAGCATCACATCATATTCGGCAACGGACCCGCCGCCGCGCCACACCGCTTCAACAAGGCCGAACAGCGGGCTATGCAGGACGATGAAATCGCTCAACGCCGCGCCGTGCAGCGCCGCTGCGCTGAGGCCGAGAAACTGCTCGGCCGCTGGATTGACGAAACGGATCGCGCCGCCGCGATCAAGCGCGATCACCGGATCAGGCAGCGCCGACAACAGCAGCGCAGGATCCAATCCAGTGCTGTCCCCGCGCGCCGGGGTCATCGTCAAGCTGCCTCGCGCTCGACGAGCGGCTCGTAATAGGCGCGGATCAACCGGCGAACGGCATCCGGCTCGGCGGTCTGGTTGACCGCAGCACGGAACTCGGCCGAGCCTGGCAGTCCCTTGGAATACCTGCCGATCAGCTTGCGCGCGATCTACACCCCGACATCGTTGCCGTAGTGCGACAGCATTGCGTCGTAATGCGCGCGCAGGGTCGCATATTGGTTTGCCAGCTGCGGATCGGGCAGCCGGCGCCGAGTGCGCAGCCACTCGATGACCTGACCGACAAACCACGGCCGCCCATAGGCGCCGCGGCCGATCATCACCCCGTCGGCGCCGCTTTCGTGGAGCGCGCGTTCGGCATCGTCGAGGCTGTTGATGTCGCCATTGGCGATGACCGGGATCGAGACCGCCGCCTTGACCTCGCGGATAAAGCGCCAATCGGCGCTGCCGGCGAACATCTGGTTGCGGGTGCGGCCATGCACCGTGACCATGCGGATGCCGCATGATTCCGCGATCTGCGCCAGCCGTGGCGCGTTGCGCTTGCGGTCGTCCCAGCCGGTGCGCATCTTCAAGGTGACCGGAAGGTCGACCGCTTTCACCGTCGCCTCGAGGATGCGCGCGGCCTGCAATTCGTCGCGCATCAGTGCCGAACCGGCATGGCCGCCGACCACCTTTTTGACCGGACAGCCGAAATTGATGTCGATGATCGCCGCGCCGCGGTCGGCGTTGAGCTTGGCCGCCTCGGCCATCACGGCCGGGTCGCAGCCGGCGAGCTGCACCGCCATCGGCTGTTCGTCCGGGCAGGTCTTGGCCATTGTCAGCGATTGCCTGGTCTCGCGGATGGCCGCCTGGCTGGCGATCATCTCCGAGACAACCAGCGCCGCGCCCCGCTCCTTGACAATGCGCCGGAACGGCAGATCGGTGACACCGGACATCGGGGCGAGGATGACCGGGTCGTCGAGAGTTATGGGGCCGATCGAAATGCTCATTGATTAATCAGACCACAGATTTGCCTAATTTTTAGGCTGGCAGTTTACGCGAAAGGTTATTGCGCTGCAATATAACCGACTCAGCTGCGGCGCTGGCAGGGCTGCCGGTTCATGGTTAGTCTAGCCGATGGGCTCCATCTACGCTCTCGTTCTCGCCGCCGGGCGCGGCACGCGGTTTGGCGGAACCCTCCCAAAGCAATACCTGAAGCTGGGCGGGACCAGCGTGCTGCGGCATGCGGTAGACGCTTTTGTCGGGCATCCCCGCATCGATGGCGTGCTGGTGGCGATCCGGCTGGAGGATCGCGCCGAGTACGACGCGGCCGTCGCCGGGCTCGATTTGCTGCCGCCCGTTGCGGGCGGCGCCGAGCGCCAGGATTCCGTGCAGCTCGGGCTTGAGGCGTTGGCGTCCTATCGCCCAGAGCGCGTGCTGATCCATGACGGCGCCCGGCCGTTCCCTGATGCCGGGCTGATCGATCGGGTCATCGACGCGCTTGACGGCGCGCCGGCGGCGATCCCCGGCTTGCCGCTCGGCGACACGATCAAGCGGGTCGCCGACGGCGTGATCCACGAGACGGTCGACCGCACCGGGCTGTGGCGGGCGCAGACGCCGCAGGGCTTCCACTTCGAGGCGATCCTCGCGGCGCACCGCAAGGCCACCGGACAAGCGCTGACCGACGATGCCGCGGTCGCCGAGGCGGCCGGGATCGCCCCGGTGATCGTCGGCGGCAGCGAGGAGAACCTGAAGGTGACGACAGCGCAGGACCTCATCGCCGCGGAGCGGTTGATCGCGGCCCGTCAAGGCGACATCCGCGTCGGCCAGGGCTTCGACGTCCATCCGTTCGGGCCTGGCGACCGGGTGACGATCTGCGGCGTCGCGGTGCCGCATACGGCCGGCGTCGTCGGACACTCCGACGCCGATGTCGGACTCCATGCGCTGACCGACGCGGTGCTGGGGGCAATCGGCGCCGGCGACATCGGCATGCACTTCCCGCCGAGCGACCCACAATGGAGGGGCGCCAGCTCCGACCGTTTTCTTGCCCATGCGGCGAACCTGGTGCGCGCGAAGGGCGGCAGCATCGCCGCGCTCGACGTGACAATCATCTGCGAGCGGCCGCGGATCGGACCGCATCGCCAACAAATGGTTGCGCGCGTCGCCGAGATCGTCGGGCTTGCCGCCGACCGGATCAGCGTCAAGGCGACGACGACCGAACAGCTCGGCTTTACCGGCCGCGGCGAAGGCATCGCCGCGCAGGCCGTCGCCACCGTCCGGCTGCCGCTCTGAACAAGCTCGGCTCGCCGCTCTTGCGTCCAGCGGCATTGATCGCAACCGGGTTTGGGATCGGGCTGCTGCCGGGAATGCCGGGCACCTGGGGGTCGCTTGCGGCGTTGCCCTGCGCCTGGGCGATGCGAAGCTGGATTGGGGCGTGGGGCCTCGCCGCCGCGGCGGCGGTTGCGTTCGTCGCCGGCTGGTGGGCCTCGGCGCGGATCGTGCAGCCAAGCCGCGCAAGCGACCCCGGCTGCGTCGTCATCGACGAGATCGCGGCGCAATGGCTGGCGCTGGCGGCATTGCCGCTCGACTGGCGCTTTTATCTCGCGGCCTTCCTGCTGTTTCGCCTGTTCGATATCTGGAAGCCATTTCCGATCGGCTGGCTCGACCGCAGCGTCAAGGGCGGGCTCGGGATCATGCTCGACGATGTGATGGCGGCGATTTACGCTTTGGCCTTGATCCTGACCGCCGGAGCCGCTCTCGATGTTCGATGACGAAACCGAAAAGCCGGCCACCTCGGTGCTGGCGGCGCGCCGGGCGCACGGTTGGCACGAAGCCGATCGTCGCATCGGGTGGCACATTTTTCCTGGCGATCGCACGGAATCCGCCGAGCGGCGATGACGTTCGCACTTGAATTGCCCAGCCCGTGAAGCGCATCGCACGCTTGCTTAGTTACGTCTTTCTTTTGCCTCCTCCAGATCGACAAGAAAATCGCTCAAATCTTGTATCATTGCCTCTCCTGCCGCCTCCCATTCCTTCCCATCCTTTTTCATCTCTTCGACACGCTTTACTATGTATTGGCGACGAATTTCTAGATCGGCTGCTACCCTCATTAGTCGGCCGTGAAGAACGCACGAGTTATTGGTTTCCAGCGGGTTTTGGGGCGGTGGGGAATATTCGCTTTCGCAAGGTTGGGCGGGTGCGGGTGGCAAAAGCTTGCGATTTGTGAGCCGGGATCACGTGGGGGATTCCCA
>JBBRPG010000127.1:0-11900 GCA_038228485.1 Alphaproteobacteria bacterium
CACCCCGACGCCCACCCCCACGCCGACGCCCACCCCCACGCCGACCCCGACGCCCACACCGACGCCCACACCGACCCCGACCCCGACACCCTTGCCGACCCCGACACCCACGCCGACCCCCACACCCACACCGACCCCAACGCCTACGCCTCCACCGCGCGGTCCCTTTGCCGGGTTCTTCAACAATACCGGCGTTGGCGGATCGAGCACCGGCTATCCTGGCGTGCCGATCACGTTCAGCGGCGGCTTTGTGGCGAATGGCGTGGCTACGCTCACGCTGGACAATGGCAGCACGGTCACCATCTCGGGGTTTCGCCCGGGTGCGCAGTCAACGGTAAGCGGACAGGCCCCCTTCGGAGCGGTGAGCGGCACCGGGTTCCTGTCGGCTGACAGCAGCTTCTTCTTCGCCAATCTGAGCGCGGTCGGCGCGCCGAGCCAGGTCGCGGTGATCCAAGGCGGGATTCCGGTCACGTCCGCTGCAACCACGGTCAGCGCCGCCAACCAGGTGCTGGCCTTCAACGTCCAAGCGGATGCGGCGCTCCAGTCTTCTATTCCGTTCATCCGCAACAATGCGGGCGGCAATCTGGGTGGTCCCGTAGGCTCGTTCAACGCGGCTGTGTCCGGCGGTGGCGGGGCCCCCGTCGTCAGCGGGTCCACGGTCACGCCGGTCTATGTGTACACGCCGACCGGAACGCTGGCGACCGATCCGACCGGCGCCAACTCGGTGCGCACCCTGCAGGCGAGCCTTGCCCTCTCCGGCGACGGGCCTACCCAGCAATCGGTGATCGCCACCCATGTCGGCACGGTGGCCGCGGGTCCGAATGGCCCCCAGATCGCCGGTCAGTTGCGCGGCTCTTCGCTGGTGGCGAGCGGCCCGCCGCAGGTGCTGGTGACCGGCGCCGTCAATTCGATCGTCGACGGCAACGGGTCGAGCCTCTACGGCACCAATGGGCTCTCCGGGTTCTCGCTGGCGCCGACATCGCCGAACTTTGCCTCCGAGGTGCCGGTGTCGCAGGCCGCGACCACCTACAATTTCAATCAGCCCGCGACGCGGACCAACACTCCCGCCGGCATCGGCGCCGACCGCACTTTTATTCCGGCGGTCGGCAGCTTTGGCGGCGTTATCGGGCGGGCCATCCCGCCGTCGCCTCCGAACGCCTACGTCGCCACCGGCCAGACGGCATTTACCCCGACCGGCCCCGGCACGTTCAAGGCGAATTTTGTTACCGACAACGGCGCCGGCGTTAACGACCTCAATATGAACTTCGGCGGGAACGCCACCTCGCCGAATTCGGCGTTCATCGATCGGCAGACCTTTGGGGCGGTCGAGGGCAGCTCGCAGCTGGTCAACGGCAACACGATTGTCGTCACCGGCGACCCCGCCGCGGCGGGCCGGCTCTATCTGCTGAGCGGGAACACCGCCCCCTTGCCGACCGGGTTCATGCCCGACAGCACCGGCAATGTGTGCGCCACCTGCCAATTTCTCGATTGGGGCTATTGGGGCGGTCAGTTGTTGAGCGGCAATGCGACCAACACCAACATCAACCGCGTCGATTCCGCCCATATCAACTTCTGGGTCGCCGGCCAGCCGACCCCGGCCGTGTCCTTGCCGGCTGTTGGCGCCGGCGGCACCGGCTTCTATACCGGCAATGCCGTCGGTGCGGTCAACAACAACGGCAACCGCTACCTGGCGAGCGGTAGCTTCAATCTCAACTACAATTTCAGTGCGCTTACTGGCACTTACAATTTGAACAACTTCGATCCTAACAACCGGAACGTGAGTGCCTCGGGCACCGTTAACGGTGCCCGGACTAATGGCGCTCCCTATACCGGAACCCTGAACGGCACAGGAGCCTTCGTTGGGACCGGGACCGTTGGCGGCAATTTCTTCGGGCCAGGGACCGCGGGGGTAGGCGGGGTGCCCCCCGAAACCGGCGGCTATTTCTCGCTGGGGGCGACCCCGGCCTCGGGCGCGCCGTATATCGCCGGCGGCATCTTTGCCGGTCGGGCCGGGCCTGGAACCTAGCCAGCACCAGACGAGGATCGGTCGCTTTCGGCATCCTCGTCTTGAGAGGATCCGATGCAACTCAGTGTCTATTTCGTCGATGCCTTCGTGACCGGCCGGCCCTTCACCGGCAACCCGGCGGCGGTGTGCCCGCTTGACGACTGGCTCGCCGACGACGTCATGCAGTCGATCGCGGCCCAGAACAACCTCTCCGAGACCGCCTTCTTCGTGCCCGCGGGGAGGGGCTACGATTTGCGTTGGTTCACTCCGACCACCGAGGTCGACCTGTGCGGCCATGCGACCTTGGCGTCCGCTTCGGTCGTCTTTCGCTTTCTGGCGCCGCAGCGGCAGGACGTGAGGTTTCAGACCCGCGAGGCCGGGGTGCTGACCGTCGCGCATGATGGCGACCTGTTGGCGATGGATTTTCCCTCGCGTCCGCCGGCGCCCTGCGCGGCGCCGCCCGGTTTCGCCGCGGCGCTCGGCCGCGCGCCCCGCACGCTGCTGGCGGCACGCGACTATCTCGCGGTCTACGATACCGCTGACCAGGTCGCGGCGCTCGAGCCGGATTTTGCCGCGGTCGCCGCGCTCGACCGCTTCGCGGTGATCGCCACCGCGCCGGGCGGGAATGGCGTCGATTTTGTCTCGCGCTTTTTCGCGCCCGCGAAAGGCGTGCCGGAAGACCCGGTGACCGGAGCGGCACATTGCACCTTGATCCCCTATTGGGCCGAGCGGCTCGGCAAGACCCGGCTCGAGGCGCGGCAAATATCCCGCCGCGGCGGCGCGCTCAGCTGCACCCTTGACGGCGACCGGGTGACCATTGCCGGCCGGGCGGCGCTTTACCTGACCGGGACAATCAGCATTTGAGGCGGTGACATCTGAAGTTGCTCCCCGCGCGAAAGCACGGGAAGATCGGCCGCCTATAAATCTGGGGGGAACGTTCATGGCTCGGATCGTGCTGCTCGCCGCCGCGCTGATGCTGTGCGCCTCGACGGCAATGGCGCAGACCAAGGCGACCATCGACAAGCTGAACGACGCCTGGGCCGCAGCCTTCAACAAGGGCGATGCGGCCGCCCTCGCCAACATGTACACCGACGACGCCACGGTGCTGCCGTCGGGAAGCCCGATGGTCAAGGGCCACACGGCGATCCAGGATTTGTGGGCCAAAATCAGCAAGGACCTCGGCGACGCCAAGCTCACCACGGTCGAACTGCACACGATGGGCGAGGTGATGGCCTACGAGATCGGCACCGTCACCGCGAAAACCAAGGCCAGTCCGCCGCAGGACGTCGCCGGGAAATACGTCGTCATCTGGAAACGGAGCGGGACGAGTTGGAAGCTCGCCACCGATATCTTTAACATGGACAAGTAACCGCCGGCGCGTTGCCGGATGTAGCGAGGGAGCGGGGATTAGCGTATGGCCAAGACGTATCGGGTAGCGGTGATCGCCGGCGACGGCATCGGCAGGGAGGTTGTGCCGGAAGGCATTCTGGCGATGGAGGCGGCGGCGCGGCGCTATGGTTTCGGCTTCGAGTGGCGGGAATTCGACTGGAGCTGCGAGACCTACGCCAAGACTGGCCGGATGATGCCGGAGGACGGCATCGCCCAGCTCACCCCGTTCGACTCGGTGTTTTTGGGCGCGGTCGGCTATCCCGGCGTCCCCGACCACATCTCGCTGTGGGGGCTGCTGATCCCGCTGCGGCGCGAGTTCCAGCAATACATCAATTTGCGCCCGGTGCGGCTTTTGGCCGGGGTCGACACGCCGCTGAAGAACCGCAATCCGGGCGACATCGACTTCTACGTCGTGCGCGAGAACAACGAGGGCGAATACTCCTCGGTCGGCGGCCGGCTCTACGAGGGTACCGAATTCGAGATGGCGATGCAGCAGGCGGTGTTCACCCGCCGCGGCTGCGACCGGGTGATGCGCTAAGCCTTCGAACTGGCCAAGGGCCGCAAGCGGCACGTCACCTCGGCGACCAAGTCCAACGGCATCATCCACACCATGCCGTATTGGGACGAGCGGTTTGCCGCAGTCGCCAAGGACTACCCCGGCTTCACCACCGACCAGTACCACATCGACATCCTGACCGCGCATTTCGTGCGCCACCCGGACTGGTTCGACGTGGTGGTCGGCTCGAACCTGTTCGGCGACATCCTGTCGGATTTGGGTCCGGCCTGCGTCGGCTCGATCGGCATCGCGCCCTCGGCCAACATCAACCCCGAGCGTGAGTTTCCCTCGATGTTCGAGCCGGTGCACGGCTCGGCGCCCGACATCGCCGGGCGCGGCGTCGCCAACCCGATCGGCCAGATCTGGTCGGGCGCGATGATGCTCGAGCATTTCGGCGAGAGCGCCGCGGCTCAGGCGGTCGAGCGCGCCATAGCCGAGGTGCTCGCCGACGGCAATACCCGCACCCCCGATCTCGGCGGCAATGCCGGCACCAAGGACCTGGGCAAGGCGGTCGCGGCGGCGATCCGCTGAACGCGGAGCCGTCGCTGCCGAATGACGCGATCGGCCCCGCCGCGGCGATCGCCCGGCGGTTGAGACAATAGCAGCAGTGTTGACTTATATGCATAGCCACCTTCCGGCGGTGGCAATTCCGCTCGGCCCGCTCTCGGGATAAAACGTAGCGCCGGCTTACTGTAAGCCTGCGCGATCCTTCTGAGGACCCGATGGAACGTGCTGTTCGAGGTGCCGAGCAAGATCATCCTCGAAAAGGTCGGCGCCCGGCTGTGGATCGCGCGGATCATGATCACCTGGGGCCTGATCTCGGGCTGCACCGCGTTTGCGACCGGCCCGTACAGCTTCATGGCGATCCGGTTTTTGCTCGGGCTGGCGGAAGCCGGTCTGTTCCCCGGCTTTGTGCTGTTCTTCACCTATTGGTTCCCGGGCCGCCATCGTGCCCGGATCAATTCCGGCTTCACCCTGGCTTTGCCGATCGCGGTGGCCTGGGCGCGCCGGTGTCGACGTCGCTGCTCGGCTTCGACGGCCTCTGGGGCCTCAAGGGCTGGCAGTGCATGTACGTCTTCGAGGCGATCCCGACCGTGCTGATCGGCGTCGCGGTGTTCTTCTACCTCACCGACCGGCCGGAACAGGCCAGTTGGCTCGCCCCCGACGAGAAGAAGTGGCTGGCTTCGGGCATCGCCCTTGAGACCGCGAAGGTCGAGCGCGAGAACAAGGTCAGCCTGATGCAGTCGTTCTGGGATCCGCGCGTGGTGCTGCTGTCGCTGAACTACCTGGGCATCGTCACCGCCAGTCTCGGGATGCTGTTGTTCCTGCCGCAGATCGTCAAACAGCTCGGCGTGACCAACATGCAGGTCGGCTGGGTGACGATGATCCCCTACGGCTGCGGCGCCGTCAGCATGGTGGTCTGCGGCTACATCGCCGACCGTGTCGGCGACCGCCGCTGGACCTTGTTCTGGACCTGCGTGATCGCGACGATCGGCCTGATCATGGCGGCGCTGACCCTCGGCACCTGGTGGGCGGTGGTCGGCATGTCGATCGCGGCGATCGGCTTCTACGGCAACAAAGGGGCCGTTCTGGGCGATCCCGACGATGTGGCTGACCGGCAGCGCTGCCGCGGCCGGCATCGCCTGGATCAACTCGCTCGGCAATCTCGGCGGGTTCTTTGGGCCGAGCCTCGTCGGCTGGGCCAAGGAGATGACCGGCAGCTTCGCCGGCGGGCTCTATGCCCTGCGGTGTGCGCGCTGGCCTCGGCGATCATCTCGCTGTTCTGGATCCGCGTGCCGCGCGCCGCCACGACAGCCGAGATCGCCGTCGCGGCGGAGTAATCCCGCGCAACCTTGCGAAGCGGCCCGCCCTTACCGGGGCGGGCCGTTTTCGTTAGTTCAGCGCCTTCTTCAGCGCCACGGCGCAATCGCCGATCGCCATCCGAGCCGTCCTGATAAAGCTGCCGGTGCGGATGAAGCCGTGGTTGATGCCCTGATAGATCGTCAGGTCTGCCGGCACCCCGGCTGCTTTCAGCTTAGCGGCGAGCCGGTTGCTGTCGTCCAGCAGCGGGTCGAGGCTGCCGATGATCAGATGCGCCGGCGGCAGTCCCTTCATGTCGGCCAGCAGCGGCGCCGCGCGCCAATCCTTCTGCTGCTCCGGGTTTTCGAGATAGGTTTCCAGGATCCAGCGGAATTGCGTTTGCGACAGCCCGGCGCCCTGGCCAAAGCGCTGCCACGACGGGCTTTCGACATCGGCGGAATAAACCCCGTAGACCAGCAGCTGAAAGCTCAGCAGCTTCTCGCCGGCGTCGCGCAGCGCCAACGCTGCGGCAAGCGCCAGGTTCGCCCCCGCCGAGTCGCCGCCGACCGCCAGCCGGGCCGGGTCGATGCCCCAGCCCGCGCCCTCGCGGTGCGCCAGCCGGATCATCGCCACCATCTCTTCGAACGCGACCGGGAACTTGACCTCGGGCGACAGCCGGTAATCGACCGACAGCACCGCGACCCCGGCCTGGCGCACGATATCGCGCAGGAAATGGTCCCAGCTGCCGAGGCTGCCCTGCATGAACCCGCCGCCATGCGCCCAGACGATGCAGGCGGGGTTGTCGATGCCCTCGGGGAAATAGAGCCGGCACGGCACGTCGCCGTGCGGGCCGGGCAGCATCCGGTCCTGCTCCTTCTGCAACGGTACCGAGTCGGCGCCAAGAAACGCGCCGACCCGATCCTGCGCTGCCCGCACTTCGGTCAGCGGCGCGACGGTGCGGTCGGGCACGGTGAACCCCTTATCCTGCAGCAGCTTGCCGAGGGCGGTAAGCTCGGGATCGACCCATGGGGTGGCGTCATTCATGGTGGGACTCCTTGCTATTCGGCGGCTTGCGGCACGCTTTCCGGGGTGATTGTCACCGCCGGCAGGTGCGGCAGCACGTCCTTGGCCATCAGGCGGACGGTCTTCTTGGCTTCTTCGTGGGTCAAGAACCCCGACCGGCCGATGAAGATCAGATGCGCGAACCCGCCGACCTTGTCGTAGATCTCCATGATCTGCCGGGTGACCGTGTCGGGGTTGCCGGCGACGAGGATGCCGCGGGCGATCGCCTGCTCTGCGGTGATGCCGATCAGCCCGTCAGCCGGGCGGCCGCGCGCGCCGGCGGTGCGCCAGATGTTGGGCGCCAGCTCGGGTGGGTTGCGGCCCGGCAGGAATTTCGACATCTGCGGCGCTTGCTTGAGGCTGGTGTTGAGGAACCACAGGGTCTTGGCTCCGACCGCGAGCCCTTCCTCGTCGGTGTCGCCGATGCCGCACAGCACCGCATAGGCGAATTTGTCGGTGCCGGGGGCGGGCAGCGCCGCCTCGCGCCGCGCCTCCTTGTAGGCGTCGAACGCGCGCTTGCTTGCTTCCGGCCCGCGCAGCACCAGCGCGTTGATATAGCCGCGCCGGCCGATCTCGGCCGAGGTTGCCGGGTCGCCGGTCGCGGCCCAGAATTGCGGGTGCGGCTTCTGGTACGGCCCCGGCCAGATGTTGATGTGCCGGTGGGTGTAGTGCTTACCTTCCCAGCTCACCGGCCCGTCATGCGAGGTGAGGGCCAGCTTGATGACGTCGATCGCCTCCCAGAACCGGTCGACGAACCCGACCGGGTTGGCGTTGCCCGACACCATCTCGCTATCGCCGGATTTGACAAAGCCGATCTCCAGCCGCCCGCGCGAGATGATGTCGGCGGTGGCGTATTCCTCGGCGATCCGCACCGGGTCGGTGCGCACCGAGATCAAGGTGCCCAACGACAGGATGCGCACATTTTTGGTCTGCCGCGCGGCGATGCCGAGGATCATCGGGCTCGCGCCATAAAGGCTGTTGATCCCGGAATGGTGCTCGATCGAGACGATGTTGATGCCGAGCTCGTCGCACAGCAGCTGCTCGTCGAGGCATTCCTCGAACAGCTGCGCGGCGATCTTCGGGTCGCAATATTTGTTGGGAAGACTGGCGCGCACCGAGTCAGCCGCGTCGAGTACATTCTGCGGCACGAAGGGATAGGTGTTCTCGCAATGGTACCAGGCCTGCATGGCGTTCCTCTGAGCGGCGCGTGGAGGCCGCGATCTTCCGCTAATCGCCAGGTGGTGACAAGATTACGGACACTTGAGGGCTTCGCTTGTTTGTATTACGTTCATGACGACATTACGTCGTACGTGAGACTTTCATGTCTGAAACCAAGACCGAGACCGTCACCTTCCGCATCGACGCTGCTCTCAAGGATGAATTCGCCGAGATCGCCGAGCAGGAATCGAAGCCGGTCGGTGAATTGCTGCGCGAGTTGGTTCGCGAGCATATCAAGCAACAGCGTCGCCACGCCTTTGAGGTGGAAGCGCGTCGGCAATCGCTTGAATGCGCTGCTGCGGCCCAAGATCCGAATAGCGACGAGGCGCAGGTGACGCGTGAGCTAGACGCGAACTTCGACGAATTTGCGCGCGAGCTGGACCGGCTTGAAGAAGCGGCGGCGCGGCGGCAAAAATGACAAGGGGTGATCTTGTCGTGGCCGTGTTCGCCGGCGATTTCGGCAAGCCGCGGCCCGCTCTGGTCGCGCAGAGCGATGCGTTTGCCGGTTTGGAATCGGTTACGCTGTTGCCGTTGACGAGCGATTTACGAGATTGGCCGCTGTTTCGGATCGCCGTCGAACCAAGTTCAGACAATGGGCTGCGAGAACACTCCCACATCATGGTCGACAAAGCCGCTACCGTAAGCCTCCGCAAAGTCAGCCGCCGTATCGGCACCCTGGATGCGGTTACCATGCGGCGTGTCACCGCCGCGTTGGCAAGATTTCTCGGATTGGACTGAACATGCGCAACCTCACCGTAAACGGCGAGCGGCTGTGGGCGAGCCTGATGGAGCTGGCGCAGATCGGCGCGACCGCCAAGGGCGGCGTATGCCGGCTCGCCGCCAGCGACCTCGATGCCGAGGCGCGGCGACTGTTCATCCGCTGGTGCGAGGCGGCCGGCTGCACCGTCACGGTCGATCGCATCGGCAACATCTTCGCCCGCCGGCCGGGGCGCAACCCGGCGCTGGCGCCGATCGTCACCGGCAGCCACCTCGATACGCAGCCGACCGGCGGCAAGTTCGACGGCGCCTACGGGGTTATGGCCGGGCTGGAAGTGGTGCGCACGCTCAACGACCTCGGCTACGAGACCGAGGCCCCGGTCGAGATCGTCGCCTGGACCAACGAGGAAGGCGCGCGGTTTTCCCCGGCGATGGTCGGCTCGGGCGCGTTCACCGGCGTGTTCGAGCTGGAGAACGCGCTGGAAACCCCTGACAACAATGCGCCGGCGCTGACCCTCGGCTCGGAGCTGCAGCGCATCGGCTTTGCCGGGCCGGCGCCGGTCGGCGAGCATCCGGTCGCCGCCTATTTCGAGGCGCATATCGAGCAGGGGCCGATCCTTGAAGCCGCCGGCCTGCCAATCGGCATCGTCACCGGCGCGCAGGGCCAGCGCTGGTACGAGATCACCGTCACCGGCCAAGAGGCGCATGCCGGCCCCACCCCGATGCCGCGCCGCCACGACGCGCTGGTCGGCGCGGCGCGGATGATCGACGCGGTCAACCGCATCGGCCACGCGCATGCGCCTTATGCCTGCGCCACGGTCGGTTTTGTCCAGGTTAGCCCCAATTCGCGCAACACCATCCCCGGCCGAGTATTTTTCACGGTCGATTTCCGCCATCCCGAGGACGACGTGCTGAGCGCGATGGACGACGACCTGCGCGCCGCCTGCGCCGAGGCCGCCGCCTCGCAGGGCCTCGAGGCCGAGGTCAAGGAGTTCTGGTATTTTCCACCGACCCCGTTCGACGAGCGCATGGTCGGCGCGGTGCGCGAGGCGGCGGCGGCGCAGAGCCTGCCGCACCAGGACATCGTCAGCGGCGCCGGCCACGATGCGGTCTACATGGCGCGGGTTGCGCCGACGGCGATGATCTTCGTCCCCTGCGTCGGCGGCATCAGCCACAACGAGATCGAGGACGCCAACCCCGCCGACCTCACCGCCGGCTGCGCGGTGCTGCTAAACGCGGTTCTGGAAACGGCCGGCTAACGCGCAACCCTGTCGCGGCGATTTATCCGTTGGTTTCCGGCTCCGCGATCACCTAATTAGCAGCGATGACCGACCTTGCACTGCAATACGGGCTCGCATTTGCCGAGCTTTACGACCGCGGCGGGCTAATCCGGCTCGACCGCGAGTTTGTCGCGCATCTCGCCGCGGGCGATGTGGCGTTGCACGACCGGCTGGTGACCGCGCGGGCCGACCCTGCCGCGCTCGACAAGAAGGCCGAGTCCGATTTGATCGTCGATCTCGCGCCGCATCTCGAGGATTTTCTCGGCCGCCTGTTCGGCATCGAAACCGAGGTGCGCGAACTGCAGGCGCGGCACGAAGCGCTGGCGCCGCTCTATTCGGTGAAGCGACTTTTCGTCCAGCGCCGCGCCGTCCGCGAGGTCAAGGAACCCGAGGCCGCCGCGTTCGACGGCGACGCGCTGCGCCGCACCCTCGCGCCACTGATCGGCGCGCTGGCCGAGATCCCCGATACCCGCGCAGGCGTGCTCGCCTGGGAGCGGCGCTACGCCGAGGCCGTGTCCGCCTGGCTCGCCGACGAGCCCGCCAACGCCGCGCCGCTGCGCACCGCGATCGAGTATGCGGCCTGGGCAGTGCAGACGGCGGAGGGCCGGGCGGCCCACCACCGCGGCCTCCTCTTCAAGGCGCCGCACCGCCTCGACATGGAGCACCTCGTCCCGGTCGAGACCACCGAACGCGGCGGCGTCACCATGCTGCGCCTGCCCGAGCACGAGTGGCGGGCGCGCCAAGGATTTGCCCTGACCGACGCCGGCGCCGACCTCGCCGGCGCGCTCGATCAGGCCAATTACTGCATCTGGTGCCACAACCAGGGCAAGGACAGCTGCGCCCACGGCCTCGTCGAAAAGGACGGCAGCTTCAAGAAAAGCCAGTTCGGCGTGACTCTCGCCGGCTGCCCGCTCGACGAAAAGATTTCCGAGCTCAATCTCGTCAAGTCGCGCGGCTACAGCCTCGGCGCGCTCGCCATTGTCGCGGTAGACAACCCGCTCTGCGCCGCCACCGGGCACCGCATCTGCAACGACTGCATGAAGGCCTGCATCTATCAGAAGCAGGAGCCGGTCGACATCCCCCAGGTCGAGACCCGCACCCTCAAGGACGTGCTGGCGCTGCCCTGGGGCTTCGAGATCTACAGCCTGCTTACGCGCTGGAACCCGCTCGACATCCGCCGCCCGCTGCCGAAGCCCGCCTCGGGCTACAAGGTGCTGATCGTCGGCCTCGGCCCCGCCGGGTTCACTCTGGCGCATCATCTGATGAATGATGGGCATTTCGTCGCCGCGGTCGACGGGCTCAAGATCGAGCCGCTGCCGCCCGAGTTCTCCGGCGTCACAGCGCTCGGCGAGCGGGTGCCGTTCGAACCCATCCGCGATATTACTAGCCTCAACGAAGGGCTGGGCGCGCGGGTCATGGCCGGGTTCGGCGGGGTCGCCGAGTACGGCATCACCGTCCGCTGGAACAAGAATTTCCTCAAGATTATCCGCCTGCTGCTGGAGCGGCGCGTCGCGTTCTCGATGTATGGCGGAGTGCGCTTCGGCGGCACCATGACCATCGACAGCGCGATGGCGCTGGGCTTCGATCATATCGCGATGTGCGCCGGCGCCGGGCGGCCGACCGTGATCCCGATGACCAACGGCCTCGCGCCCGGGGTGCGGCAGGCCTCCGACTTCCTGATGGCGCTGCAATTGACCGGCGCGGCCAAGACCGAGAGCATCGCCAATCTTACCGTTCGGCTGCCGGTCGTCGTCATCGGCGGCGGGCTCACCGCCATCGACACCGCCACCGAGGCGCTGGCCTACTACTCGGTACAGGTCGAGAAGTTTCTGTTGCGCTACGAAATCCTCGCCGCCGAGCGCGGCGCCGCCGC
>JBBRPG010000128.1:0-11874 GCA_038228485.1 Alphaproteobacteria bacterium
CGGTCAGCCCCTCCTCGATGATCGTATGGAGGAAGGCGTTGAGCATCGCCACGTCGCGGCCGGGGGTGAAGCGCAAGGTCTGCGCCGCGTGGCGCACCAGCGAATGGCCGCGCGGGTCCATCACGAACACCTGGGCGCCGCGCTTGGCCGCCTGCTTGAAGAAGGTCGCGGCGACCGGGTGGTTCTCGGTCGGCCGCGCGCCGATGACGATGATCACGTCGGCGTCTTCGGCGGTGGTGAACGGCGCGGTCACCGCGCCCGAGCCGATCCCCTCCATCAGCGCCGCCACCGACGAGGCGTGGCACAGCCGCGTGCAGTGGTCGACATTGTTGCTGCCGAACCCGGTGCGCACCAGCTTTTGGAACAGGTAGGCCTCTTCGTTCGATCCCTTGGCTGAGCCGAACCCGGCGAGCGCCCGCTTGCCGTCACGGTCGCGGATTTTCAACAGGCCTAGCGCGGCGCGGTCGAGCGCCTCCTCCCATGTCGCCGTGCGGAAATGGGTGGAGGGGTTGGCCGGGTCGATGTCGGTGTCATGCTTCGATACACCGTCCTTGCGGATCAGCGGCTCGGTCAGCCGGTCGGAGTGGTGGACATAGTCGAAGCCGAAGCGGCCCTTGACGCAAAGCCGGTTGTGGTTGGCCGGCCCGTCCTTGCCCTCGACCGCGACGATGCGGTCGTTCTTGATCTTGTAGGTCAGCTGGCAGCCGACCCCGCAATAGGGGCAGACGCTGTCGACCTCGCGGTCGGGCGCGTTGGCGAAGACGCCGTTGGCGTCGACCTGGGTCGCCGGCATCAGCGCGCCGGTCGGGCACGCCTGGACGCACTCGCCGCAGGCGACGCAGGTCGAGTTGCCCATCGGGTCGTCGAAATCGAAGACGATCTTCTCGTGATGGCCGCGCGAGGCCATGCCGATGACGTCGTTGACCTGCACCTCGCGGCAGGCGCGGACGCACAGGTTGCACTGGATGCAGGCGTCGAGCTGCACCGCCATCGCGACATGGCTGCGGTCGGGCGCCGGCTGGTGGCGCACGGGGAAGCGGCTGTCGCTGACTTCGAGCTTGTCGGCCCATTGCCACAGCGACGAATTCGGGTCGTGTGCGACGGCGCGGTCGGGCTGGTCGCCGACCAGCAGCTCGAACACCATCTTGCGCGAGAACTTGGCGCGCTCGCTGGCCGACTGCACCTTCATGTTCGGCGTCGGCTTGCGGATGCATGAGGCCGCCAGCACGCGTTCGCCTTCGATCTCGACCATGCAGGCGCGGCAATTGCCGTCGGCGCGGTAGCCGGGCTTGGGCCGCCAGCACAGATGCGGGATTTCGGTGCCGAGGCGCTGGGCCACCTGCCAGATGGTCTCGCCCGGCTGGGCCTCGACCTCGGCGCCGTCGAGGGTGAAACGGATCGGATCGCTCATAATTTACTCCGACTACGGGTGAGCCACCGGGCCCTTGCTAGTTGAGCAGACGGCGACCGTCGCCAGCGCCATTGACCGCCACGGTACCGAAGCCATGCCGTTACCCAATGCACTCGGCGATAAGCCTTTCGGCGCTCGGTATTGTACTTTGGGGAAAGTCCGCAAAGAGTTTCGTCGTAATGTTGCCGGGCATTTGCGTGTAGGAATACCGGAGAATACGCCCTTCATTCCGGCTCGTCGTGGCGCGATAGTAGGTAGTATCCCAGCCGAGTAATCCGCTAATGGGCTCTCGGCTAAACAACGGTCTGAAGCGACGCCGCATCTGCAGGTATCTCACGACGCTCTGCTTACAGCACCACCCCGGCGCACGCCGGGGCCCATCCTTCCACTGTTCGAGCGGCTGAAAAATGGGTCCCGGCCTTCGCCGGGATGGAAGTGAAAACATCATGCCGGCCCCGCCAAATCCTCGCGGAAGTGCTTCAGCACCATCTTGACCGGGTTCATCGCCGCCTGCCCTAGGCCGCAGATCGAGGCGTCGCCCATCACCCGCGACAGCTCCTCGATCAACCCCTCGTCCCAGTGCAGCGCGCTCATCAGCTTGACCGCCTTTTCGGTGCCGACCCGGCAGGGAGTGCATTGGCCGCAGCTTTCATCCTCGAAAAACCGCAGCAGGTTGAGCGCCACCGTCTTCATGTCGTCCTTGTCGGAGAGCACCACAACCGCGGCCGAGCCGATAAAGCAGCCCTCGCCCTCCAAGGTGCCGAAATCGAGCGGGATGTCGGCCTTCGACGCCGGCAATATGCCGCCCGACGCGCCGCCCGGCAGATAGCCCTTGAAGGCGTGGCCGTCCGCCATGCCGCCGCAATATTCGTCGATCAACTCGCGCGCGGTGATCCCGGCCGGCGCCAGCTTAACCCCGGGGTTTTTCACCCTCCCCGACACCGAGAAGGTGCGCCGCCCTTTGCGCCCGTTGCGGCCCTCGCCGGAAAACCACTCCGGCCCCTGTTCGACGATGTCGCGCACCCAGAACAGGGTCTCGATGTTGTTGATCAGGGTCGGCCGGCCGAACAGGCCCACCTGCGACGGGAAGGGCGGCTTGTGCCGCGGCAGCCCGCGCTTGCCCTCGATGCTTTCGAGCATCGCCGATTCTTCGCCGCAGATATAGGCGCCGGCGCCGCGCCGCAGGTCGATGCGCGCGTGCTTGGCAAGCCCGGCCGCCTCGATCTTGGCGATCTCGGCGAGCAGCACCTCGCGGCATTGCGGGTACTCGTCGCGCAGATAGACGTAAATGTCCGCCGCCTCGACCACCCAAGCGGCGATCAGCATGCCTTCGAGGAAACGATGCGGGTCGGTTTCGAGAAAATGCCGGTCCTTGAACGTGCCCGGCTCGCCCTCGTCGCCGTTGACCGCCAGCAGGCGCGGCCCTGGCTCGGCGAGCACGAAGCGCCATTTGCGCCCGGTCGGGAACCCGGCGCCGCCCATGCCGCGGATTTCCGATTTCTCCATCGCCTCGATGACGCTGTCGCGCGTCCGCGCCCCCGACAGGCACGCCTCCAGCAACGTATAGCCGCCGCCCGCGCGGTATTCGTCGAGTCCGACAAACGGCGGGATGTCGGGATGGAGATGCTTATGCGCCACCGCCTCCGCGACGCTGTGGGCGGTGGCGTGCTCGTGCAGCGCGTGGCCGATGGCGCAGACCGGGGCATTGTGGCAGCCGCCCATGCACGGCGCCCGCACCACCCGCACCCCGTCGCCAAGCCGGGTCTGCAGCTCGCCCAGCAGCGCGTCGGCGCCGAACAGCGAACAGGTCAGGCTGTCGCAGACCCGCACGGTGATCTCGGGCGGTGGCGCCTCGTCGTCCATGACGATGTCGAAATGCGCGTAGAACGAGGCGACCTCGTAGACCTCGACCAGCGCGAGGCGCATTTCCTCGGCCAGCGCCGCGAGGTGGCGCGCATGCAGGCAGCCGTAATGGTCCTGCAGCAGGTGCAGATGCTCGATCAGCAGGTCGCGGCGGCGCTCCCGGTCGCCGAGCAGCGCCTGCACCTCGGCCAGCGCCTCGGGCTCGACCTGGCGGCCTTTCGGCTGGTCGCGCCCGCGCCGCCGCCCGGAGCCGGGATGGATGCGGCGGTCGTGTTTTGCGGTCAATGTCATGTGCGCAGCTTACAACCCCTCTCCCGCTTGCGGGAGAGGGAGGGACCCGTTGCGCAGCAATGGGAGGGTGAGGGTTGGGGGTGCCGCACCCTCACCCGTCTTCGGGCTGCGCCCGAAGCCACCCTCTCCCGCAAGCGGGAGAGGGGAAGATGAATGGCGGTGTGCGACACGAGGTTTACACCGCCCCTTCCTGCTTCATCGAGGCGATGTCGTTGTCGCCGTAGCCGAGCCATTGCAGCACCTCGTCGGTGTGCTCGCCGAGCAGCGGCGCGCGTTTGTGCTCGACCGGCGAATCCGACAGGTTGATCGGCATGCCGACCTGCACATACCGTCCGCGGGTTGGGTGGTCGAGCTCGACCAGCATGTCACGCGCGTACATCGATTTGTCCTCGTAGATGTCCTTCATCGACAGGATCGGCCCGCACGGCACGTCGACCTCGTTCAACTCCGCCATGACCTCCATCTTGGTCTTGGTCATGGTCCATTGCTCGATGATCGCGAAGCATTCGGGGATTTTCGGCAGCCGCGCCGCCGGGGTCGCCCAGGCGGGGTCGGTGATCAGCTCCTCGCGGCCGGCGAGCTTCATCAGCGGTTCCCAGCACGGCGGCTGGATGATTACGTAAACGTAATCGTTGGGACCGCCCGGCGAACAGCGCAGCGCCGCCCCCGGCTGGCCGCCGCCCGAGGCGTTGCCGGCGCGCGGCACGGTGTCGCCGAATTCCTTGTTGGGGTATTCCGGCATCGGCCCTTTCATCACCCGCTGCTGGTCGCGCATCTTGACCCGGCACAGGTTCAGCACCGCGTCGGTCATCGCTACCTCGACGCGCTGGCCCTTGCCGGTGCGCTCGCGCTGATAGAGCGCGGCGAGGATACCGGCGACCATGTGGACGCCGGTGCCGCTGTCGCCGATCTGCGCGCCGGTGACGGTCGGCGGGCCGTCCTCCCAGCCGGTGGTGCTGGCCGCGCCGCCCATGCATTGCGCGACGTTCTCATAGGCCTTGCAGTCGACAAACGGGCCGGGGCCGAATCCCTTGACCGAGGCGTAAATGACGCGCGGGTTGAGCTCCTGGAGCCGTTCCCAGGTAAAGCCGGCCCGGTCGAGCACACCGGGCCCGAAGTTTTCAACGATGATGTCGCTGCGCCGTACCAGCGCCTCGATCACCGCCTTGCCCTTGGGTTGCTTCATGTTGATAGTGATGCTGCGCTTGTTCGAGTTCAGCATGGTGAAATAGAGGCTGTCCGCCCCTTTCACGTCCTGCAGCTGGCCGCGGGTGATGTCGCCGCGGCCGGGCAGCTCGACCTTGATCACGTCGGCGCCCATCCAGGCCAGCAGCTGGGTTCCGGTCGGCCCCGCCTGGACATGGGTCATGTCGAGGATGCGGACGCCTTCGAGTGCTTTGCTCATCGCCGTCTCCAACTCCATCCAAGTTCAAACATCATCGCGTGTCGTGTCGAGAAAATCGCCGTGCTTTTCGACATGCGCGGCGAGCCCCAGCGTGTGCTCGCGCGCCAGCCGCGCCGCCGCCTCGGGGTCGCGGTTCTCCAGCGCCTCGATGATCGCCATGTGATCGACGATCGAGCGCGAGGCGCGGTTGTCCTGGTGGATGGTGATCTTGCGGATCGCGCGCATATGGATGAACAGATTCTCGGTCATCTCGGCCAGCAGCGCGCAGCCGCTCATGCGGATGATCGCCTGGTGAAAGGCGATGTTGGCGTCGGAATATTCCTCCAGCCGCTCGCCATCGGTGCCGTCGTGGAAGGCGTCCATCAGCCGGCGCAATTCGGCGATGTCGTCGTCGGGCGCGTTGAGCGCGACCAGCCGCGCCGCCATGCTTTCGAGCGCCGCCCACACCGTGATCATCTCGACGATCTCGCGCTTGGTCTTGCGCACGACGTAGATGCCGCGGCGCGGCAGGGTGCGGACAAACCCCTCCTGCTCGAGTAGGGTCATCGCCTCGCGGATCGGCGTGCGGCTCACCCCGAGCCCCTCCGACAGCCGCCGCTCGTCGAGCCGGATCTCGTGCGCGTGGTCGTAGATGTCCATCGCCGTGATCGCCCGCTTCAGCGCTCGCGCCCGTGCCGGCTCGCGCCGGCCGCGTCGGTGAACTGCAACGCCGATACCGCGAAAAACGACTCCCGCGCAAAACTGGTCGGGATCGGCTTGGGGGTTTGCACGAATGCCAACGCCTTGGGATGCGAGCCGAGGTACTGCTCGATGGTATTCGGGTGCGGCCCGGCCGGATCGGTGGCGATCAGCGCGTTGAGGAACTCCAGGAATTCGCTCGCGGTGTGGGTCGGGAACATGTCGACCGAATGCGCGACGATATCGGTGTGAACATGCTCGCCGAGGTGGAAGCGGATCGCGATGCCGCGCGGGCTCGCGCCCTGCGGGTCGTTGTCCGGAACCGTCGGGATGCCGGCAAAGTTCGAGAAACGCACCGTGACCGCGGTGGAACCCTGTTGGATATGCGGCGCTCCGGTTAGCGCGGCGGCCTCCGGCGACGGCGTAAACACGCCGGTCAGCAGGACCCCCTTGGCATGCGCGGGTCTGAAGCCCGGGTGAACGCCGCCATCGACTTTATCGAAGCGGTCGATGATGTCACGGCTCAGGGCCAATAGTTTTTCATCCGTGGACAGGGGCATGGCTCGGTTCTCCGTTCAATCGAGTGCAAATCCAAGCTGACGCCGGCTGGAAGGGCGGGTTGCGCTCCGCTCCACCCGCGCAAGGGGCTGCCCTCAAAGCGGGTTTGGGCCGAGAATTTCCCAGCGGTAGCGCTCGCAAAGTTCGTTGCGTTCGGCGTCGTTGGTCGGCCGGTGCTCCGCGAGCTCCTCGATATAGCCGCCGGCGGCGGCCGGGGTGTAGAGGAACAGCGCGCGGGCGGGCTCGCTGCCGGTGTTCTTCCAGGCATGCGGCACGTCGCGCGGCATGAACGCGCAGGCGCCGGGGCCGCCGACGGTGACCTCGTCGCCGATCTTGAAGGTGATCTCGCCGGCAAGCACCCAGGCGACCTCGTCGCTGTCGCGGTGCAAATGGTAGAGGCTCGTCGTGCCGGCGGGCAGGGTTTCCTCGAACAGCATGATGCTCTCGCCGGTCTCATGGCCGAGGAGCTTCAAGTCGAAAAAGCGGCCTTGTGCCGGCGAGTCGAACCGCTTTCCGCCGCCCGGCGGTACGACAAAACCTTTTGCTGCGGTCATGGTGCGGTCCTCCTTGCGCGAAATGAGGACAAAGCGTCGGCGGCTCGAATTGCCCACCGCCAACGGATACTACCATAGTGACGGTTCGCTGACAGCGAGCGTAGGGCGGGTGGAGCGAAGCGCAACCCGCCGCGTCGCCGCTGGACCGATGGCGGGTTGCACCCGCCCTACGAATTGCCGCCGTTGATCGGCGAGGCCAAATGTCATTTTATCCCCACCGACTCAGAGAACGGTGGGCGACATGAGCGAAGCGGAAATGTCAGGCGAGATGACCGACGGCTTTCACCTGGTGGTGGAGGCGCTGAAGCTGAACGGGGTCGACACCATCTTCGGGGTGGCCGGCATCCCGATCACCGACCTGCTGCGGCTGGCGCAGAACGAGGGCATCCGCTACCTCGGCTTTCGCCATGAGCAGTCGGCGGCGAATGCGGCGGCGATCGCCGGGTATCTGACGGCAAAGCCGGGCATCTGCATGACGGTCTCGGCCCCCGGCTTTCTCAACGGGCTGGTCGGGCTGGCCAACGCCACGGTCAACTGCTTCCCGATGATCCTGATCAGCGGGTCGAGCGACCGCTCGATCGTCGACCTCGAGCAAGGCGACTACGAGGAGATGGACCAGCTCGCCGTCGCCCGCCCGCATTGCAAGGCGGCCTACCGCGTCAACCGCCCGCAGGATATCGGCATCGGCATCGCCCGGGCGATCCGCGCGGCGGTGTCGGGGCGTCCGGGCGGGGTCTATCTCGACCTCACCGCCGAGGTGCTGGGCGCGGCGCTCGACGCGACGAGCGCGAAGAAGTCGCTGGTCAAGGTGGTCGATCCCGCGCCGCAATCTCCCCCCGCGCCGCAATCGGTTGCACGCGCCATCGAGCTGCTGGCGAACGCCCAGCGCCCGCTGGTGATCCTCGGCAAGGGCGCGGCCTATGCACGGGCGGATGCGGAAATCCGCTCGTTTATCGAGGGGACGGGCATCCCGTTCCTGCCGATGTCGATGGCCAAGGGCCTCTTGCCCGACGAGCATGCGCAATCGGCCGCTGCCGCCCGCTCCTACGCCATCGGCAACGCCGATGTGGTGGTGCTGGCCGGGGCCCGGCTCAACTGGCTGCTGTCGCACGGCCGGGCGCCGCTGTGGAACGAGAACACAAAATTCGTCCAGATCGACATCGCGGCGACCGAGATGGACAGCAACCGCGCCATCGCCGCCCCGGTCGTCGGCGACATCAAATCGGTGTTCGCGGCGTTCAACGCGGCGCTCAAGCCGGGACAGATCAAGCGCCAGGCAGCCTGGGTCGACGAGATCGGCAAGCGCAAGCAGCAGAACGTCGAGCGTATGGCGGCGCGCCTCAACGCCGACCCGAGCCCGATGAATTTTTCCAGTGCGCTGCGGGCCGTGCGCAACGCGCTCGCTACCCAACCCGATGTCTACATCGTCAACGAGGGCGCCAACACGCTCGATTTCGGCCGCAACATCATCGACATGGACAGGCCCCGCCACCGGCTCGACAGCGGCACCTGGGGGGTCATGGGCATCGGCATGGGCTATGCCGTCGGCGCCGCGGCGGTGACCGGCAAGCCGGTGGTCGCGATCGAGGGCGACAGCGCCTTCGGCTTCAGCGGCATGGAGATCGAGACGATCTGCCGTTACGAATTGCCGGTGACGACGATCATCTTCAACAACAACGGCGTCTACCGCGGCGACCCGGAGGGCACCGACTACACCCCGACCGGCCTCTTACGCGACGCGCGCTACGAGAAGATCATCGAGGCGTTCGGCGGCAAGGGCTACCACTGCACCGACACCCCCGGCCTCACCAAGGCGCTGACCGAGGCGCTCGCGTCGGGCAAGCCGGCGCTGATCAACGCCGTCATCGACCCCACCGCCGGCACCGAAAGCGGCCACATCCAGAGCCTCAACCCGAAAAGCGCCGCCGCCCAGAAAAAGTAACGGCCTGGGCGAGGCGGCGCGGCACGCACGAAAAAACCGCGGCGGGTTTTGCCCGCCGCGGTTTGGTGTTTCGGCTTAAGCGAGTGCGGCTACTCGGCCGCCGCGGCCATGTTCGGCGTCGGCTCCAGCGGCAGGCCGGGATGGCCGGTCAGCTTCTCGCCGAGCTGCCACATCTCCAGCGCCCGCGCCTTCATCTTCGGGAAGACCTCGGCGATCTTGCCGGTGTCGAGATCGGCGGCAATCCCCGGATAGCCGGCCCGCTCGATCATCGCCTTCAGCTTGCCGGTCTCGAACTGCTCCAGGGTCCAAGCAAGCGGGTCCTCGACCAGCGTCCGGTCCCAGTAGATGCGGTGGTTCTTGTTGCGCGGACCGTAATGGTAATGCGCGCCGTTCCAGAAATGGTCGAAGGCGAGCAACTCGGTCTCTTCGGTGTAGTGCTTGCCCGGCGTGCCGCCGATATCGGCAAGGACGTGGATGGCGAGGCCGCCATCGCCCATCGGCAGCCGCCGCATCTCGAGCCCGAAGCGGATGTTGCCGGCCTCGAAGAGGTCCGTGCCGCGATTGTGCTTCACGGTGTTGCGCTTCGTCGCGTAAACCTCGCGGGCGCAGGCCTCGACCTCGGGCAGAACCTGGCGCACCGCGTCGGCCTTCACGGTCTTCGCGATCGCCGGATAGCCGGCGCGGTCGAGCATCTTGGTCAACTTCGACCCGAGGGTCTTGATCGTCCAGCCGATCGGGTTGCCGCAGGCGATCGGGTCCATCTGGTAATGGTTGGTCAGCATCGAGCCGCCCAGCATCTCCGGTCCGGCAACCGCGAGCTCCTTGTTCTCGGGCCCGTAGTCGTAGCTCTTCTCGACATCAAAGCAGCTGAACCGCAGCAGGGTCGTGTCCTTGCCGGCGACCTGCGCCTTGACCGAGATGACGACGCCCTGATCGGCGTGATCCTGGATGTTCTCGTCCCACAACTCGTGCCTGACGGTGAAGCTCAGCGGCGCTGCGGTAAAGCTCGTTTCTTTCGACATCATCTCCGGACACCTCTCGAGAACGCGTGAGTCATTCAACCAAATATTCGCACATTTCGCCACCGATCCAAATCAAAGACGGCCGGCCAGGAGGCTAACGACATGAAAACGGCGCATACCTCACTCGACGATGTCGCTGCCACCGGCCAGCAGCATCGGCGCGGTGCATTGCGCGCCTTGCGATTTCGCGGCTAGGGTTCGTCGACTGAATTCGGACGCAATACGGGAGGAAAGAGCCATGACCACGTTGATCGTCGGCGGCACGGGGTTTATCGGACGGCGCCTGGTGCCGCTCCTCGCCCAGCGCGGCGAGGAGATCGTGTGCATGGACATCGCCCCGCAGACCGCCGATTACTCGGCGCTCGGCAAGCAGGTGCGGGTGGTGCGCGGCGACGTCAGCCAGTTCGACGACGTCATGGCGCGGATCACCGAGACCAAGCCCGACCGGGTCGTCAACCTCGCCTATTACATCGGCAGCGACCTGCCGCCGCGCGTCGCCTTCAAGCTCAATGTGCTCGGCATGGACAACGTGTTCGAGGCGTCGCGGCTCGCCGGCTGCAACCGCGTCGTCTATGCCAGTTCGGTCGCGGTCAGCGGCGAGCAGAAGAACTACGGCGAGCGCCTGGTCGACGAGACCGATTTTCGCCACGGCCATGTACAGTACGCGATGCACAAAATCTTCAACGAGTGGCAGGCGCAGGACTACCGCGAGAAGCACGGCATGGAGATCACCACGATCCGCCCCGCCAACGTTACCGGCCCGGACAAGATTTTCGGCTCGGTCGACCATGTTTTCATCGTCACCAAGCCGGCGCGCGGCCAGCCGGTCAACATGCCCTACAAGGACTCGATGCGCTCTCCCGTCCATGTCGACGAGATCGCCGAGATTTTCGCCCGCGTCGCGATGAAGGACAAGCCGGAGCACGCCGTCTACAACACCGGCGGCCAGACCATCAGCCTCGGCGAGATCGCCGACATCGTCCGCGAGTTCCTGCCCGACGCGCAGATCACCTTCGACCATGAGACCGGCGGCCGCGAGCTAAGCGGCAACTTCATGATCGACAATTCCAGGGTCGTCACCGAATTCGGCATCCAGTTCCGCCCCTACCGCGAGCGGGTGTTGCAGATCATCAACGAAGTCCGCGCCGAACAGGGCCTGCCGCCGCTCAGCGATCGTTAGCGCGAGTACCGGATGGCCGCGTCGTTCGACCTGCTGGAAGCGTCCGCGGCGCAAATCCAGGTCGCGCTGGCGACGGGGGCGGTCAGCTCGCGCGAGCTGGTGGCGCAATATCTCGCGCGGATCGACGCCTACGACCAGCGCGGCCCGGCGCTCAACGCGATCAGCGTCGTCAACCCACACGCGGCGGCGGAGGCCGACGCGCTCGATACCGAGCGCCGCGCCGGCACGGTGCGCGGCCCGCTCCACGGTGTGCCGATCATCGTCAAGGACAATTACGAGACAGCCGGGATGCAGACCGCCGCCGGCTCGGTGCTGCTCAAAGGCTGGGCGCCGCCGTCCGACGCGACTTTGGTCCGGCGGCTGCGCGCGGCCGGCGCGATCGTCGTCGCCAAGGCAAACATGCACGAGTTCGCCTATGGGGTGACGACGGTCGGCTCGCTGTTCGGCCAGACCCGCAACCCCTATGCGCTCGACCGCAACCCGGGCGGGTCGAGCGGCGGCACCGGCGCCGCCATCGCCGCCAATTTCGCCGCGATCGGGATGGGCAGCGACACCTGCGGCTCGATCCGCATCCCGGCGGCGCATAACAGCCTGGCCGGCATCCGCGGCACGCAAGGTCTCGCCAGCCGCGCCGGCATCGTGCCGCTGTCGAGCACCCAGGACATCGGCGGCCCGATGGCGCGCTGCGTCGCCGACCTCGCCGTCGTGCTCGACGCGACTGTCGGCTACGATCCCGACGACCCGCCGACCGCCGCGAGCCTTGGCAACATCCCGGCCTCCTACGCTGCGTTTTTGCATCCCGACGGGCTGCGCGGCGCGCGCATCGGCATCCTCGCCGACATCATGCAGACCGCGCCGGAAGACGCCGAAGTCGCGGCGATCATCCGCGGCGCTGCCAAGGAAATGCGCGGTCTCGGCGCCGACATTGCCGAGGTTACAATCCCCGGCCTGCACGAGCTGCTCGGCGACC